>CAMYNQ010000202.1 GCA_947259785.1 uncultured Chromatiaceae bacterium | reverse complement strand
CTTTTCTATATACACCCTTTAATGATATTAAGGTCGTGATTGTCGGGCAAGACCCTTATCACGGTGAAGGGCAGGCCCACGGCTTAAGCTTTAGCGTGCCTGATGGCGTTAAAATTCCGCCTTCCTTGCGCAATATCTATAAAGAACTCCATCGAGATTTAGGCATTAAGATCCCAAGCTCGGGCAATTTGGAAGCCTGGGCCCAGCAGGGTGTTTTGTTACTCAATGCTTCATTGACGGTGCGGGCTGCGGAGGCCAATAGCCATAGCAAGCAGGGCTGGTTAAGGTTTACCAATGCTTGCATCCAGCATATTAATGAGCATAAACAAGGGGTGGTGTTTATGGCATGGGGTCGTTTTTCCCATGATGTCTGTTCTGTGGTTGATACCGCTAAACATTGCGTCCTAAAGACCTCTCATCCAAGCCCATTAGGTGCCTCCAAGATGGGCAAGGATTTTGCCGCTTTTTTAGGGTCGGGCTGTTTTTCATTGGCCAACGAATATCTAAAACAGCAAGGCAAGCAGCCTATCAATTGGTCGTTAGCGGAATAGCCTTTATGTCATCCTCTAGCTCTTAGGAATTTCGTTGATATACAGATCATGTTTGGAGTAGGGGATTTCTATCCCTTCAGCCATGAAGCGTTTGTAAATGGCGCTGTTGAGTGAGTCGAGTGCTTGACCGCGTAGCTCTGGGTTTTCTACCCAGGATTGCAATTCAAAGTCCAGGCGTGATGCGCCAAAGGCAACAAAGCGTGTTTGGCTGTCCATAGATGGTCTTCTTGTTGCTATATAATAGATGCCGGTTTATATAACCTGGCCGTATAGTATTTCACCACTTAACCGGGCCGCTCTGGCCGCTACGATAAGCAAGTGCCATTCGGGTCAGAGTAATTTTACTGGTTGCCTTTTTATCAGGAAATTAATGAAAACGATTATGTATTGGCTGATTGGGATTGTTGTGGCGCTTGGGTTGTTGACGCTTGGGTTTAAGCTGTTGCCTAAGGGACAGCCCAAGCTTGGCCTAGTGGCTGGTCAACTAAGCCCTTGCCCGAACACGCCCAATTGCGTTTGCAGTGAAGAAAAATCTTCATCTGCCTATATTGCGCCTTTGGTCTTTAGTGATGCAGCGGATAGTGCCTGGCTAAGCCTTAAGGCCGCTGTGGTGGCTAATGGTGGCAGTATTCAAACGGAAGAGCAAACCTATCTTTGGGCCAGCTTTACCACTCAGTGGTTGGGTTTTGTCGATGATGTGGAACTAAGAATGGATGTTGATAATCATGTTATTCATATTCGCTCGGCATCGCGGCTGGGGCGGTCGGATTTTGGTGTCAATCGACAACGACTGGAAAGGCTGCGGCTATTGTTCAAGGCATCGGTTAGTCAGCATGAAGGTCATAAAAATAAAGCACAGAAGTAAAAGGTAGCAGCATGTCTAAAATCAATATCATGGCCTTGCGCCATTCTGTTTTTTATAGCCCCTTGTTAATGACCATGGCAGGTGGGTTTTTACGTGATGAGGGGCTTGAATCGGATTACGTGGTGGCAACGCCCAATAATACCGTGGTGGAAAACATCAATAATGGCAACTGTCATCTGGCGCAATCGGCGGTGGCAACCTCGTTTGCGGAACTGGAGTGTGGTGACGAAGTGAACATTGTCCACTTCGCCCAGATTAATGCCCGGGATGGGTTTTTTATCGCGGCACGTGAACCTGATCCAGATTTCAGCTGGAACAAGCTCTGCGGTAAAAAGGTATTGGTGGATCATTTTTTTCAACCGCTGGCGATGCTGAAATATGGTTTGCAACAACAGGGTGTCGATTTCGCCAGTCTTGATGTTATCGATGCCGGTGATGTTGCGGCCATTGAAACGGCCTTTCGCAATGGTGCTGCTGATTATGTGCATCTACAGGGACCCGCACCGCAGCAACTCGAACATGATGGTGTTGGTTATGTGGTTGCAGCGGTGGGTGATGCGATTGGGCCGGTGGCGTTCAGTAGTTTATGTGCATCGCGGCAGTGGCTGACAACAGACATGGCGCGGGCCTTTATGTCTGCTTATCAAAAGTCCTTGGATTATGTTATCGCTGCGCCGGCAGAAGAGATTGCCGCGCTTGAGTATGAGGCAAACTTCTTTCCCGGCGTAGACAGGGATGTGCTGATACAGACAGTGAAAACCTATCAGCAACTGGGTTGCTGGGAAACTAAACCGGTTATTTCAAAACAATCCTATGAAAATTTGCTGGATGTATTTTTGATGAGCGGTGCCATTAGCCAGCGTCATGACTATGATAAGGCGATTGTCATGCCGCCTCTTGTTTAATAACTCAGCGTAAAACAGCATTCTTTGTGCATAAAATATTTAATCAGTTCTCGCACTAATAGCAACGCTAATCTAAACTTACAGTCTTGTTGTCGGCATTCAAATGTACAGATTATGCTGTGCTTGGAAAAGGCTTTGGCTAAAAGGATTTGGGTATGAATAAAAGATTTACGCTGCCATTATTGCTATTCGGCTCGTTGATTGCTAGCTGCACCTATGTATCTCAGGGTATCGTCACAAGTGCTGACCGTTCTGCCATGGCCATGCCGGATGATCATTTTGGTGACTCGACAGAAAAGATTGTCTATCTCGATCAGAACTGGAACCGTTGGGATAGTCTTTGGTATTACAACACTACCCAGGGTTCAGACTTCATGCCCTATGAGCTGTTTCTGCATCTTGAACAAGCTGATAGCGAGGCCCTGTTTCGTAACGCCGATAACATGAGTAAATATCGTTATCTGACCCAGCGTGAAAGTTGGAACAATCCTGATGGTCTGCCTGTTGGTCTGGTTAAGGATACATATCAAGACAAAGAATACATGGGTTTTACCTGTGCCGCCTGTCATACCGGACAGGTGAATTATAAAGGTGTGGGGATTCGCATTGATGGCGGCCCAGCGCTGGCGGATATGGATGGCATGTTACGGGCCTTGGAAATGGCCTTGCGTGCGTCATTGAATGATGAGGCCAAGTTGGCTCGTCTGGCACAGAACATGTCGCAAGAGCTCTCAGCGGTACGTTCTGAGGTTCAGGAATCACTGGATTGGTTAAAGGGATACAACCAAGTTAACTTACCTGTTAATGGTACTCAGGTGGTTGACTATGGTTATGGCCGCCTTGATGCCTTTGGTCGTATCTATAACCGTGTCTTGGGGCATATGACGCCGGGGGATAGTTCTAATTTCAACCCACCAAACGCGCCTGTTAGTTATCCATTTTTGTGGGATACGCCACAGCATGATTATGTGCAGTGGAATGGTGTGGCCAATAATAATGATGGCCCACCCGCCGGTTTTCTTGGGCCTTTAGGCAGAAATACCGGTGAGGTGCTGGGTGTGTTTGCCAGTTTTAGCCTAGAAGAACAGGATGCACATCTGGGTTATAAGGCTTCAGTCGACAAGCGTAACCTCGGCAGGCTAGAGCGACACTTGATTAGTCTGCAGTCGCCACTTTGGCCTGAAGATATCTTGCCTGCCATTGATGCCAGTTTGGCCGAGCAGGGGGAAGCAGTATTCAAAGCCTATAAGTGCCAGTTGTGTCACAGTGATGATGAGAGTTTTGTTCGCGATGATGACAAACGCCTGGTGGTGGCGCAGTTTGCCAATGTACCTTTACTCGGTACCGATCCGCAGATGGCGACAAATGCACTGACCTATCAGGGCGATAGCGGTATGTTAAAAGGCCGTGCCATTGGTCTCGATGGTAAGCAGAGTTTTGCGGATACTACTCATGTGGTGTTTGCGTTGCAAAATGCCGCCCAAGGTGTGATTGTGGCGCGTGATCCAGATAAGTCTTGGATACGGGCAAGGGCCGAATGGCTTTACGATATCATTGTTGCTTTTTTCAATAACCCGGTTAAAGGCAAGACCGAGTTTCATTTGGATTTCGAAATCAATAATGACTTTCCTAATAACCTGAATGCCTACAAGGCCAGACCATTAAATGGCATCTGGGCGACAGCGCCATATTTGCATAACGGTTCGGTGCCCAATCTGTACGAGTTATTCCTGCCCAGTTGCAGCGATGAAGAGAGGGCGGCGGGTAAGGCCTGTCGTTCTAATCGCTTTACAGTTGGTAGCCGTGAGTTTGATCCGGTCAAAGTTGGGTTCGTGGCCAAGGATAAGGCTGAGTATCCAGGCCTGTTTGAGTTTGATACTTCTTTGCCAGCCAACAGTAATGCGGGACATGAATATGCTGTGGGTGTCACTGCGGTGATCAAGGTCGATAGTTCAGGCAGGGCGATTAGAAAGGCAGATGGTTCGTTTGAACTGGAGTGGTTACCGCCTATCGAAGATTCGCAACGGCTGGCTTTGGTCGAGTATCTAAAAACGCTTTAACATGCGTTTGTTAAAAAGCGATTGTGTCGCTACTTAGTCACAGATTATCTGGCGTCCATTCCAGAAATCCACTCACTAACGCGACAGCTGATTCCTTTTGCCCGGACCGTCCTGCGTCCGCTACGTTTTCGTACAACATTGTTCACTACGTTCTCTCGTTGCACTCAACATAGCTACCACA
>CAMYNQ010000201.1 GCA_947259785.1 uncultured Chromatiaceae bacterium | reverse complement strand
ACCGTCTGCGTCAGGCTGACAAACTGGAGACATTTCAGTTGTTGCATTGTCATCTGGGTTCGCAGATTGCCAATATACGTGACATCCAGGGCGGAATGCGTGAGGTAGCGCGTTATTATGCTGAGCTGCACGGCCTGGGTGTGACGCTAGAGTATGTCGATGTCGGTGGTGGCCTGGGTGTGGATTATGAAGGCACACGTTCGCGTAGTGACTGTTCAATGAATTACAGTGTCCAGGAATACGCCAACAACGTTGTTCATGCGCTAAAGGTCGTGTGCGAAGAAAAGGCCCTGCCGCAGCCAATGATCATCTCAGAGTCAGGTCGTGCGCTGACCGCCCATCACGCCATGTTGATTACCAATATTATTGATAGCGACATCATCGAGATCCCGACTGATATTGATAGCTTGGACAATGATGAAGATCCGAAGGTGATTCATTATTTGTGGAATGTGATGAGCCAGTCCGATATTGGCTCACCGCTGGAGGCCTACCATGATGCGGTACATTGGTTGCAGCAGGCTCAGGATATGTACACGCAAGGGATTATGAGTTTGGAACAACGCGCCCGCGCCGAGCAGCTTTATTACGTGGTTTCTGCCAGGGTTAAGGCGCGACTTAATCCTGCTGTCCGTGCGCAACGTGAGTTGCTGGATGAGTTGAATGAAAAACAGGCCGACAAGTATTTCTGTAATTTTTCTTTGTTCCAGTCGTTGCCCGATGTTTGGGCTATCGATCAGGTATTCCCCATCATGCCTCTGCATCGACTGGATGAAGAGCCGACTCGACGAGTGGTGATTCAGGATCTTACCTGTGATTCGGATGGTCGCATTGATCGCTATGTCGACAACGAAGGCCTGGAAACCAGTTTGCCCCTGCATGAATACTCCAGTGAAAAACCGTATCTGTTAGGCATGATGTTGGTCGGTGCCTATCAGGAAACGCTGGGCGACATGCATAACCTGTTTGGCGATACTGATTCGGTCGATGTGGAGTTAACTGAAGATGGTTATCAAATGGTTAGTCCGGAATATGGTGATGCCGTTGATGAGTTACTGGCCTATGTCCATTTTGACGCTGACGAATTGTTGTCGTCATATGAAGAAAAATTGAATGAAATAGCTATGCCAGATGAGGATAAAGCGCTTTATCTTGATGAGCTGTCTGCTGGTTTGAAAGGCTATACCTATCACGAAGATTAAGAGAAACAAAAATGAGCGAGATTAAAATAAAGCGCCAGATTGCTGCTGAAGATGTTGCAGTCGATGGAGTCTTTGCCTGGCCGATATGGGAAAAGGAAGTCTCAACCTTTCCCTGGACTTATGAAGCCAATGAAACCTGTTACTTTCTTGAGGGTGATGTGGTGGTGACGCCCGATGGTGGTGAGCCGGTACAAATGGGCAAGGGTGATCGCGTTATATTTCCCGCTGGCATGTCATGCACCTGGGAGATTCGTGCGGCGGTTAAAAAACACTACAGCTTTGATTGATCTATATTGTGCTGAATGAAAGTGATTGGATTGTGATAGCCAGCCAGATTTTCAGTGCTTTGAAAAAATAGATGTTTAGGAACATATTATGAAAATTATTGTGATTGCCGAACTTGTTATGCTCGCCTCACTCGTTGGTATCTTTGTGTGGCTGTTGGCTAAACAGGAGAAAAAGATCAGTAGTGATGAAGATTAATAGGGTTGCTTTGTCGTAACAGATTAGGGCTGACCGAGTTGTGCCCAAGGACTAAACCGCTCTCGCGGTAAAGGCGGGCATCATCTAAGCGCATCAATATATTCACGTTAGCAGTCTGTTACCTATTTTGAGTATGGGGCACCAAGCCTCTTCTCATCAAAGGAGCAGACTCATGACTCAGACAACACACCCCATCAGTCCTTTACGTCAGCGCATGATCGATGACATGACCATGCGTAAACTATCACCTAAGACCCAAGCCGATTATATCCGCGCCGTCAAGAACCTCACGCGGTTTCTTGGCCATTCACCCGATACCACCACAGCGGAAGAACTGCGCCGTTACCAGTTACATATGGTTGATAGTGGTATCTCCCGCATCACACTCAATGCCAACATTACTGCGCTCAAGTTTTTCTTTGACGTCACACTCGATCGCTGGGATGTGATGAAGAAGATGAGCCATGTCCCTGTGCCGCGTAAATTGCCGGCGGTGTTAAGCCGTGATGAGGTGACGCGTTTGATTGAGGCGGCTGATAAGCTCAAGTATAAGGCGGCTCTGGCTATTGCCTATGGTGCAGGACTGCGCATCAATGAGGTCGTTTCTCTTAAGCTGAGTGATATCGACGGCACGCGCATGACCTTACGTGTAGATCAAGGTAAGGGACGTAAGGATCGTTATGTCATGCTCTCGCCAGTGCTGCTGGAGATACTGCGTGCCTGGTGGCGTGAAGCTCATGCGAAAGGCAAGTTGTTGGACGGCGGTTGGCTGTTTCCGGGGCAGAATCCGGTGAACCCGATGAGTGCTCGGCAGCTCAGTCGTGTCTGTCATACGCTGGCTGTTGACGCTGGGATCAATAAACGTGTGTCGATGCATACACTGAGGCACAGTTTCGCTACTCATTTATTAGAACAAAAGGTAGATATCCGCGTGATCCAAGTGTTGCTCGGTCATAAGAAACTTGAGACGACCGCGCTTTATACTCAAGTGGCGACGGAACTACTGCGTGAGGTAGTTAGCCCGCTGGAGTCGTTGGAGCCGCCGACGTAAGGACGCGCGCGTGGCGCGCGCTGCCTTGGAGGTGGCGGATATCTTCCGTGCCGACGGGCCGGCATGGCGTCAGTTACACGCAGGTCATCTCAGTCTCGGCCAGCTCAAAGTCATGTCAGCCATCGAACGTTGCCGCAGTGTTGAATTTGGTGGCCACGTGCTGCGTTGCCAAGCCTGTGACTACACACAGATTGCCTACAATTCCTGTCGTAACCGCCATTGCCCGAAATGTCAGGCCAGTGCCGCCAAACGTTGGCTGGAAGCACGCCAGGTTGATCTGCTGCCGGTGGATTACTATCACGTAGTGTTTACTCTGCCGGCACAGATCAGTGATATCGCCTATTACAACAAGTCAGTGGTCTACGCCATCTTGTTCAAGGCTGCGTCAGACACGCTGCGTTTGATTGCGGCTGATCCTAAACATCTGGGAGCCCACATCGGTCTGACGCTGGTATTGCACACCTGGGGGTCGGCGATGACGCATCATCCCCATGTGCATGGCATCGTCCCGGGTGGTGGGTTGTCGCTTGATGGGAAACGCTGGATCGCTTGCCGACCAGGTTTCTTTTTGCCTGTGCGAGTGTTGTCACGGTTGTTTCGGCGACTGTTCCTCGCACAGCTAACGACTGCCCATCAGGCTGGCAAACTGAAATTCTTCGGTGAACACCAGGCGCTTGAGAAAACCAAGGCCTTTACCGATTGGCTCAAACCCCTGCGCCAAGTTGAGTGGGTTGTTTATGCGAAGCGTCCCTTTGCTGGGCCTGAGGCTGTATTGGCCTATTTGTCTCGCTATGCCCACCGCGTTGCCATCGCCAACAGTCGGCTCATCACTCACGATGAAGACGGCGTCACCTTTAAGTGGAAGGACTATCGGGCCAATGAGTCCCATCGACACAAGACCATGACACTCAGCAGCGATGAATTTATTCGTCGTTTTCTCATCCACGTCCTGCCCTCAGGTTTTCACCGTATCCGCCACTACGGTCTGATCGCAAACACCGGGCGCAAGGACAACCTGGCACTGGCGCGTGAACTATTGATGTGCAATAAACCAGACGATGCAACTGACGTAGCAAACGGCGCAGATGGTGATGAGCAGGACCACGCAACCTTTGTCTGTCCTGAGTGTGGCGCACCGATGCTGATCATTGAAATATTTATGAACGGACAACTGCCTCGTGCGCCACCCATAGTGATTGGTGGATCATCATGATCGCTAGCGCCTATTGCACATCATTGGTGTTTTATTATTATCGGATAAAGCCGGTAAGAATAGCGCTTAGCCAATCATACCGATGTGCATGTTTTTTCGCATATGCCAAGCAGCAAGACCAGTACTATGTACACAAAACAAAGTCACTCATGGTCTTGGCTACCATGTTTACCCATCATTTAATTGGTTTAGACCGAAGAGAGTTTATTCAAATCCCCATAGCGCATCAGCCAGCATCCCGCGGTTTCGTCCGTGGGGTCTTATAAGATCACCTGCCCTGTATAGTTATACACATGCTACAAGGCCTTCGTATGTGGGCAGGTGTCTTATAACACTTAACCAAAGCCGCCATTTTTGATTCCATCCTAAATTCAAATTGATGCCCCTAGGCCCAGATGATGGCCTGCTCCCAAACTACCCAAAACGGTCATTCAATGAAAAATAGGGGCGTACGGGAATGAATTGTATACTTCAGTGACATGTCCCGATAATCATGTATTGATATCAGGATAAGGCTTAGTTAATTGTCATTGAAAACAATTAAATAGGGACCTTTGTTAGAAGGTTGTTATATTGACTATACGGACCAGAAGGGTCCGTATAGTAACTGTTGAACTAA
>CAMYNQ010000200.1 GCA_947259785.1 uncultured Chromatiaceae bacterium | reverse complement strand
ATTGTTAGTATGCATCATGAGAGTTACCTTTTCGTTTTGATTTAAGATTCGACACCTTTATCAAAACGGGTAACTCTCTTCTTTTCAAGTCGAAGTGTCAGATCTAGTCTGAGCTAATCCAGCCAATCATACCTCGTTGCTTGACGCGGTTTTGTTCTATGCTTATTTGCCCGTACCCGCTACCTTCGCCATTAACACATATATTGCCCAAAGTTTGGTTGGCCGCTTGTCAGCTAAGTTTGTTAGCCTGTTTCCACTTGATCCAACCAATCCGCTTTCGATTCGCTCGTTGATTCGTCGCGTTGAACAGGGCGGTTGCGTGGTGATTTTTCCTGAGGGTCGTATTACCGTCACAGGCTCTTTGATGAAGGTTTACCAAGGTCCTGGCCTGGTGGCTGAGCGTGCCCGTGCAACAGTGTTGCCGATC
This sequence comes from uncultured Chromatiaceae bacterium, assembly GCA_947259785.1. GTDB lineage: Bacteria > Pseudomonadota > Gammaproteobacteria > Tenderiales > Tenderiaceae > Tenderia. Next base: position 4,151 of record CAMYNQ010000200.1, on the reverse strand, counting down.
CGTATTGATGGTGCTCAATACACGCCTTTTTCTCGCCTGCGTGGCCGTGTGCGCTTGAGTTGGTTTCCAAAAATCACTCTTAATGTCCAGCCACCTCGTTGTTTGAATGTATCTAATGAATATCGTGGTCGTGCTCGCCGTGAACAGGCGGGGCGATTATTGGCAGATCTGATGTCCGACATGATGTTTGAGACTGCGAACAAAGAGCAAACTCTGGTAGAGCGCCTCCTTGAGGCGCGCCGTATTCACGGTGGTTCCCATATTGTTGTCGAAGATGTCACTCGCACACCGTTAAGTTACAACGCACTTATTACTCGTTCAGTCGTTCTTGGTCATAAGCTGGCCCAGCGCTGCGAGGCAAAAGAAACGGTGGGTGTGTTGCTGCCAAGCACCTTAGCGACGGTTGCTACTTTTTGGGGGTTGCAGTTGTACGGTCGCGTGCCTGCCATGCTCAACTACACTGTTGGTGAGCAGGGCATGATCTCGGCGTGTGAAACAGCTGTATTGAGACGTGTTATTACCTCACGTCGGTTTATTCAGCAGGCCAAGTTGGAAGATGTAGTCGCTGCGTTGGCTGACAAGGTTGAGTTGATCTACCTGGAAGATGTTTCAGAATCAATCGGCTGGAGCGACAAGCTGATTGCTTTAGTTCAGAGCCATTTTGATAGCCTGTTACTGCGCTTGGCGCAGCGTGATGCTAATCATCGTGCAGTTGTGTTGTTTACGTCTGGTTCGGAAGGCACACCAAAAGGCGTGGTGCTATCGCATCGTAATCTGTTGGCGAATATTCAGCAGCTGGTATCACGCATTGACTTCAGTGCCCAGGACATTGCCTTAAACTCTTTGCCATTGTTTCATTCATTTGGCATGACAGCTGGAATGGTTTTGCCGATCACCTCTGGGGTGCGAGTCTTTTTCTATCCTTCGCCGCTGCATTATCGTGTGGTGCCAGAAATAGCCTATGACATCAATGCCACTATTCTGTTTGGTACCAATACCTTTCTTGCTGGCTATGCACGTTTTGCCGATCCTTATGACTTTTATAGCTTGCGTTATGTCTTCGCCGGTGCCGAAAAATTACAGGAAGAAGTGCGCAGGACTTGGCAGGATAAATTTGGTGTGCGTATCTTTGAAGGTTACGGTGCCACCGAAACCAGTCCGGTCATCGCCGGGAATACGCCGTTGGCAAATTGTTCCGGGAGTGTCGGCCGTATGATGCCGGGCATGGAATATCGTTTGATCACTGTGCCTGGTTTGGATGAAGGCCAACGCCTGCAGGTGCGTGGTCCTAATGTGATGTTGGGCTATTTATTAAGTGATAATCCCGGTGAGTTGGTGCCGCCTGTCTCTGAGTTGGGTGAGGGGTGGTATGACACGGGTGATATTGTCACGATTGATAAAGACGGTTTTATTCGCATCTGTGGTCGTGCCAAGCGCTTTGCCAAGGTGGCGGGTGAAATGGTTTCTTTGACTTCGGTCGAGGTGTTGGCTAGCAAGGTCTGGCCAACTGCGCTGCATGCGGCCATCGCCATTCCCGACCCACGCAAAGGTGAGCAGGTCGTTTTGCTGACCAATGCCGAAGGGGCGGGGCGTGCTGCTTTGTCAGCCCAGGCCAAGACGGATGGCGTTGCCGAGATCAGCGTGCCGCGTCAGGTGATGTATGCGGCCAATATACCTGTGTTAGGGACTGGCAAGATCGACTACGTGGCAGCGACTAAGTTGCTGGAATCTCAAGCATGAACCGCGATCTCTATCGCGTTTTAGGCACCCAGTTTCTAACGGCCTTTGCAGACAATGCTGTGTTGTTCACTGCCATCACCATGGTGATGCAGCAGACCGAACTTGGCGATTGGTATGTGCCTGCCTTGCAAGCCTCTTTTCTGGTTGCGTATGTGCTTATCGCGCCGTGGGTAGGCCGGTATGCTGACGCTCGCCCTAAACCGCGGGTATTGCTGGGTGCCAATGTGATCAAGGCGATCGGTGCAGGCATGTTGCTGTTTCACATTGAACCACTCATTGCATACGCCGTCATCGGTCTGGGTGCAGCGGCATATAGCCCGGCTAAATACGGTATTCTTCCTGAGTTGGTTGATGAGAAGACCCTCGTCAAGGCCAATGGCTGGATAGAGGGTTCCACAATTCTTGCCATTCTTAGCGGTACATTGGTTGGCTCTGTGTTGGCGTCATATTCAATTACGATGGCATTGATGACGGTGATTGCCTTATATGTATTGTCAGCATTGATCGCATTGACTATTCATCACAACTTAATTGTTGGCCCGTCTCAAGGTCGCGCACTTTCTGATTTTTTCAGTCAGATGCGCGGCTTATTGGCCACACCGAGAGCCCGATTCTCAACGCTTGGCGTAAGCCTGTTCTGGGCTGCTGCGACTGTGTTGCGCGTACTGCTAGTCGCATGGGCGCCTGCCGTCTTGTTCCTCGATTCGACGACTGATATTGCCATGTTGACCATGTTTGTGGCGATAGGTATTGCAGTGGGTTCGGTGCTGGTGCCGCGTCTAATTCCTATGGCCTACCTGCGTCGCGCGCGGTTGGCAGCTTATGCAATGGCCGTTGTGATTGTGTTGCTGGCGACAGTGGATAGCGTGTGGGTCGCTCGTCTTGCACTCTTTATGGCTGGTGTCTGTGGTGGTCTGTTTGTGGTACCTATTAACGCCGCGCTACAGGAAATTGGTCATAAAACGATTGGTAGTGGTGGAGCGGTCGCCATCCAGAATTTCTTTGAAAATCTGGCCATGTTAATAGCCTCGGGAATTTATGCCATTGTTGCCGGAATCGGTGTTAATCCTGTTATCACCATGATGTGGTTAGGCTTGTTGGTAATGGTTGCGACAGCAATCGTCTCTTGGCAATTGCCCAGGGATACTGGTGAGTTGTTGGATGAGCCAAAGCAGTAGCGGATTTTCCAAATAAATATGAAAAAAGAAAAAATAGGCATAACAGCAATAAGCCTTATCTCAATACTTGGGGTAATTGCTGTGTTGATGTTAGATCCAATCGCGCAGGATTCTCAATATCATTTGTTTGAAGACCAACGAGCTATTGCTGGTATTCCAAATTTTTGGAATGTGGTTTCAAATCTACCTTTTTTAGTGGTTGGTGTTGTCGGGCTTTACAATATCCTTCGCTCACAAAACGCCAGGGTTGTTGTTGATATTAAAGCGGCATACATACTGTTATTTGTGGGCGTTTCTCTGGTTGCCTTTGGTTCTGGTTACTATCATCTATGGCCGAGCAACGAGACATTGGTTTGGGACCGTCTGCCAATGACAATAGCTTTCATGGCATTGTTTGCCGTAATAATTGCTGAGTTCGTATCGGTTCGCGCGGCTAAATTTTCTTTTTGGCCATTGATTGTTTTTGGCGTGTTTTCTGTCGTGTATTGGCATATTACTGAAACCAATGGCGAGGGTGACCTAAGGTTATATGTTTTAGTTCAATTTCTTCCGATGATGGTGATACCGTTAATACTTTTGTTCTTTAAGTCAAAGTTTACTAATACGATAGGTTATTGGTTGTTGTTATGTGCATATATATTTGCAAAAGCATTCGAGCACTACGACGAAGCTATCTATACCTTTCTACCTTTTATTAGTGGGCATTCCTTAAAACACATTATTGCTGCCCTTGGTGTATTGCTTCTCCTGACGTCATACAGCAATAGAAAACTGGCCTAACAACGCTTAAGACGGATGGTTGCATTAATTGTTGGATACTCACTTTTGATGCCAATCGTGAGATAATAAATACTCAAAAATTCAACGCCTAGTTATATTGACTGGTGTCATTTACAGGGCTTTTAAGTCGTATTTCAAAGCGAGGCTAGCGACAAAGCCTGCAAAGTTCTATCATGGAATAACCAATAACAAAACAGGAGAGAACTCGATGCAATTGCCTCTGCAAATCACATTTCGCCACATGGACAAATCAGAAGCCATGGAGGTAGCGATTCGCAAACGAGCAGCTCAGTTGGAACAGTTTCATGATCACATCATAAGTTGTCGTGTGGTGGTGGAGCCGCAAAACCATCACAAGCACAAAGGCAATCTGTTTGCCATCCATATCGACCTCAAAACTCCGGGCAAAGAAATCGTGGTTAGCCGCAATTCGGATCTACATCAGGCCAACGA
>CAMYNQ010000199.1 GCA_947259785.1 uncultured Chromatiaceae bacterium | reverse complement strand
ATCTAATTGTACTCTCCAGGAAGATCGTTCTTTTTAACAGTAACCCTGCCAACTTTCTTGCCTGACATTCTCAATAATTCATCACCTGAAAATTCATAACCAAGCTTTAGTGCTATCTGCGCAACATCATCTGCAGTTGACGAAGCGAGCACCTCATTTTTAAGTGCAGGTTCAGACTGCATCTTCTTTAAAAATTCCTTGAGTTGGTCTAAAGCCATATTTGAAACCCCTATTCTCGCTAGCAAACGGTATATTAAACAGGAAAACCATTATATGTTTCAAGCGAATTCAACTATTCTTCCAGGATGTAGGCAATGAGCCAAACTCCCAGAAGACAAAAGGCTCTGATTAATTCTATGGATACAAAAGAACACTGGGATTCTGTATACAAACTTAGGCCCGAAGATGAGGTCAGTTGGTACCAAGAAGAACCTACTCTCTCGCTGAGCCTTATTGACAGTTTGAACCTGGACAAACAAGACTCCCTCATCGATGTAGGTGGTGGCGCCTCCTCATTGGTTGATCATCTCATTGCTGCTGGTTTCAATCATATAACCGTACTGGATTTGTCGGCGACTGCCCTTTCAATAGCCAAGGAGCGCTTGGGCGACAGCTCTAACTTGGTTAACTGGAAAACTGAGGATGTTACGAACTATGCCCCCGATCACCGTTTTTCGCTGTGGCACGACCGAGCGGTGTTTCATTTCCTCACGGATAGGGGTGACAGAGTGAAATACCGAAAAGCAATAGAAGCCTCTGTTAAGGAAGGGGGTTACGTGATTATCGCGGCCTTTGCGATTGGTGGCCCTACGAAATGCAGTGGTCTTGATATTGTCCAGTATGATGCAGTTAAGCTAGAAAGAGAGTTGGGGCCTGGCTTTAAGCTTATTGATGAACGATCAGAGCAACATCTTACCCCTGCTGGAATAACACAATCATTTAGATATTTTGTTTTTGAACGTGTCGCTGCGTAATGAACGTCAACATTTATGGATTCTGCTTCTAACGGAATAGCGGTTTAGTATCGCCTGGGTGGCACTGATTTCGCACCACCCAGGCTTCAGGCACTATTTCTTCACCGGCAGCAAGGGGCACTGAAAATAGACCGGTGGACCATCGGGAAAGGATCCGGGTGTAATTACCAGATGACCGAGACTACTGTGTATCTGAATCGCCTCATACGAGGTTAATACTGGTACCAGGCCATGGGCCATAAACCCTTCGGCCGTCCACTCCACTGTATGAGTAAACCAGCGACCACCATTGTAAGCCGGATTGCCGGGCGCGGCTTCAGACACGGGGAGCTGACCCTCTGGATTGTTGGAGTTGGTGATTACATACAAGGCATCAAATGATTGACGATTGTGTTCATTTGGGGCAGGAAGTGTTGTTGTTGCCTTTGTACCCCACGCTGCACCATCCCCGTAGACATTAGCGGAAAAATTGGGTGCCTTTGCCATCGCCATGGAGCTTGCCAACATCACGACTGAGAGACCTGCTATCTGAATCAATTTTTTCATTACCGTTTACTCCTTGATTGACTAGTTATTGTGGAGGTACTACTCCACCGACGCTCTCCACAGCGCTAAGAATGAAACAGTGAGCTCACGGGCCGGTCACGCAAATATCACAAAATGTTCACATGGAGCACGATCCATATAGGTGAATATGATGGGCTTCGGTGCTAAGTTTGGCTTGGCGAGGTATTGGGCGATCAAGACGCATGAGCCGTATAAACTAGTTTTGAAAGATAAGGAGGTGATGGAAATGGCCAGTAGTTCGGCAACATTCTGGGATAGAATCGCCAAGCGCTATTCCAGGCAGCCTATCGCGGACGAAGCGGCATATCAGACGAAACTTCGAATTACACAAACACATCTTCAGCCGGAGACGGAGCTGTTGGAGTTCGGCTGCGGGACGGGGTCGACTGCAATCATTCATGCCCCCTACGTTAAACACATTAGAGCAATAGATATCTCTTCAAAAATGATTGAAATTGCCCAGGCCAAAGCCGCAGCAGCACATATCGAAAACATCACGTTTGAGCAATCCAGCATCGAGGCGCTTAAGCTAGCTGAGCATTCCCTGGACGTTGTGCTGGGACTTAGCATTTTGCATTTGGTGGAGGACAAAGAAGCGGTAATTGCCCAGATTTATAAGATGCTTAAACCCGGTGGTGTATTCATTAGCAGCACAAGCTGCCTGGGTGAATCCTTGAGCTGGTTGAAGTTTATCACACCCATCGGACGATTAATCGGCTTGATGCCGATGCTTATGTTTTTTACGCATGATGAATTACAAAAGTGTTTAACAGATTCAGGATTCGTAATTGATTACTCCTGGCAACCCAGTGAGGGAAAAGCTGTGTTTATAGTCGCCAAGAAGCCTTGCTGAAGATCGGTTCACCGGCTATAAACTCTTAGAGCCGATAAAAACCAGCGTCTTGGAAGAAATCGATTGCTATCCGGCTCGCAGAGCCCATGTGCCGATATAACGAGAATAAAATGCTGCGAAATTCCCTTCTTGTAATACCTTTACTATTAGGCCTACTACTCAGTGGCTGCGCGATGTTTACATCGCATTATGATGCGACACGCCACGAAAACTTTACCAAGCTAAAAGCCTTACACATTAAGTTTTTCGACAACTGGACAGCTGGCTCGGAGATGTCTTGGATTGAAAACGATGTTAAGCAGTATTGTGAAACCGGCGACCTCAAGTTTCGAGAGGCCTTCGAGTTTGCAAAATCCAAAGACGACAATGACCAAACGGGACAAACAGCCGTAAAGATACTCTGGGATGAGTTTTCCGACAATTGCCTACTATCCCTTAGAAAGAAAAAACTATTCAGCGCCATATACGCAGATGAAACGCGGCGGCAAATAGAGATAAATTATGACTATGCCATCGCAGGCGAACTATCTCGTGTAGGTTCACCAAACGGAGGGGACTAAGGTGTCAGCATTAGGTCAGTTGATCGATACCGGCGGAGATGAGGCGAAGGGTCTCATCAAATCTAACTTGTTGGATCTGATTCAAGGTGCGAAGTCTGAATCCGAGTCCATTGTCAAAGAAACGGGTGAGAAAATTGAAAAATGGCTTCAGCTGAAAATCGAAGGTGAGATTGATGCGGATGAACTTGAAGCACTGCTAAACACTCGCCGGCGAGTCCTTAGGCAATTTCTGAATACGCAGGAGATTGGGGCTAGAGCCCGGCTGGAGAAGGTCACTTTGGGCCTGATCGATCTCGTGCTGAATAAAGCCTTGGACGCCGTAATCTAATGACCAACCCCAGTTGCATGTAGTTTTCCATTAAATATCAATGACCTATATAGAGCTAAGTCTCGCATCCAACCCCCAACCCCTGCACCATTCACCAACACGCTCACAATTCCTGATATTAATAATTAGCTAATTACCCAAATGACTAAATACTTGATTAATTAGTCATGAAAACACTAAAGTTCCCAAATCCCCTGCCGTAACAACGGTTGAATCAACCCGATTCACTTACAAAAATAATTGGACCTCGGGAGCGCACCATTTTCCCGTTCATTACATGAAGTATTTGGGAGCAGAAAAAATGTTAAAGAAGTTACTCACCCTTTCTGTCGCTAGCGCGGCTATCGTTTCATCCGGCGTTGCCTGGGCTGCCACAGCTACCGGCACCCTGAACGCCAACGCCAATGTCGTATCAGTCTGTAACGTAGCAGGCATCACTGACATCAACTTTGGCAACTACGACCCCACATCCGCCACCCCAGCAGATGCCAATGGTGATGTAAATGTACGCTGTACCAAAAACACCCCCTACCAAGTCTATATCAGCGCCGCCCGTACCATGACCGATGGCACCGATACGTTGAACTTTGAACTGTTTAACGACGCCGCTGGCGGCACCGTTTGGGGCGCTACCACAGGTGCTGTAGGCAACATCACCAATACCCCAGTCAGCAACGCGCCCACCACCCACACCATCTTCGGTCGTGTTGCTGCTTTGCAGGACGTTGGTACAGGTGCCTATGCTGGCAGCGTGACTGTAACGGTCGAATACTAATCGCGTTTCTCAACGACTTAGCACTAAGGGAGATGGATCTCCCTTATAACAACGTAAAGACAGGGAATGTATGAAACCTCACCTCTCCATTAAGACTTTGATGTCGTTGTTGTGCCTGACATGCTTGCTGCCAACATCCTTGTTGGCAGCAAACTTTACCCTGTCACCGGTACGTATCTTTTTTGAAGCGGACCAACGCACCGACATTATCAATATCAAAAACAACTCTCAGGACGAGATTCAACTTCAGGTTTCAAGCTTCACCTGGGATCAAGACCAAGATGCCAAGGATGTCTTGACCGAGACCGATGACCTGATTGTATTTCCCAAGCTGCTCAGCGTGCCGCCTGGCCAAACCAGCCTGCTGCGCATTGGTAAACGCGTTGCACCGGCTGAAAACGAACAACTCTATCGGGTGTTTATTGAAGAACTCCCCGGTATACGCCAAACCAATACGGATCAAACCACGGTCCGCACCCTGACCAAGGCGGGCATTCCCGTATTTATCCAGCCGCTCAAACAACAGGCCCAGGGTGAGTTAAAGGCATTATCACTCAAAGCCGG
>CAMYNQ010000198.1 GCA_947259785.1 uncultured Chromatiaceae bacterium | reverse complement strand
TACTTCCCCTTATATCTCCCCGATACCCGGGGTGGCCAGCTTGAACCTACTTAAGATGGCCCGTCAGGATCTGGTCATGGAGTTACGTAGCCTAGTGGCTGAGGCGATGAAAAAGCATGAGGCTGTCGAGCGACAGGGGGTTGGGATTCGGCACAACGGCCAACGTCAGCTGATTAACCTGCAAATTATACCCCTGGCCGGGTCGCTGGGCAGTGAACGCTGCCTGCTCGTGTTGATTGAGCCCCAGGCAGAAGTATTGCCCTCTGAATCGCGCCACAAGAATAAAGCACCCGTCGATATTCAAGATAAACAATACGAGGAGTTGGAGCGCGAATTGCTCAACACCCGTGAATACATGAAGTCGATCATCGAGGATCAAGAGGCCAGCAACGAGGAACTCAAGTCGGCCAATGAGGAGATCCAGTCGGCCAATGAGGAACTGCAAAGCACCAATGAAGAGCTGGAGACGGCCAAGGAAGAGTTGCAGTCCACCAATGAGGAGTTGGCCACGGTCAACGATGAATTGGAGAATCGTAACAACGAGCTTAGCAATGTCAATAATGATTTGGACAATCTGTTGGTGAGTATTAATCAGCCGATTCTCATTCTCGGTGCAGATCTTAAGGTTCGTCGTTTTACGCCCAGTGCCAAGACATTGCTGAATCTCATCGACACCGATATCGGTCGGCCCATCGGCAACCTGCGTCCCAATATTGATATACAAGACCTGGAGAGTGCCTGCCTGGAGGTGATTGAGCACATGATCCCCTATAGCAAGGAGGTTCGTGACCAGGGTGACCGTTGGCACTCCTTGCGTATCCGCCCCTACATTACCGAGGTTAAACGCATTGACGGGGTGGTCTTGACCCTGATCGATATCACAGAAATAAAACAGGCTGAGCAGCTGCGTGTGAATTTAGCCGAAAAAGAGCGGCTTGCCACCGTGGTGCACGATTCCAATGATTCCATCATGGCGGTGGATTTAGATGGCGAGATAATGGCATTAAATCCTGGCGCCGAACGTCTGTACGGTTACTCGGAGACAGAAGCGCTGGGTAAAAATATCATCCTTCTCATTCCTGAGGCTGAACAAAAAAACACACAACAAATGCTTGACGAGATTAGCAGGGGTAAATTGTGGTCGCCATTTGAGGCCGTACGTCTTACTAGAGATGGCAGGGTAATCAGGGTGTTAGTGACTGCCAGCGCCCTGGTCAATGCTCAGGGAAAGATCTATGGGGTTTCTATGACCGAACTCAATAACAACGTTCAAACACCTGGGGGTATTTGATGTCGGCGTGGTAATGACGTCACCACTCAAGCAAGGGTGAAGTTGGCCAGCGCAGTGTGTCAATGTTTCATTTGCTCAGGGTGTCTTTTATATCTATAGTTTCCTTAGCGTTGACTTATCAAGTGGGGCGAACCTTAATTATGAGCGTGCTTCTCCTCTGTTATAAAAAAACAGGAACGCGTTGAGAACGCGAGTAAAGTAATATGTTGTCGCTCTGAAAGGCAATTCATTGAAGGAAAGCCCGGTCAATCCTGATTATTAACGGTGTGAGACATGAATCTTGATCAACTGAGCAAAGTCGAACTCATTAAATTGTTAAACTCGTTTATGCAGGGCACGGATGCCACCGCTACGGGTCATGTCAATGATGGCATATTGCATGAGTTACAGACACATCAGGTTGAGCTGGAATTGCAAAACCGTGAGCTGCGTGAACTACGAATACAGCTGGAAGAATCCCGTGACAGTTACGCAAAACTCTATGAGTTTGCCCCGGTGGGTTACCTCACCCTCGATGATACGGGTAAGATTCTGGAAGTGAATCTTACCGCTGCCACGCTGCTGGGTATCGAACGACTGCGTTTGATTAACAAACCCTTTGTTACCTTGCTAAACCGGGGGGAATCTAAACCGTTCTTTTCCCATCTCAAGCAGTCACTCGATTCCGAATTGCCAATATCAACCAGGCTACGTATAAAAAAAACCAATGGTCAAGTTATGGTTGTACGCGTAGAAAGTGTGGCAATGCATAATACTGAGCATGTTAGTAAATGTTTGACCGCATTCTCAGATATATCAAAAGAGGTTGACGCTGACTACCTCGCTCGTAAGCTTGCTACCTCCATACTGGAGAACACCCCGGAAGGGGTTATGATCACAGATGCCCAGCAACGCATTGTCGACGTCAACAGAGCATTTACAACGACCACCGGCTATACGCGTGACGAAGCCATCGGCAAGACGTCAAGTCTGCTTGATTCAGGACGTCATGATGATGCCTTCTACCAAGAGCTCTCGCAAACCCTGAATGCCGAGGGACGCTGGCAAGGGGAAGTTTGGAATCGGCGCAAGAACGGCGAGATCTATCCAGAATGGCTAAACATCACCGCTATTCAAGATGAAACAGGCACAGTGATAAACTATGCCGGAATATTTTCTGATCTTAGCTCACAGCAACAGGTCAGAAAGCGCTTGCATCGTCTTGCCTATTACGATGCCTTGACAGAGCTACCTAACCGGGAGTTGTTTTATGACCGGTTGATCAATTCCATCGCCAATGCGAAACGCGAGGGCAACCAGCTGGCCTTGTTGTTTCTTGACTTGGACAGGTTCAAGATTATCAACGACACCTTGGGACACACCGTGGGCGATAGCCTGCTTAAGGCCGTGTCGGCAATGCTCAAACAGTGCGTCCGTGAAAGCGATACGGTGGCCCGCCTGGGGGGGGATGAGTTCACGATTATTTTAAATGCTATCTCCAACCCGGAAGGTGTGGTGAAAGTGGTAAGCAGTATTTTCGACGACTTGAAAAAACCATTATTACTGGATTTGAATGAGTTGTTCGTCTGTGCCAGTATCGGTATCAGTATCTATCCCGATGACGGGGATAATCCAAACACGCTGCTAAAACATGCCGATATCGCCATGTACCAGGCCAAGCGTTCTAGCCAAAAGGGCTTTCAGTTTTTTGAAAAAAAGATGGGGGAAACGATTAATCAGCGATTGAGCCTGGTAAATGAGTTACGCCATGCATTGAAAAATAATGCGTTACAACTCGCCTATCAGCCAAAAATTGATCTCACCAATGGTCGGTTTATCGGTATGGAAGCACTGCTACGCTGGCAACTGCCCGACATGCAATGGGTTTCACCGACACTGTTGATATCGGTTGCCGAAGAAAGTGGTTTGATGTTGAGCCTGGGTGAATGGGTGTTACATCAAGCCTTTACCCAGGCTGCAGTATGGGTAGACAATGGTCACAGGAACTTTCGCATGGCCATTAACCTGTCCGGCCTGCAGATCTCACGGGGCCACTTGGTAGCCCAGGTGCGAGAACTTTTGCGTCAAACAGGGCTTGATCCACATTATCTTGAATTTGAGCTGACAGAAACCATCTTGATGGAGAATGAGAAATCTATCATCCACACGCTGCGGTCTTTACAGGAGATGGGCATACATTTTTCAGTGGATGACTTTGGCACCGGCTATTCCTCACTCGCTTATTTACAACGCTTTGCCATTAACCGTTTGAAAATAGATCGGTCTTTTATCGCTGATGTTATGAGCAACAAAAACGATGCCGAGATCGTCGCCAATATCATTAATTTAGGGCACAGTCTTAATCTCAAAGTGATCGCAGAAGGGGTCGAGAACCAGGCGCAGTTGGACTATTTACAGCAACGCTCGTGTGATGAGGTTCAGGGTTTTTTTACTGGCCCCCCGGTGTTCGCTGATCAAATGACGCAGATAATGTCTACGGACAGATTGTCAGATTTTGCCTGAACTCGATCAGGACAAGCTGTACCCTATCAATCTGCAGCATTTTCTATGCTAACCATTTATATTCCAACACAATTTCAACCTTAGGCTGTCCGTCTTGATGAAATATGCGGGCTAGCGCCAATTGAAGTAGTCGAATGGCTGCTTGGACTGTCTGGTTGTATATCGTAACTTAACGCTGAATGACCGCCATGTGTATAAATCAGTTGTTTGCCGGTGATCGGCGAATGGCCGGAGTTGGCCGGTAAGCGTCTATCTGAATTAGGCGCTTACCGGCTTTTAACAACTAGACTTCGGTTTGCTCCGCCATTTCCAGCGCGTCATCCACCTCAATACCCAGATACCGAACGGTACTTTCCAATTTGGTGTGTCCCAAGAGCAACTGTACAGCCCGTAGGTTCTTCGTCCTTCGGTAGATTAAAGATGCCTTGGTTCGCCGAAGCGAGTGGGTACCGTATGCGGCTGGATCAAGTCCTATTTGGGAAACCCAGGATTCCACTATCCTGGCATATTGCCTTGTTGATAGGTGAGGGGAATTATGAAACCGGCTTTTAAAGAGATAATCCTCACTTCTTAAGTTGGCATGCTGGACCCAATTGGCGATCGCCCCGCGTGTTTGTTCGGAAATCTCGAACTGAACAGGTTGTTTAGTCTTTTGCTGCATTATTATAGCCCTGTTAGCGATGCAGTTGCCGTGAGCCACGTCCCTGAGCTTCAGTTTGACGAGATCACAGGCTCGCAATTTGCTATCAATCGCTAGATTAAACAGCGCCAGCTCACGTAGACGTTTGGCTAGCTGTAACCGGATTCGTATGGCCCAGATCTCCTTTAATTTG
>CAMYNQ010000197.1 GCA_947259785.1 uncultured Chromatiaceae bacterium | reverse complement strand
GGCCTTGTCAGCATAGTCAGGGTCTTTTTTCAGTTCCTGGCCATACTCTTTTACCATTAGACCACAGCCACTAGCGGTCATGACTATTGCCTCAATACCGGCGTCGATGTGCGGCCACCAGGCATCAATGTTGTTGCGCATGCGCTGTTTGGCTGTTTCTGCATCGGACAAGTGTTGGTTGATGGCACCACAGCAACCGGCTTTTTCGGCACTGAAGAGCGAAATGCCTAGCCGGTCTAAAACACGCGCGGCGGCAGCATTGGTATTAGGTGCAGTTAGGGGTTGCACACAGCCTTCCAGCACCAGCATGCGGCGCCGGTGTTGTGAGCTTGGCCATGGCTGAGTCTGTTTTAGTCTTGGTAGTTTGCTTTTTAGTTGGGCTGGCAATAATGGTTTGAGCAGCTGCCCGGCCTTAATGGCAAGTCCGAGCCGTTGCGTACTGGGTAGAACTTCAAGCATGGCTTTGCGCACTATCTTGTTGGCAAATGAACGCGGCGCCTTTTTTTCCATAATGTTGCGGCCGATCTCTACCAGACGGCCGTAACGCACACCGGATGGGCAGGTGGTCTCACAGGAACGGCAGGTGAGGCAGCGATCAAGGTGTAACTGGGTTTTGTCAGACGCTTCTTTGCCTTCGAGCAGGTCTTTGATTAGATAGATACGACCACGCGGACTGTCGAGTTCGGAACCGAGAATTTGGTAGGTAGGGCAGGTGGCGGTACAAAAACCGCAATGCACGCAGCTGCGCAGAATCTCATCGGCCTCGGTGATCTCATCGTTGTGTTTGAATTCAGGGTCAATGCTGGTCTGCATGCTTAGATCTCTGCGTACATTCTGCCGGGATTGAATAGGCTGTTTGGATCAAAGCTTGTCTTGATGCGTTGTTGTAACATCTGCATGGGTTTTGGCAAGGGCTGAAACACATCGCTGTTACGGTCACCGTTGCGAAACAGGCTGGCATGGCCACCGTGTTGCTGCACGACATCGCGAATGGTCGAGGCGTCAGCATCACTGGATAACCAGCGCTGTGAGCCACCCCAGTCAAGCAGCCATTCCCCGTCGATTGGCAGCGCTGCGGTGGCGGGTTTAACCATGACGCGCCACAGGGGTTTGTTGCTGTTAAAAAATGATAGTTCGTGTTCGCGCAAACGTTGCCAAAAATGGCTGCTTTCAGTCATGCTCTCACCGGGTAGCCTTTTTTGCGCCTCGATAACAGATTGTTGGCTGCCTGAAATACGCATATAACTCTGGCCTTTATAATAACAGGCGGCATCAACAGCCAATGCCTTGCTTAGTAGTCCGCTCATGAACTCAATGGCGTTAGCTTCACTGCATTCATTAAACAGGGTTACCGTTGCTGCGGGGCGTGGCAGAACCTTTAGGCTGAGTTCGAGTATCAGGCCGAGGGTGCCATAAGCGCCGGTCATCAGGCGCGACACATCATAACCGGCAACATTTTTCATTACCTGGCCACCGAACTGCATGATCTCGCCCTTGCCATTAAGCAGTTTGCAGCCCAGTACAAAGTCACGTGCTGAACCAGTATAAGGACGACGTGGGCCAGATAAGCCTGTGGCAATAGTGCCGCCGAGGGTGGCTGTTTTGCCAAAGTGTGGAGGTTCAAAGGCCAGCATCTGTTTGTTGTCGGCCAGCGTTTGCTCTATCTCATGTAACGGCGTGCCAGCGCGGGCGGTAATCACCAGTTCGCGCGGGTCATATTCGATGATGCCGGAGTGCTTACTGACATCCAGTGCTTCAGCATGACACTGACGACCAAGAAAACTTTTGCTGCCACCGCCAATGATGTTGAGCTGCCGGCCTGTTTTGCCAGCTTGTTGCACCTGGCTTTGAAGCAGTTCACTGATGCTTTGATTGGCCATCAGAAACGCTCCAGTTCAGGATGGGCCAGTTGGCCGTTATGCACGTGCATGGCACCGAACTCGGCACAGCGGTGTAAGGTGGGCACGGCCTTGCCCGGATTCAATAGAGCCTCTGGATCGAAGGCCGCCTTAATGGCATGAAACTGGCTCAGTTCGGCTGACTGAAACTGTACACACATCTGATCGATCTTCTCCATGCCGACGCCATGCTCACCGGTAATGGTGCCGCCAACTTTGACGCAGAACTCAAGAATCTTGCGACCGAATTCTTCGGTGCGTTGCAGTTCGCCCGGCTTGTTGGCATCAAACAAAATCAAAGGATGCAGATTGCCATCGCCGGCGTGAAAGACGTTGGCCACAGCTAAGCCGTATTCGTTTGAGAGTTGACTCATGTAAGACAATACTTTTGGAAGCTGGCGACGCGGGATGGTGCCGTCCATGCAGTAATAGTCGGGTGAGATACGGCCCATGGCAGGAAAGGCCGACTTGCGTCCCTTCCAAAATAGCTGTCGTTCGGCTTCATCCTCGGCGGTACGCACTTCAGTAGCGCCGCTCTGTTTTAATACTTCGCGTACGGTCATGATCTGTTCTGAGACCTCGGCATTACTGCCGTCTAATTCACACAACAAGATGGCAGCTGCATCGCGCGGGTAACCGGCGTGGGCGAAGTCTTCGGCTGCCTGAATGGCAAGCTTGTCCATCATCTCCAGACCGGCTGGGATAATGCCGGCAGCGATGATAGCGCCCACCGCTTCACCGGCCTTGGTGACATCATCGAAGGCGGCCAACACTACTTGGGCCCGCTCTGGCTTAGCCAGCAGCTTCACCGTGACTTCAACGATGATGCCGAGCATGCCTTCGGAGCCGGTCATCAACGCCAGTAGGTCATAACCGGGAGAGTCGAGCGTCTCGCTACCGATGGTGAGCAGCTCACCATCGACAGTGATTATCTTCAGTTGCATGATGTTGTGTACCGTTAGGCCATATTTGAGGCAATGTACGCCGCCGGAGTTTTCAGCCACGTTACCACCAATGGTGCAGGCAATTTGGGAGGAGGGGTCAGGGGCGTAATAAAGGCCGTGGACTGCCGCTGCTTCAGAGATGGCCAGATTGCGCACGCCGGGTTGCACGGTGGCCATGGTGTTTTGCGGATCGATAGTAAGAATCTGCTTGAACTTTGCCAGACTCAATAGAACGCCATCTTCCAGCGGCAAGGCCCCACCTGAGAGTCCGGTGCCGGCACCGCGTGCGACCACTGGAACTTTGGCAGCAAAGCAAAGACGCATGATGGACTGCACTTGTTCGATAGTTTCTGGCAAAACAACGACCATAGGCAGACGGCGGTAAACCGATAGGCCATCACATTCAAACGGTCGCAGATCCTCGGCTTCAGTTAAAACGGCCTCGGATGGCAATAGTTGCCGCAATGCGGGTATTAATTCGGCCTGTTGATTTGTACTAGTGACGTCCTCGGACATTTAATACCTTACAAAATTACTCAGTTATTTAGCGAGGCTTAATATATCACCAGAGATGAACTCGAATTGCAAGCTGAGCAGGAGGCATGGCGAGGTGTTCTTATGATTGGTTTTTCTGTGTTAATAGCAGGCATAATTGGCGTAAATAGATTGGTTGACTTGCTGTTAGAAAGGCCTTGTTATCTAAATAATCGCCAAGCAGGCCATTGACGAATAAAACTGAAAAATTGGGGGTAAGGGATGAAAACAAATTTGTTTGCAATAGTGTTGTTAATGACGCTGACGGCTTGTGCGGTATCACCAACCGGACGCAAGCAACTTGCCTTTATGCCTGAGTCGCAGATGGTTTCTATGGGCTTGCAGTCTTTTGAACAGATAAAGCAGGATACCCCTCACGTCAAGGATGTCGCCATCAATAAATATGTTCAGTGTGTTGCCGATGCCATCACTCGATTGCCGGAAGTGCAGCAAAGTAGTCGGGATTGGGAGGTGGTCGTGTTTGATGAAGAAACAGTGAATGCTTTTGCCCTGCCTGGCGGCAGAATTGGTGTTTATAAAGGCTTGTTATTAGTGGCGACGACGCCCGATCAATTGGCTGCGGTGATGGGGCATGAGGTCGGACATGTCTTGGCTGATCACGGTAACGAACGCGTTTCTCAAAATATGGCGGTTGGCCAGAGTCTGGCGTTGCTGGGAAATTGGATGTCTGCCAATAACACGGCATATCGTGAACAGGCTATGAGTTTATTAGGGTTAGGTAGCAAGTTTGGTGTGTTAATGCCGTTTGGCCGTTTGCATGAAAGTGAAGCGGATGAGATTGGGCAGACACTGATGGCTAAGGCTGGTTTTGATCCGCGCCAGAGCGTAACGCTATGGCAAAACATGGGTAAGGGTGGCGGCAAGGCGCCACCAGAATTTCTTTCTACACACCCTTCACACGATACTCGAATTGGAAAACTTGAGAGTGGCATGGGCGCAGCAATGAATCACTACAACGCTGTGACGAATAAAGCTCAATGTAAAGCGCCTGAAATATAATGATCTATAGGGAAACGAAAAGGCCAAGCTAAGTAGCTTGGCAGTAATGGTAATTACGGGGGATGTCATCCTTCCAGCTAGTCTCAGCAGCCTTGTGTCACGCCGGCATCTGGCAACCATTCCATGCTCGGCACGTAGGTAATATTTCGCCTATTTTTCAAGGAGTTTTTCATTTGTTCCTGTTTTGATAATAATATTGCCGAAAATGAGAGGTGGGAGCGGCCAAGCTAAAAGGGAGCCTGT
>CAMYNQ010000196.1 GCA_947259785.1 uncultured Chromatiaceae bacterium | reverse complement strand
CTGAACGAAACATATTTACAGCACCTGATTCAAAAACCGTGCCTTCACCAGAAACAACAACTTGCGCCACGTCTTCAGCATTTTGAGTTGTTATTTTTACAGTTGGTGCAGGAGCCCCACCGCTACTGGCTCCGTCTCCATCTCCACCGCCACAACCCAATAACACCGCACCCAGAGCAACAACAAAACCACCTCTAACAAACTGCATACAATCCCCTACACAACCTATAAAAATAAAAACACCAAAGATAATATGTTAATAAAAATTGCAATATAAGTAAATCTAGCAATTATTGAACTGAGCACTATTTTGACTTATCGACCACCTGTTGCAACATGCCTTCCATCCGCTCAAGCCGTTGCTCCATCTCGGCGGTGTGTTCTTTGATCCAGTGCACCTCACCAGCCTCGCCTTCACCCTCTTCCCGGTTGTATTTTTCGTGCTCCTGCTGCATCACATCCAACACCACACCAATCATCATATTCAGAAACACAAAGGCGGTTAGAAAGATAAATGTGAGATAAAAGATCCAACTAAATGGATAGACCTCCATGGTCTCGTACATGACATCAGTCCAATCTTCAAAGGTGGCGACACGGAACAGGGTCAGCATAGCAATGGTGATATCACCCCACAGCACTGGGTTGATTTGTTCAAACCAAAAACTACCGATGGCACCGTAAATGTAGAAGATGATAAACATCAACACCACCACGTAACCAATGCGTGGGATGGCCTTAACCAGGGCATCCATCAGGATGCGCAGCTCGGGAATCATGGAAACCAGACGCAACACCCTAAAAATACGTAACAACCGCGCCAGCAACACCATCTCACTTTCATCAATCGGTATCAGGCTGGCGGTCACCACCAAAAAGTCGAATATATTCCAGCCCTTCTTGAAAAAATCTTTCAGTCTCTCTTCTGCTGCCATGCGAATCAGCAGTTCCACCAGGAAGAAAGCCGTGACCGCAATATCGAAAAACTTCAGCACAGCCATACCAGTGGGACTGATATCGTAAGTGGTGGCACCGATCATCATTGCCGACAGAATGATGATGGTGATCACCGTCATCTCAAATATTTTGTTACTGCGGATAGCCAAAAAACGCGCCCGCCAACTCATGGCTGCCACACTCATGTTTTAAACTCCATTTGGGTTGTTCACTATAAAAGCTTGTTACATAAAAAACCGGGCTCATGGCCCGGTTCGTCTGTAAGAAATATTTATCTCACCTAGGCTGCCATCGCCTTTTTCAATTTCTTGATGGCATTGGCTTCCAACTGACGGATACGCTCGGCAGAGACTCCGTATTTATCAGCCAGTTCGTGCAGGGTTGCCTTTTTATCCATCAGCCAACGGCTATGCAAGATGTCGAGACTACGCGCATCCAACTGTGACAAGGCGTCACGTAGCTGCGCTTGGTTCTCCGCCTGCCACTGGTTGTCTTCCAACTCTTTGGCAGGATCAGGACGCTGATCGCTCAAATAGGCCGCTGGAGTAACGGCAACATCATCATCGCTATCATTGGTATATGGGTCAAATGCGGCGTCACGGGCGTTTAGACGGGTCTCCATCTCACGCACGTTGTCTGTGGTCACCCCCAGGTCATTGGCGATAGTGGAAATCTCTTCCTCACTCATCAGGCCAAGCCGGGCACGAGCCTTGCGCAGATTAAAAAACAGTTTACGCTGCGCCTTGGTGGTAGCGACCTTAACAATGCGCCAGTTGCGCAACACGTATTCATGAATTTCGGCCTTAACCCAGTGCACGGCAAACGAGACCAGGCGCACGTTCATATCAGGATCAAAACGCTTAACCGCTTTCATCAGGCCAATGCTGCCTTCCTGGATCAGGTCGGCCTCGGGCAGACCATAACCACGGTAGCTACGGGCGATATAGGCAACAAAACGTAGGTTGGACATAACCAGGCGGCGTGCAGCCTCCAGATCATTATTGTCACGTAAACGAATGGCCAGTTCTCGCTCTTCTTCAACACTCAACACCGGAATGCGTGCTGCAGCGGCCTGATAGGCCTCGATGCTGTGAGTTGGAAGGGCTAGAGCCAAATCCAAGCTTTTACTCATATCTGTATTTACCCCTTTTAGGTCTCCAGAGTTCAGGTGTAGACCTTACTGTGGGCTTTTTCCAGCCCCGCGGTCTATCGACTTCGCTTCAGAATTCTGCTGAACATTCTAGCAGTCATACCCTATGAGTGCCAATTTGAACGAAAGTTCCCGCAAGAAACGAATAACAATCAATAGGTTAGACAGGCTCTATGGCGTGCAGACGACGCCCTGCGGCCAACCAGGCGCCCAACAGCCCAAGCAATGGCCCTAACAATAATAGTAATAGAGTGGTCTTGATATCGACCAGCCCGAGGGAAAAATCACTGCCGTAAAGCTCGGCCAATTGCCGCACCGGCTGATCCAGGTTTATCAACAAGACATTCACCAACAGCCAAGCCAGCAGGCCACCAAACAGGCCAAACCACATACCGTTATATAGGAATGGCCGGCGGACAAAGGCATCGCTGCCACCGATCAGCTTAATCACCTCAATCTCATCATGGCGGCTCTGGATCGCCAGGCGAATGGTATTGCCGATGACAAACAGCACCGCCAGGGCCAACAGCCCACCCAGCAGCAACACGACACGTTCGGCCAGGTCGATCAGACCATACAGGCGCTGCAGCCATTCCAGGTCCAGCTGAGCCAGATCCACCTCGGAGCGCTGCCGCAAACGCTGCAACAAAGACTCCACCGCCGCGGGTGTCTGATGCGCCAGCGCCGGACTGACCACGATCACGCCAGGCAGGGGGTTCTGATCCAAATACTCCAGAGCGTCGCCCAGGCCAGAGGTTTGCTTGAACTCATCTAGCGCCTGCTCCGGACTAATGTATTCCAGGCTGCCGATCTCAGGCCAGCTATTTAATTCAGCAGTCAAACCGCTCAGTGCCTGAGCCGGCAGGCTAGCCTTTAAAAATAAAGAGACCTGGGCCGACTCCTGCCAACTTGCCCCCAGACTATCAACCTTACTGAGAAAGACATGCAGGGCTGCCGGCAACGCCAATGCAATGCCGATCACCATGGTGGTCATCAGATTGCCGCCCAACGAACGCCCCAGCTGTGCCAGGGTAGTGGTGAGGACATGAAAATGCAGGGCAAAATAATTACGCAGCCGCTGTTTAAACCCTGCGCTACTGCGCTGTGCAGCTGACCTTGGCGGTTTTTGCTTTGTCTGCTTAAGCGACACCAATGTGTGCTCCCCCACCAGCAAGCAGGCGGCCATTTCGAATCGCCATGATGCGCTTGTCCATGCTGCCGATCAGTTCCAGATCATGCGAAGCAATTAGTACGGTCACACCAACCTGATTAAACTGTTCGAACAGCAACATAATCTCGCGCGACAAGGCTGGATCCAGGTTACCAGTGGGTTCATCGGCAATCAGCACCTTGGGACGATTAACCACCGCCCGGGCAATACCAACCCGTTGCCGTTCACCACCAGAAAGATAAACCGGGAAATCGTTTTCCCGTTGCAGCAGGCCCACCTTGTCCAACGCTGCCCTGACCCGCCGTCCTACTTCGCGCGGGTGATGCTCACCCGAGACCAACAGTGGCAAGGCAACATTGTCAAAAACAGAGCGATCGTTAAGCAGCTTGCTATCCTGAAAGATAATACCTATATCGCGTCGCAGCGCCGGAATCTTGCGCCGCTTGACTCGAGCTAAAGGTTTGTCATTGATGGTGATGTTACCGGCGCTGGGACGTTCGATCAGAGGAATCATTTTCAACAAAGTGCTTTTACCAGCGCCGGAATGGCCCGTAAGAAAAGCCATCTCAGCCTTGCCGATCTGAAAGCTAACATCCTTCAAAGCCTCATAGCCATTCGGATAACGCTTGCTAACATTACTGAACTGGATCATGCCTGGTTACAATTAAATCTCAAACACCGGTAGCAAAACAAATGCGAGCCTGAATGCAACGTGGTGTCATATGGGGGGGCCAAATCACGCCACATTCCATTCAGGCTACACAACCATAAGGGGGCGTTACCCCTCAACGCTTTCTGGCTTGACCAGCAACGCATCAACAAATTCATCGGAATTGAAATCACGCAGATCATCAATGCCCTCGCCAACGCCAATCAGGCGAATTGGCAGGCCCAGCTTTTTAGCGATGGCGAATACCACCCCGCCTTTGGCCGTGCCATCAAGTTTGGTCAGCGCCAACCCAGTGACATCCACTGCCTTATGAAACTGCTCGGCCTGGATCACCGCGTTCTGACCGATGCCACCATCCAATACCAGTAGCACCTCATGCGGCGTGTTTTCGTCCAGCTTACCCATCACCCGTTTGACCTTCTTCAACTCTTCCATCAGGTTGGACTGGGTATGCAGGCGCCCGGCGGTATCAACGATCAAAACATCCACTTTGCGCGCCTTTGCGGCCTGCACTGCATCATAGGCGACGGAAGCTGGATCGGAGCTGCGTTGTTGGGCAACAACTGGGACATTATTGCGCTCACCCCAGGTCTGCAACTGCTCAACCGCAGCGGCACGAAAGGTATCCCCCGCCGCCAGCATCACCGACTTGCCTTGATTCTGAAAACGCTTGGCCAGTTTGCCAATGGTAGTGGTTTTAC
>CAMYNQ010000195.1 GCA_947259785.1 uncultured Chromatiaceae bacterium | reverse complement strand
CCTGGCTGACACCGTGACCCAGGCCGTCAACCTAGTGCCCGCCGGCGCCAGCATCTCTTTGCTGGTCATCAATCCACAAACCCCCGATGCAAACCTAACTTATGACCTGAGTGGTAGCCCCGTAGCATTGGATGGCCCACACGTCTTAATCGGAGAAGGTGCCGTCAGCCTGCTTGGTGGAGCCACCAGCCTCACCTTTACCAACAGCACCGGCGCCGATGCAGTGATTGAAATCCTGGTCGGTCGTGACTCAACCCCATAAGGAGAATAACTATGCCCGTGACCCTATCCTATCCCGGCGTTTACATTGAAGAGCTGCCCAGTGGGGTTCGCACGATCACCGGTGTTGCCACTTCAATCACCGCCTTTGTTGGCCGCGCCTCACGTGGACCGGAAGATGAGCCCACACGCGTACAAAGCTTTGCCGAATATCAGCGCTTGTTTGGCAGCTTGTGGCGCGACAGTAGTATGAGTTATGCCGTGCAGCAGTTCTTTCAGAACGGCGGCAGTGATGCTCTGATAGTACGGGTGCAGAACGGCGGCAGCGCCGCTACTCTTACCCTCGCCATTGGCTTCAACCTTGTCGCTGCCAGCCGCGGTGATTGGGGCGAAAATTTGAGGGCCCGAGTCGATTACGAAACCCGTGATCCGACCGACACTACCCTGTTTAACCTCACCATCCGCGACACTGATACCGGGGCGACAGAGCGTTTTCTCAACATCTCCACCGATACCAACAACGCCCGTTTTGTTACTGATGTGTTGGAACAGCAATCCAGGCTGGTACGCACCAGTGGAGGTGTGCCGATCTTGCGGCCGACCGATCATGGTGATCCACCCGCCGGGGTCGACCCTATGTTGGATAATACCTCATCAACCGCCTTCAACGCCGACGGTGATGACGGTTCTGACATTACCGACAATCAAATCTCCCAAGCCTCTCTGGAAGCTACCAAGCAAGGCATCTGGGCGCTAGAAAAGGCAGATATTTTTAACCTGCTTTGCATTCCACCGCTAACCCGTGCGGTTGGCGGTGATGTTAGCTCCCAAACCCGTAGCGCTGCGGCCACCTACTGCGAACAACGGCGTGCCATGTATGTGGTCGATCCACTCACCAGCTGGACTGAACCTTCGCATATCACCAACGCAGGCACCGGCCTCGAAAGCGCCGGCTGGGGTCTGAGTCGTAGCACCAATGCAGCGCTCTATTTTCCACGCGTCAAACTGCCCGACCCCTTGCAGGAAAACCGGCTGGCTGAATTTGCCCCCTGCGGTGCAGTGGCTGGCGTCATGGCCCGCACCGATGGTCAGCGTGGGATATGGAAAGCACCGGCCGGCAACGATGCCACCCTTAACGGCGTGGTCGAACTGACGGTTAAGCTGACCGACGGCGAGAACGGCGTGCTCAACCCACTGGCGGTCAACTGCTTGCGTGCCTTTCCAGTCACTGGCCGAGTGGTATGGGGTTCACGCACATTAAGAGGCGCCGACTCACTGGCGTCAGAGTGGAAGTATGTGCCGGTGCGGCGTCTGGCCCTGTATTTAGAAGAGAGCCTGTTCCGCGGCACCCAATGGGTAGTGTTTGAACCCAACGATGAACCACTGTGGGCGCAGATCCGCCTCAACCTCGGCGCTTTTATGCATAACCTGTTTCGTCAGGGTGCCTTTCAGGGCAGCAGTCCGCGCGAAGCCTACTTCGTCAAGTGCGACAGTGAAACCACCACCCAGAACGATATCGACCAGGGCATCGTCAACATCGTAGTCGGTTTTGCCCCGCTCAAACCCGCCGAGTTCGTGGTGATCAAGATCCAGCAGATCGCCGGTCAGATTCAAACTTAAGGAGAGACCAATGGCACAGTTTAGCGTCAATGCACAACGTTTCGATCCCTACAAAAACTTCAAGTTCAGGGTCAAATGGGACGGCCGCTATGTCGCCGGCATTTCCAAGGTCGGCGCCCTCAAGCGTAGCACCGAAGTAGTGGAACATCGTGAAGGCGGTGACCCCTCCAGCTCGCGCAAATCACCGGGGCGGACCAAGTACGAGGCCATCACCCTGGAACGCGGCGTCACACACGATCCCGAATTTGAACAATGGGCCAACAAGGTGTGGAACTATGGCTCTGGTCTCGGCAGCGAAGTATCACTACAAGACTTTCGCAAAGACCTCATCATCGAGCTCTACAACGAGGCCGGCCAGCTTGCCATAGCTTATAAGGTCTATCGCTGCTGGGCATCGGAGTTTCAGGCCATACCCGACCTAGATGCCAACGCCAATGCCGTCGCCATCCAAACCCTGAAGCTGGAAAACGAGGGCTGGGAGCGTGACTACGATGTCACCGAGCCGGCTGAACCCAGCTTTACCGAGCCGGCATAGATAGAAAGGAAGCTGAGTGAGAGCGCTGACCGCCTCTGAAATCATCCAGCTATGGGAAACGGCCTACCGTTTTCATCCCATTGATCGGGCCTTGTCTATCTTACAGCAGGTGATGCCGGAGCATAACCGCGATGCACTGGCAGCCATGCCCCTGGGGCAACGCGACGCGCTATTGCTTTCGCTGCGCCAAGCTACTTTTGGTGATGCCCTACCAGGCAAGGATCACTGCCCTCAATGCAATGAAACAGTGGAATTTGAGTTGAGTTGTACTTCACTGGCGGCAAACATGACAGAGCCTCAGCACAAACGTTTAAGCCGAGATAGTTACAGCATAACGACTCGGCCACTCAACAGCTTTGATCTTGCCGCAGCCGCACGCGCAACCACGCAGCAACAAGCACGTGACCTGCTGCTGCAACGCTGTGTGGTTGAAAGCCGTTATCATGATAAAACCATTGCAACAGAAACACTGCCGCTAGAGATAGAAAACAGCATCACTGAAACTGCCTTGGCCGCTGATCCACAAGCGGAGATGATGCTCGACCTCAGCTGCCCAGCCTGTCAGCATCAATGGCAAACCCTGTTAGACGTTGGTCACATACTTTGGTTGGAGATCGCTGCCCGGGCGCAACAGCTGTTAATGGAAGTGCACCACCTAGCCAAGGCCTATGGTTGGACGGAAGCAGAGATACTTAGATTAAGTCCAACAAGGCGCGCAACCTATTTGCAGATGGTGGCGGCATGAGTGACTACCTGACACGCATGGCCCAACTCAGTCGCGGGGAAGCCGCTGTTGTGGCACCACGCTTGCCCAGCCTATTTGCAACAACAGAACAAACTAGACTGACTGAAACAATCGAGCCACCACTTCAGTATCAAACTAAAGCAGAGCCTGCAACACAAACAACACGCGAGTCTGCTACGGAAACTATTAAGAAAGACCCGTCTCAGCAGACCACATACTTCAAACCTACAGCAGAAAATTTTATCAGCAGCAAACAACCAAACATGCAAGCAGACATGACCGAGAATGGATCAACACCGCTGATTACACCACAGAACAACAACCAGGCTGCACCAAGCATAGCGACACCATTGCTGAACGAAAACCAGGCTGCACCAGCAACAACAAAGATACAGCCTAATAGCAAACTTACACCGTCATCTTTGGCTGACAATCTTGAAACAATAGCCCCAACAAAAATTGATATCGCTTTTGATGCAGTTGATGATCTAAATCAACAATCAGACACTGTTATGCGTCACTCATCCCTGCCGCTGGTGCCAGACTATAAAAACCAACAAGCGACACCGCAACAGGTCATGGCCGAATTGCCAGCAACCACGGAGCAAATAGCCAAGCAGGAACCCACGGTGCATATCAACATTGGCCGGGTCGAAGTCAGGGCGCAAACAGCCGCGCCTGCTCCTGCACCGCGTCCCGTGCGACCAAAACCCCAAGGTAGCCTGTCCTTGAATGATTATCTAAAGCGTGGTGGAGGCGAATCATGAGCAGTCCTCTGGCCATCGCCTCGATCACCGCCGTGCTGCGTAATCTGCTAGACAATGGCGTGATCAATCACAACCTCGTCGACGCCACAGGCACCAATGTCTCAGTCACTGCGGTACCGCCTGACACCATCCCCCTCGAATCCACCAATGCTCAGACCCAGCTAAATCTGTTTCTACACCAGGTCACCCCGAATCCGGGTTGGCGTAACACCGGCCTGCCGTCTCGGGATGCCCGTGGCGACCGACTCACCAATCCACCGCTGGCGCTGGATTTGCACTATTTGGTCACCGCTTATGGGGCGGACGAATTACATTCCGAGATTCTACTCGGCTACGCCATGCACTTGTTGCACGAAACCCCGGTCCTAGACCGCCGGATGATTCGCACCTACCTGGCGGGCGGCGCGGTAGATACCTCCATTCTACCCCTAGCCTATCAGGCACTGTCGGCGGCGGATCTGGCAGATCAGGTAGAACAGATCAAGATCACACCAGTGACCATGAGCACCGAGGAAATGTCGAAACTGTGGTCGGCCATGCAAGCTCACTATCGCCCCACAGCGGCCTACAACATCTCAGTGGTGTTGATCACGGCGCAGGAACCTACCCGTTCAGCACTACCCGTATTAACTCGCGGGCGCGACCCGATTACCGGGGAGGAAACCGGCGTCTCTGTCACCGCCGGACTCACTCCGCCTTATCCCGGCCTCACCAGCGCAGAGCCACCCAATCAACAACTGGCGGCCGTGCTAGGCGACACCATTACCCTGCA
>CAMYNQ010000194.1 GCA_947259785.1 uncultured Chromatiaceae bacterium | reverse complement strand
CAGTGACCAGCCCGACGACGGCGAATCAAAGTTTAAGTCTTGAATTGAATTAGCCTTTGCCCCACAACTCTTCAAGCCGCGCATCACGGCCGCAGCCCCAACGGTAATATTTATAACGAACCGGGTTTCTATCGTGATAATTCTGGTGATAGGCTTCAGCCGGATAAAACTGGCTTGCTTGCGTAACCTCAGTGACAATTGCCTCTTTAAATGGTTTATTCATTTCCAAAGCTGACTTTGATGCCAGGGAAAGTTTTTTCTGTTCAGCGTTCATATAAAAAATACCTGAGCGATATTGACTGCCATGATCACAAAACTGGGCATCTGCTGTGGTTGGATCAACGCTCCGCCAAAACACCGTCAACAGTTCTGCATAACTGACTTGCTTTGGATCATACTCAACCTTTACCGCCTCAGTATGACCAGTGCCACCGGCCGATACCTCTTTATAAGTCGGATTATTTTTGTGACCACCAATATATCCAGACGTAGTAGCCACCACACCCTTTACCTTGTCAAAGTCACTTTCAGTACACCAAAAGCAGCCACCGGCAAAAATAGCGGTGTCGGTTTCTGTCATATTTGATTCCGCCAACACCTGCTCAGGCATGCCAAACATATAAACAACCAACAGCCCGGATAAAACACTCAACATAAATTTATTCATCATTCATACACCTATTTATTTATCACACTTTCATCTTAGCCGTGAAATATCACAAAAATCTCTCATTAAAAAATCATTCTGTTACAAATTTGTAATATTTTTAGCTTGGCCAATTTTTAATCGCAAGCACATATCTACAAAGCTCAAATTGGGCAATTTGAAAACACAAGGCCTGGCGCATCTTAATGACTGTTCAAGCGAAGCCTAGTATCTGGGTCTTTGCAAACGGCTGATTAAGATTTGTACAACCGTTCTTCTAAAGCATTCAAAGTGGAGTCTTTAGACCCAGCTGTAACGCATTGCTTATTCCTGGACGCACCTTATTAAGGCCCATTGAGGATGCCAGCAGATAATTATAACTTTATGAAAGACTTAAAGTCTTGCTGCGAGGCACATTTCATACCACAGTAGCGAATAATCATTAAAATATTTGTTACTATTCTTGGCGCTGCAAATATAATCAATAAGATACCGTAACAATATGATTTATTGGCAGGACATGTGTTTAAAAATCGTAGGCAGTTGATTAATAATAAATATCAATAGGGGTAAGGAATAACAATGAAGAATGGATACTCGAAACTTTGCTTAGGCATTGCAATATCATCTATGGCTTGGAGTCACTCTACGCTCGCAGAGCTCTTTGAACTATCGTGGTGACACGCAAGGAAGATGAAAAATGACAAGGCCGCCAAGAGACCTCTACTCCTGATATAGAGGCCGAGAAATGACTGCCGATCACCACCCCGCCCTTAACGTCCACTTTCTGTGCAGTCTGTCCTCCGACCTAAGATTGAAATTCGCTACTATAGATCGGTACTCTTGCCCCCCGAATTTTCATGCCCGTATTGATGATTAAGATATCGATGTTTTTTTAGGACTAGAAAGTGATATTCCAGATCACTCTACATTTTCAAAGAACAGGCACAGCAGTTTTCACGATAGTGATATTTTTTTATTTTAGACCATTGCGCAGTGCTGTATGGATGCAGGCTTAGTGGAAGGTGATGGCTGATACCAGCCGACAACACGCAACCTCAGATTGACATCGTTATCATTAGGAATGAAACAAAAACAACGTTACTAGCCTCTATATCCAAACATCAACACTTCAGACAAGTCGTTACGTTTTCTGCTTAGATACCAAATACTAAAAAACCAAGTAGAGCGAAAACATGGCCACTAAAAATGAAAAGACACCACCCTCAAGGATAAAAGCAGGGAGAGGCAAACAACGCCTCTCCCCGATTTACAACTTCCTAGTTGTAGCCTTTAGTCATCATCACGATCACGGTCTTCGTCACGATCATGGTCTTCGTCACGATCACGGTCTTCGTCATGATCACGGTCTTCGTCACGATCATGGTCTTCGTCACGATCACGGTCTTCGTCACGATCACGGTCTTCGTCACGATCACGGTCTTCATCACGATCATCGTCACCAGGTGGAGGTGGTGGAGCCACTGCCGTGATACTGGCAGTTGTCATGCCCGAATCGCTAGCACCTGCGCTATCGGTGACCGTCAGGGTCACGTTATAGGTACCCGCTGCGGAATAACTGTGAATTGGGCTCACACCAGTGCCGTTACTGCCGTCACCAAAGTTCCAGTTATAGGTCATAGGTCCATTTTCAGGGTCTGACGAACCTGAGCCATCAAACTGCACAGGCGCATTTACTGCGCCGGTGTACGGACCATTGGCATCGGCTGTCGGTGGTTGATTGCCTACACCGATGGTGGCCGTGGTGGTATGGGTGTCGGTTGCACCGGCATCATCTGTCACCGTCAGGGTTACAGTGAAGACGCCATCGGTGTTGTAGACGTGGCTTGTATTGACACCTGAGCCGGTACTGCCATCACCGAAATCCCAGTCGTAGGCGACGATCGAACCATCCGCATCAGATGAAGCCGAACCATCAAACTGCACGGCTAAGCCAACCGTACCGCTGTAAGGGCCATTGGCATCAGCGACAGGTGGCTCATTAGGAGCAACACCGATGTTGGCGCTGGTCGAGTCCGTCGCAGTTGCACCTGCATCGTCTGTGACTGTCAAGCTGACAGTGTAGCTGCCATCTGAAACATAAGTATGCGAGGGTGTGGGCCCTGCATCCATAGCTATGGTGCCGTCACCGAAGTTCCAGTCATAGCTAACGATCGAGCCATCTGGATCTGCGGAGCCGCTACCATCAAACGTCACGGACGCACCAGCAGTACCACTATACGGGCCATTGGCATCGGCCACAGGCGGCTGATTGGAAACGTCACTGATGGTGGCAGTGGTTCCGGCTGAATCGGTTGCACCGGCATCATCCATTACCGTCAGGGTGACGTTGTAAGTGCCCGCCGCATCATAAGTATGGGTTGGTGTCCCACCGGTACCAGTCGTACCATCACCAAAGTCCCAACTGTAAGAGATGATTGTGCCGTCAGGATCGTTTGAAGCTGAACCATCAAACTGCACTGGTGAACCGACTGTACCGCTGTACGGCCCATTGGCATCAGCTGTAGGCGCCTGGTTACCCAGGGCAATGGTGGCAGTGGTGGTCGCCGTGTCGGTCGCACCATCATTATCGGTCACCATCAGGGTCACAGTGAAGCTGCCATCGGTGTCGTAGATGTGGGTTGGATTGACACCCGTTCCGGTGGCACCGTCACCGAAGTCCCAGGCATAGGCAACGATGTTTCCATCCGCATCAGTTGAACCGGAACCCTCAAACTGCACAGAGGCACCGACGGTACCGTTATACGGACCATTCGCATCGGCCGTTGGTGGTTGGTTGGTCGCGACCGGAAAATCATTCGCATCACCCGGGAAAGTTAAGGCCTCGATTTCCGTAATATTGGAAAACCCATCACCATCCGAGTCCAATGGCTCAATCGCGCCAAAATCTAGCCCCGCGTTTAAATAATCACTACCATATGGGTTTAAACCAGAAGAACCACTATTGGTGTTATGGCAGACCATACATTGATTCAGCGGCGCACCCGTGTTGTAAGTGGAATTAAAGCTACCTAGATACGATGTAAAAGCCTGCGCCTGGGGTTGCCAGGCAAGCAAAATAAACAATGTCGTTAGAAACGCGACTAAGCGGTTTCTACTTCTGAAAATTGCACTCATGATCGATCACTCCTTGAAATATGAAAAGTGAAATTAATTAACGCCTAGTATCAAACGCCACTCGTAGACAGGTTGGTCGCGTTCAACATCAGCACAAAAAATGACGCTATTCACCAATCCTCAGCTACATACCTCAAGGAGCAATAAACAGACCATCTCTACAGCTATTGATAAATCAATAAGTTAACTTTGCATATGCCGCGGAGATGTTACCAAAGGGTTACAAAAAAATTATAAGGCGTTTCCATCAAGAAACATCGACGCTACGAACGAACTGGAGGCGCGTAGACAGCAGCGGCTAGGGCCAAAGCAGTTGCGCCTCTTCTTCAGCAGGAAACGTGGTGCAACGCTAATCAGTGTAATGATTTCGACAAGCATAAATGCAAGGCTCTCTGTCGGGCGGATAGAGTTTCGCAAACCAAGATTCACCATTTTTATACCCAAGCTTTTAGACACTCATAAACATTGGCGATAGTTGTCGCTTTTCACACGTAGTACATATTTCGCCATGTTTTGCAGGCATAATTTCGCCACAGATGGCACATGCAGTCATATCAATTCTGGCGACAACGTCTGTTTTGTCTTCAATAAGATCAGTAAGGGCATAATTTTCTTCAAAGCTAATGACCCCCTCGGGACAGGCTTCTTGGCAGAGATTGCAGTTGCTGCATAAGCTGTTATTCAAGTACCGGACGATCTGGTTGTTTTCAAACGTCTTAGTCAGTGCCCCAGTTGGGCAGACGTTCACGCAGATTGCGCAGGCGACACAGTTTTTTTCATCCACCTGCATCTTATTCATGGGGAAGGTTTGTTGGTTAATGTTCACATTGGTATTGCCCTGCCCATTGTCTTTTATCAACGTGCGCAACATTTCCCGCTTGGGTGACCGTCTTGTCCCATCCTTC
>CAMYNQ010000193.1 GCA_947259785.1 uncultured Chromatiaceae bacterium | reverse complement strand
CGGATCAAAGTTATCCGTCAGCCCGGCGCCACCGACGAAGGCAACGCAGTTATCAATCAGCAACAGTTTGCGATGGTCGCGAAACAAAGAGCGGCGCAGCTGGCCGTAGTGTGTCGGGTTATAAAGACAGAGTTTGATATTGGCATGATCAAGACGTTGTCGGTCACGCCTATTCATGCCACGGGCGCCAAAATCATCCAGCAGCAAATAGACCTTTACCCCACGTCGGGCAGTGTTTAATAGTGCCTCAATGAATTGATCCAACAGGTCGCCCGATGCAACCAGATACATTTCCAGGGCAATGAAGTGCTCGGCCTGATGGATGGCATTGAGCATGGCCGGAAAAAAATCATCACCATCCACGCGCAGGCGGAACTGGTTGCCAGCACGCCAGGGGAATTGGTAGTGATTGCTTTTTATGTCAGTCATGAGCCGTTTTGATTAAATCATGTGCATGCGTATGAGGCCAGTTAATTGCAGATAAATCAGCCAACAGTAAGCGATAGATGTGATAATTTACAGGCATGGAAAAAGTCATCAACGTCTTCTGGAAGATCTGCCTTTTCAAGTTGAGGCCGCAAGATTTACCGGCCTCTAGTTTTTTGCTGCTGCTGAGCATGCTTGCCTACGGCCTTGCAGGCATCCTGGTTGGTTTGATGAGTCTGCCACCGGGCCAAGCCGTTATTTCAAGCGTGCTTGATATTGCCCTGGTTGGCTCAATGACCCAGCTGCTATTGTGGATAAAGCAGATGACGCCGCGATTTCAGCAAGCCTTCACCGCCTTGATGGGCACAGGGGCAATCCTAGGTTTTCTAGCGCTGCCAATCGTGTTTTTACAAATGCAAGCCGGTGAACAGCCCGCCGTGCTGCCGTCACTAATGCTGCTGGGGCTGGTAATGTGGAGTCTTGGCATCGTCGGACACATCCTACGCCACACCATATCCGCACCGTTTTTTGTCGGTGTGCTACTGGCAGTGTTATACATGTATGTTTCCATGAGCATCATGCGTTCTTTGTTTGCAACAGCGAGCTAGGGCCTGTTACCGCTTATTAAAAATTCGCGTTGCTGTCCCAAAAAGGGTTAGGCAAGGCATGAGGAGAGAAGTTTGGTTACTCCAAATGAACGACGAGAAACGCAGCATAGCTCTTTTTGGGGCGCAACCCGAAGGGACGGGGCCCTTTTTTTGCAGGGCAGCGTTGCATTT
The DNA here is from genome assembly GCA_947259785.1 of uncultured Chromatiaceae bacterium. GTDB lineage: Bacteria > Pseudomonadota > Gammaproteobacteria > Tenderiales > Tenderiaceae > Tenderia. Next base: position 3,492 of record CAMYNQ010000193.1, on the reverse strand, counting down.
TCGCTTATGTACGTAAGTACACTACGCTCAATGCGCCTTGCCCTGCGAAAAAATGGCATCCGTCGCGATTTTTTAATAAGCGGTAACAGGCCCTAGTATGCATATTCACATTCTCGGCATCTGCGGCACATTCATGGGTGGCATTGCCATCCTGGCACGACAAATGGGTTATACCGTTACCGGTTCAGACGCTAACGTTTATCCACCCATGAGTACCCAGCTGGAAGAGCAGGGTATCACCTTGCATCAGGGCTATGATCCGTCGCCGCTAGATCCAGAACCAGATTTGGTGGTGATTGGCAATGCCATGTCACGCGGCAATGCATCGGTGGAATATGTGCTGGCGCGCGGCCTGAAATATATTTCCGGGCCACAATTTCTGTCAGACTATATTTTGAAAGAGCGTTGGGTCTTAGCGGTGGCAGGCACCCACGGCAAGACCACCACTTCAAGCATGCTGGCCTGGATTTTGGAATACGCCAAACTAACACCAGGGTTTCTGATCGGTGGCATCCCGGCCAACTTCGGTATCTCGGCGCGTCTGGGCGATGCGCCATTTTTTGTTGTCGAGGCCGATGAATACGACACCGCCTTTTTCGATAAGCGATCCAAATTTGTGCACTACAAACCACGCACGCTTGTTTTGAATAACCTTGAATTTGATCATGCCGATATCTTTGAAGACCTGGCCGCCATCAAAAAACAATTTCACCACCTGCTGCGCATTGTGCCCGGCAATGGTTTAATCATCGCGCCGGTGGATGATCCAAATCTGGTTGATGTAACCGAGATGGGTTGTTGGACGCCTGTCGAGCAATTTGATGCCGCTGGCGTAGAGCAACCTGAAACCGATTTCTGGAATGCCCGTGATGTTGCCGCCGACGGCAGCCGCTTTGCCATTTATTGGGGTGACAAACATGTCGGCGATGTGAACTGGGAACTGATCGGCATGCATAACGTCCACAATGGCCTGGCGGCTGTTGCCGCCGCACGACACGCTGGCGTGATTGCCCACGAAGCCGTCGCGGCACTGAATCAATTCAAAAATGTAAAACGGCGCATGGAAGTGAGTGGCGTGGTCAACGGCATCACCGTCTATGATGATTTTGCTCATCACCCAACGGCAATTAATCTGACGCTGGATGGATTGCGTAACAAGGTAGGCAGGGCCAAGATTATTGCCATTCTTGAACTGCGATCAAATACCATGCGCATGGGCATTCATTCGGCCACACTGGCAGCCTCGCTTGAAGCCGCCGATGATGTATTGCTCTACAATCCAGCTGATCTGGGTTGGGACTTGCAACAGGTAGCGAATGATATTGCTGGTGCACAACTTTTTAATTCAGTCGACAATATTGTCTCGTATGTAAAAGGTTTTGCCCGAGAAGGTGATCATGTGCTGGTGATGAGCAACGGTGGTTTTGGTGGTATCCATCAAAAACTATTGGAGGCCTTAGCGTGAGCACAGGCAACACCACAGGCACAAAAAACAGCATTGCCTTGGCAATGACCGGTGCATCTGGTGTCGCTTACGGCCTGAGATTATTGCAGTGTTTAATCGATGCCGGTGAAGACGTTCATTTGATGATTTCCAAAGCGGCACAGATTGTTATTGCCATGGAAACAGATATAAAAATTTCAGGCACGCCAAGCGAAATGCAACAACAACTAACAGACCTATATAAAGCCAAACAAGGTCAACTAAATGTGTGGGGTAAAGAGCAGTGGGCCTCACCTGTTGCCAGTGGCTCAGGTGCCCCCCGGGCCATGGTGGTCTGCCCCTGCACCAGTGCCTTTCTCTCGGCAGCAGCCAATGGCACAAGTTCTGACTTAATGGAACGTGCCGCCGACGTAGCGATTAAAGAAAACAACAAACTAATACTGGTGCACCGAGAAACACCGCTGTCAGCCATCCACCTGGAAAACAGCCTTAAGCTCGCCCGCCTGGGCGTCACCATCCTGCCCGGCAATCCCGGCTTTTATCAAAATCCGACATCAATAGAAGACCTGGTTGATTTTATTGTTGCCCGTATCCTTGATCAGCTTGATATCGAACATGAGCTGTTGCCGCGCTGGGGTGAGCAATAATATTACGCGCTTGAATTTTGCAGCAAGCCATTCAACGGACTGATGACAGCATTGCCGCCACGATTAAGCACGTGGGTGTAAATTTGAGTGGTTTTCACATCCTTGTGACCAAGCTGTTCCTGCACAGTGCGGATGTCAGCGCCGCGTTCAAGTAGGTGAGTAGCAAAAGAATGGCGCAAGGTATGACAGCTGGCTGGTTTTAAAATCCCGGCTGCGCGAACCGCATTTTTAACCGCGCGTTGTATGGCTTGCTCATCAAAGTGGTGGCGACGCGTTAAATCAGAGCGTGGGTCAAGGGCGCGACGTGTTGCAGGAAAAACATATTGCCACGCCCATTGTTTTGCTGCATTTGGATATTTTCGCGTCAGAGCATAGGGCAAATAAACTTCACCATAACCATCGCTTAGATCTTTATTGTGAATATTCTTTACGCCAGCAAGATGACGTTTTAATGGAATGATTAAATCATCCGGTAGGGTTACAACACGATCCTTGGCCCCCTTTCCATTGATGACATGGATTGCCCTGTGATCGAAATCAATATTCATAACTCGCAAACGCATGCACTCCATTAAGCGCAAGCCAGAGCCGTATAGTAAACATGCAGACAGCCAATGTATGCCGTCAAGATATTTAAACAAGCATGCAACCTCATCACGGGACAGGACAACGGGAAGTTTCTTTTTCTTTTTGGCACGAACACCCTGAATGTTGCCCAGAGGTCTATCGAGTACTGCCTTATAGAGAAAGCATAAAGCATTCAACGCTTGATTTTGTGTGCTGGGCGCAACATTACGATTTACAGCAAGGTGTGTAAGAAAGGCGGTAACCTCTTTTTCGCCCATTTCTGTTGGGTGACGTTTATTATGAAAAAAAATAAATCGTTTAGTCCAATCAACATAAGCTTGCTCAGTGCGGATGCTATAGTGGCGTAGGCGAATTGCATCAATAAGTTTGTTTAGCAGTGGTGATGTGATTTTTTGCCTGGACATATATACCCCCATATAAAGCCATAACTGTTTTTATATACAGTTATTCAGGTTTTAGCAAGAGCCGGTTGGGGTTAGATGTCAAAATAATATATTTTTACACGCAGAATAATTGGGGTAGAGTTAGGTTTATGTCTTTCAGTAGAAGAATATTCCGCAATAACATCTTGAAAATAGAGTAATTCATACGTTATGAATATTTGGTGGTGCTTATCTAGTTGGTGGTTAAGAAAAGTATTTTTGAGGGAGTTAGGCGTCATAGTGACGTGAAGAAGTACGTTAATATGATGTCTACACAATGTTGAACTAACCCGCTTGCGCGGGGCTTTCTCCCTTCGATAACCTTCCTGCTCACCCATACTTATCTCTACCCATTCAGGGTTAATCAAGGAGATAAGTCATGACAGCACTC
>CAMYNQ010000192.1 GCA_947259785.1 uncultured Chromatiaceae bacterium | reverse complement strand
TCAATTTTACCTGCGATCAGATAAAAAAGTTGATTGCCGTTGTTGTCTTTATCGCTGAACAGTGGGGTGCCGGATGATAGTTTTACGGTGATGGCTGTCCGCAATAATTCCCGAGCATCGTCATCAGTTAATTTTCCAATCGGAGCAAACGTCCTTAATTGTTTGCTATTAATTATTTGCGCCGCCTGTCCCATTTGGATCTCCAGTGTGCCTTTCTGAATGGTTCTTACTTTTCGGAAGTGTTCTCTATTACTAATGTTTTCGGTATTTTATGGATTTTAGTTAGCTTTACTTGTGATGAGAATCACACTTCAGCGGTGACTCTTGTGGCGAAAGGTGTAAAAAAATATTTAGTCTCGGGCTTGGCTATTTGTGGCGCTAGGGACTATACAAATGAATGTGCGTCACCTAAACCAAAATAAGTACAGCAGAGCTGTTGGATATGTCCCTAGGCAATAGGGTAGAGAGGAAATAAAATGTCAGAGTTGGCAGTAGTGATAGGTGCTTGGTACCAAGAATCCGGTGGGCAGGCGTTTGAGGTGGTCGCCCTGGATGCGGATACATCGACGATAGAGATTCAATATTTTGAAGGTGAAGTTGAAGAGTTAGAGTTTGATGCTTGGGGGGAAATGCAGCTTTTGGCTGTTGAACCGCCGGAAGACTGGACCGGTGCCTTTGATGAGCTTGATGCTGATGATCTGGGTTATAGCGATACAGCTATTCACCCTGAAAATTGGGCTGGGCCATTGGCGGTGCTAGATACAACGGATTCCCAGTAGTTCGTGTTAACAGTCAAAGATATGATTAAGGGGATTGAGGCCGAGGCCAAAATATCGTCCTCGTGGACGGGCAGGCGAACAATTTCGAAAAAGGTGTTGGCTGCAATGGCCAACGTTCCCCGGCATGAGTTTGTGCCGGAAGGATTGCGTCATTCAGCCTATGATAATTGTCCCCTACCGATTGGTTATGGGCAGACAATATCTCAACCCTTTATCGTGGCACTGATGACCGACTTGCTTGACCTGCAGGGTGATGAGGTGGTGCTTGAGGTCGGCAGCGGTTCGGGTTATCAGGCGGCGATTCTTGCGCAGCTGGTTAAAAAGGTTTACAGCATGGAAAATGTGGCTCAGTTGGTTGTGTCAGCGCGAAAACGGCTGCAGTGGCTCGGCTATGACAATGTTGAGATTCTTTGGGGGAATGGCTATCAGGGCCTGCCTGACGAAGCACCATTTGATGCTGTTCTGGTGACTGCTGCGGCCACCAATATGCCGAAGGCGTTGCTGGATCAGCTAAGGCCCGGCGGTAAAATGATTATTCCTGTCGGTAGTCAGGGGGATGCCCAGCAATTGAAATTACTACAAAAAACGCCCCGCGCTGGCATAGAAACCAGAGCCGTATTGCCTGTTGCCTTCGTCCCACTCTTAGATCAAATATTTTCAGATGCCTCGATGCAGACATGACTTGGTCGGATCAGCTGTAAATTCCTAAAGTAAATTAAGCTAAGAGAAGATAGTATTGGCATGATTAAACCAATTGTGCTGGATGGAGTGAGAAATGGGGCCTAATGGCAAGAGCTGCTTTGACGATCTTGAACTGCTCGGTTCAGGGACCTCATATACAACAGAAATTGCTGACATGCTTGAGCGTGCCGACATGTTTAGAAATATGTCTCGTGCCGAAGTGGATGTTTTTGCTCGCTATGTCCAGGCCTACAAGGCGCCTGCTGGTGTCGAGGTACTGATTGAGGGTGATCGTGAGAGTTATATGTTTGTGGTTGTCGAGGGTAAACTGGATATCCTTAAGAAAAGTGGCGGAGAATCAGATGAAAAGAAAAAAATAGCCACGGTCAGATCCGGCAAAACTATCGGTGAAATGTCACTGCTGGATGGCCTGCCTCATTCAGCAACGGCGGTAGTGCTTGAACCTGCGGTTTTATTGTTAGTGACGAAAAGCCATTTCGACCGCCTGCTAAAAGAACAGCCAGAAGTCGGACTGAGAATTGTCCATAAAATGGCAACTTTGATGAGTCTGCGCCTGCGCCAAACCAGTGGTGTGTTGATTGATTACCTGAAAGATTAGTTTTAGCCGTTGTGATGGTCAGTCATGTCTAATCGAAAAGCCCATTTCGCTTTACATATTTCAGCCCACCAATATATGGAATACTACAGTGGCGCGGTGCGAGATGTTGTCACTGTCGCCAGTGATGGTCGCACAATAAGGTTTCCCGCCAATCTTCTTAGAGCATTTGTTAGTCAGGATGGCATTCACGGTGAGTTCGTGATTGAATTTGATGATGACAATAAGTTTGTCGCAATCAATAAACTTTAATTCTAGGTAAAAAAATGACTGAGATGTCTGCACTGCTAGAGGTGATGGCGCGCCTGCGTGATCCGGAAAACGGCTGCCCGTGGGATAAACAACAGACCTTTAAATCTATTCTGCCCTATACCCTGGAAGAGGTGTACGAGGTGGCCGATGCCATAGATCAGAACAATATGGCCAGTCTGCGTGAAGAGCTGGGTGACCTGCTGTTTCAGATTGTCTTCTATGCTCAAATGGCAAAAGAGGCCGGTGAGTTTGAATTTGCCGATGTTGCTGCCGAAATTAGCGATAAACTGGTTCAACGTCACCCGCATGTCTTTAGTGGCGCCGAAATCGAATCAGCCGAGGCCCAGAACCAGGCTTGGGAAAAACACAAGGAGTCTGAGCGCCAGGCCAAGGCCGCCGAGCAAAATCGTCTGCCAAGTGTATTGGACAATGTGCCGCTGGCCTTGCCGGGACTGATGCGTTCCATTAAATTGCAGCGCCGCGCGGCACGTTTGGGGTTTGATTGGCCCAGTGTTGAGCCGGTGTTGGAAAAAATTGAAGAGGAGCTGGCTGAGGTACGCGAAGTGTTGGCCGAGGGTGGTGATGCACACAAGTTGATGCACGAGGTCGGCGACCTGCTATTTGCCTGTACCAATCTGGCCCGTCATGTTGAGGTTGAGCCAGAGGTGGCGATGCGTGGAGTCAATCATCGTTTCGAGTCGCGCTTTCGTCGTGTCGAAGAATTAGCCGCACAACAGAACCAACAGCTATCTGAGATGTCTCTGAATGAGATGGATAAACTTTGGGATCAAGCCAAGGCCGAGGAGGCCGCAATACGTGAGTCTTAGAAAAAAAATTAAATTTAAATTAACTCTAGTTCTGTTTGCCTTGTTGCCACAGCTAGCCTGGGCGCAAGGCAATCAAGTCGACATTGTTTACTCGGGTAATATTGATGGTGAGCTGGAACCCTGTGGTTGCAGTGTAGAGGGTGATCTGGGTGGCGTCTTGCGTCAATCAAGCAGCATCAAAAAACTGCGCCAGCAAAAACCAGACCTGATTGCGCTGTCGAGCGGTGGCCTGATTGTCAGTATGGTGCCACAAGACAAACTCACTGCTGAATACATCCTCAAGGCCTATTCAGTGTTGAATTTTGATGCGGTGGGGCTGCAGTGGAATGATCTGGCCTATGGCGATGACTTTGTGCTTGAAAACAAACTTAATTGGGTCAGCACTAACCGGGGTGGTGAAACGTTTTCTGCTCAGCGCACCGTCACACGTGGCGATCAGAAACTAAGCTTTTTTTCCTGGCTTGATCCAGCTAGCTCACCACAGATGGCAATGCAGATTGAGCAAAATGGTCAGGTTGAAAATGACATTGATGCTCTGACTGATAGTTTGCGACAGGCGCAGAAAAATGGTCTGACTGTTCTATCTACCACCTTGACCCTGGAGCAGGCCAAGGCCCTGCCGCTGCAATATGTCGACATTCTTTTGATTCGTGCTGCCTATGAAGTGTTTGGTGAGCCGCAGCTGATCGACAATACTTTGGTTTTGCAGCCCGGTTCGCGTGGCATGCGACTGGGGCAGCTGTCATTAAGCCTAACAGATGATGGCCGCATTGCCGATTTTAAGCACGAAGTAATTTCAATGCCTGCCACTGTTGACGATGATCCGGAATTATTGAGTTGGTATGAGGAATATAACAACAAGGTCAAGCAGGCCTACCTCAAGCGGGTTGAACTACGCAAGTCACTTGAGACGGGGCAGAGTCCTTACGTTGGTGAGCAGGTGTGTAAAACCTGTCACCAGGAGGAACATGAAATCTGGTCTGAGACATTGCATAGCAACGCCTTTGCCAAACTGGAGCAGGTCAACAAGGCCTTCGATCCGGCCTGCATCAAATGTCACACAGTCGGTTTTGAGAAGCCGGGGGGCTTTATCGATTTTGATGCCACGCAGCATCTGATGAATGTGCAGTGTGAATCCTGTCATGGCGCAGGGCGGGTGCATGTTGAATCGACTGGATTTGAATTGACCAAGAACCATGACTGGCAGCCAGAGCAAATCTGCCGCCAGTGTCACGTTCAGAAGCATAGCCCTTCGTTTGATCTCAAAAGTTATTGGCCCAGAATTAAACACAGTGTAATGAAATAAAATAGAACGGATCCCATGCGTCCAACATCTATTATTTTTCGAGCTCATAAAATTAATGCTTGACCTCAACCAGGTAATGGTTGCACATTAAGGCCATGATTAATTCAAAACAAAACGTGATGGCACGAGTATGCATGTGGCTGCGACCACATGCGCTACCGTCTGCGCGTTCTGGAATGAGTTGAATTAGTTTTTTCTAAAATAATTTTTTTCATAAAGGCCGCAGAGATTAAAAAATCTGCGGCCTTTTTTATTGT
>CAMYNQ010000191.1 GCA_947259785.1 uncultured Chromatiaceae bacterium | reverse complement strand
CCATAATCAGACTCTAATTTTAGTTTAATTTACTATTAGATATGGTAGCTAAGAGTCAATTTATCAAGTTGGTAGATTAGCCTAGAAAAAGCAGTTAATCACTGGGCATCGATATTAAACTTTAACTGAGAATACCGATGCTATGCTAGCCTCATCTGGTTACAACGCAGTCTATTTTTTGTTATGCTGTTAAGTTTCGTTTTATGTATTCAGAAATTCACCATGAAAAAAATATCGTTAATCATTGTTACTTTATTATTACTAACTGCTGTGATAAGCGGTTGGAAATACTACCAGGATGACGCCATTATTGTTGAGGTCATCAACGCGGAAAAAGGATCAATTGAATCGGTAATTCGCGTTACTGGCAGCGTGATTAATGATCGCACTGTCACAATGACTGCGCTAGTTAACGGACAGATTCAGGGCATGCTGGTGCAAAAAGGTGATCGTGTTAAAGCCGGCCAGGTGCTCGCTTACCTCGACAAACGTGAAGCCGATGCTCTGGTGGAAAAAGCCACTGCAGTAGTAGCGCGAGAACGGCAGGCGGTAGATGAGGCTAGTCGCAAATTGGAACGCTTACGAAAAATATCTCTCGCCGGTAACGCCTCTACGCAAGCTGTTGAAGATACTGAAGCACAGTGGCGTGCTGCGCAAGCGCGTTTACAAGTGGCCAAAGCAGAGCGACGAGTGGCTCAAATACAGCGAGAAAAAGTCGAGGTCACCGCACCATGGGACGGCGTGATTATCGAAAAATCTACTGAACAAGGGCAATGGGTGGAGGCTGGAATTAAACTCTTCACTTTAGTGGCTGAAGAAGGCCGTGAAATCGAAGCCAATGTCGATGCTGGCGATAGTGGTGTGGTCGAAATCGGCCAAACCGTTAGCCTCACTTGTGATGCTTTTCCTGGCCTGCGTTGGAACGAAACTATCCATTGGATCTCTCCGGCTATTATTACTGATGAAAACGCAGTGTTAAATAGTTTTGCCGTGCGCATGACACTTGGCGCAGACGCCCCGCCATTATTGCTAGGGCAACAAGTAGATATCGAAATCCGCACTGCCCGCCGCGATTCCACGTTGAAACTGCCCTACACCGCACTTATCGAATCCGATGAGACATCGAAGGTTGCAGTGGTTCGCGACGGCAAAGTAAAATACCTGCCAGTAACGACTGGTATCGAGGATTTCACCCATGTCGAAATTGTTGATGGTATAACTGCAGATGAATCCATCATCATCTCCCATGGTAAAGCACTAAAAGCACTAACAGAAAACAGCCTAGTTAAAGTGAAAACGAAAGTCGAATTACCATGATTAACTTAACAGGTATCCACAAAAGTTACTCTGTCGGCGAGGTGCTGCTACCGGTGTTGCGGGGTGTCAGTCTAAATGTGAACGCTGGTGAATTCGTCGCCATCATGGGGCCTTCTGGCTCCGGAAAAACAACCCTGCTCAATGTCATTGGCTGTCTCGATGACGTAGATACCGGCACTTACACATTGGCGGGTGAAACGGTAGACCAAGCTTCTGATGATGATCTCGCCCGTATCCGTAACCAACACATCGGCTTTGTATTTCAGTTATTCAATCTCATCCCTCGAATCTCCGCCTTACGCAACGTCGAATTACCCATGATCTACACCGGAGAGCATCCAGCCGAACGTCGCAAGCGTGCACTACAAGCCTTGCAACGCATGAATATTGCCGATCGAGCCGATCACGCACCAAGCCAATTGTCGGGCGGCCAGCAGCAACGCGTGGCCATAGCACGTGCCTTGGTCAACAATCCCGAGCTGCTGGTAGCGGATGAACCTACCGGCAGCCTCGATTCAGCCACTGGTCACGAAATAATGATGTTGTTCCATGAACTCAACCAGGCTGGAACTACCATCCTCATGGTCACTCATGAGGAAGAAATCGCCGCCCATGCGGGTCGCATCATCCGCCTCAAAGACGGATTGATCGCCAACGATGATGGCGCATAATTGGCAATGCTGAACTTTTTTATCGATCGATTTAGCCAAGCGCTTTTTGCCCTTAAGGATAATCTGCGCCGCACACTGCTGAGTATTTTAGGCATTGCTGTCGGCATCGCCGCTGTCATGGCGGTGGGTACTATTAGCAAGGGCGGAAACTATCTGGTTTTTTCTGAATTGGAAACCTTCGGTCTGAACTCCTTGTGGGTATTCCGTGATCGCGCAGACAAAAATCCCAACCGCATGATACGGGAAGGAACGGGCATCAATAACGATGACTATCAGGCGCTAAGCTCTGATTGCTGCCCCGCAGTGCGCCGCATCAGCGCCATAGTGAGTGGCTCCAGAGGTAAGCGCATTATAATTCAAGCGAATAATCGCTACAGCAATGCCCAACTTCAAGGTGTGGATACTGCCCTGACCACCATCGCTAATGATGTCATCGTTCAAGGACGGCCGTTCCGAGTCCGCGATATGACCAGTCGTCGAGCGGTGGCGATCCTTGGACCCATGGCGGTTGAGGATCTGTTCGGTGCAGCCTCCCCCATTGGCCGCGAGTTCCGTATTGGCAATCGCAAATTCACTGTCATCGGCGTGCTCGAAACGAAGAGTCGGGATTTTCTCGCCAGCATCGGCTCAGCAGGTGGCCAGGATGCTAACAATCGCATCCTCATTCCCTATACGACTTTTCAGCAAATGCAAGGCCACAAAAAGATCAATTATCTTCAGGCTGAAGCAGTAACTCAGGCTCAAGCCTCTGTTGCAGCAGAGCAACTCATCGCGGTATTGAAACGCCATAATGGTCGTAATTTCGCTTATAAATCTGACACAATGGACACCTATATCAATACAACCCAGCGCATACTTGATGGCGTCGCTATGATCGGCATTGTCGCTGCCTCAGTTTCCTTGTTAGTTGGTGGTATGGGCATTATGAATATTATGAGTACCTCAGTATTAGAGCGCACCCGAGAAATTGGATTGCGAAAAGCTATCGGTGCGCGTCGGCGAGATATTATGTTGCAATTTTTACTAGAGGCAGTAGTGATCAGCACTATGGGCGGCATTATCGGACTTACACTCGGCACAGGTGCTAGTATCATTCTGGCAGAACTAACCGGCTTCCCTCTCACCCCCTCAGTCACCGTCATAATTATCGCCTTAATAGTATCGGTGGCTGTGGGTATCATCTCCGGTTATTTGCCAGCGCGGCGTGCAGCGCGACTTCATCCAGTGGAAGCTTTACGCTACGAATGATGCTGCTTTCTATAAGAGCTATGGAAATATCAAAAAACAATGTAGCCTACAACCAACTGCTAAAACTTTTTACGTTGCTATAAATACCACTTAAGCTGCAAACAATGGACAAACTTAAAGTGGCCTACTCTCTTCAGGCTTTTTCTGTTGTCTGTTGTCTATTGAGAGTGCGTTAAAGAATTTTTTAATTCCTCAGCCAGCCAATCAACAAATAGTCGGATATTAGAGGACATTAACTGTCTATGTTGATATACCAAACTAATTGGTAGTGTGGGTAACTCGAAGTCTTCTAATATAATTTCCAACTTACCTTGCCTAACATATGGCATCACTTGATAAGAAAAGATATAAGCAAATCCCGCTCCTGATACACATGCATCAACCAAAGCAGCGATATGATTGCAGGTAAAGCTACCTCTAACCTTCACAGATAATTTTTTATTAGCTTCCTGAAACTGCCAGACAGAGCCAACAGAAATTCCCGTAAAACGTATGCATGGCAATTGTGCCAATAACTCGGGGCGATCCGGTTTTCCATATTTTTTTAGAACTTCAGGACTCACACAAACAACTTGGCGAATTTCGCCTATTGATTTAGTAATTAATGTTGAATCGCTAAGAGAACCAATACGCACCGCCAGATCAATGCCTTCATCTAACATATTGACAACTCGATCTAGCAATAACAAGTTAACCTGCATTCGAGGATACTGCTTTAAAAAACGATTCACCACCGGATTAACGTACATCTCACCAAAACGTACCGGAGCCGTTAAAGTAATTGTGCCACTGGGTTCAACCTGATCATTGCACAGCAAGCGCTCGGTTTCCTCAATTTCCGCCAGTATCTTTCGGCATCTATCCAAGTAGATGCGACCTTCTTCAGTTAACGCAATTCGACGAGTTGTACGGTTAAAAAGCCGAACTTGTAGATTTTTTTCAAGTGCCGCCAGCATTCTTACTACTGCAGGTAACGATTTATCAAGGTTATTGGCAGCGGCGGTAAGACTGCCGCTTTCTGCTATTTTCACAAAAACTGCCATGGCTTGAAGTTTATCCATACGTCAATTACTCCATAAATCGCAATAGTTAAATAACCATAGTAGCATTTATTGCGTTTTATGAATCAAGTAACCTTTCCTTCATGGAGTGAAAACACTCTTTTTCTAATCCACTTTAAAGGAAAATATCACCATGAAAGCAGCCATCATCATATTGTCAGACCCCAAAGCAGGGTGTGAAGAAGCATTGGGTCGATTATTCAACGGACTTGCTGCCGCTTATGACTTTAAACAGTCTGGTAATGAAGTCACTATTTTATTCCAAGGTACGGGTACACGTTGGGCAGGTGTACTAACCAGCCAAGATCACCCCGCATACCAGCTCTATAAAGCGGTGGAAGATAAAGTAGCTGGCGTTTCTTGCGGATGCGCAGATGTTTTTGGGGCCAAAGAAGAGGCGGTCAAAAATGGTTTTGAATTGATTACAGACAACGCTGTGCCAGGCACATCTGGCCTTCCAAGTCTGCGCAAGTTAAC
>CAMYNQ010000190.1 GCA_947259785.1 uncultured Chromatiaceae bacterium | reverse complement strand
ACGCAAAACCGCGCTGGGTTCATTAATTTCTGGAAGACGAGGCAGGACGCTGTTTTCAGCCACCATCGACAGTGCTTCAGAAGCCTTGGCAATATTGATAAAGCGTTTGATAAAATTACTAGCAGTGCAACCCGTTTTAAAAAATCGCTCTGCCTCAGGGTCAGCCATCTGTGGCCAGCTATCCAGGGGCGGGGTTAACAACAGCAACAAGCCGCCCCCTCTGATCAAACCCGAGGCCGCACCAAAGGCATCAACATCAAATCCTTCGTGGCAGTCATAGACCAGTAGGTCCACCTCACCACCCAAGCGCTGCAACACCTCACGACCAACATATGCCTCAACAGCTTCTGGCGGATGACGCGTCACCCATAGCTGCCGATCAAACAAGCGCGCTATTTTGATTGCGATTTCCGCACACCATTCGGTACTACCGCTTATCACCAGACCACGGCGCTGATTTGTAACCAGGGCACGATCCCGCTGGGCTATCGCCAATTCAATAATGGCATCGTTTTTTGAAGATTGAACAGACATAAGGCCTCTAAAACTACTGTAGCAATATTAGCATGACGACTTTCATAACACATGAGACAAGCCAAACTGCCGGCAATCTAGTAAAATGCAGCCATGCCTTCTATCGTTCTCAGCACCCTCAATGCCCGCTATATCCACAGCGCCTTTGGCCTACGTTATCTCAAAGCCAATCTTGGCGACTATGAGGATGACTGCGACATAATCGAATTCACCATCAATGAAAGACCCATCGATATTGCCGAAAAATTATTATTAAAAAGGCCAAAAATTATTGGCCTTGGTGTTTACATCTGGAACATTGAAGAGACCACCAGGGTCGTCGGCATTATTAGACAGGTCAGCCCGAAAACCATCATCGTTATTGGCGGTCCTGAGGTCAGCTTTGAACAACAGCAACAACCTATCTGCCAACAAGCAGATTATGTCATTGCTGGAACCGGTGAAAAATCATTCCGACAACTATGTGGAAAACTGTTAAACAATAAAGTCATTGCCGACAAATTTATCCCGCAACAAACAGTCAGCATCGCCGAGTTGAAGTTCCCCTACCACCTCTACAACGATGATGACATTGCCCATAGAATTATCTATGTCGAGGCTTCACGCGGCTGCCCATTCAAATGTGAATTTTGTCTTTCAGCATTGGACAAAACTGCCTGGCCATTTGATTTAGACTTATTCCTCGAACAACTCGAATCACTTTTTAATCGTGGCGTACGTCACTTTAAGTTTGTCGACCGCACCTTTAATCTAAAAATAGACAACAGTATTCGCATACTTGAATTTTTTCTTGCCCGCATGGATGAAAAGATTTTTCTCCACTTTGAACTTATCCCTGATCATTTGCCTGAACGACTCAAACAAGCCATTACAAGATTTCCGCCACACAGCCTGCAATTTGAGATTGGCGTGCAGAGCTTTAACCCACAAACACAGATGCTCGTTAGTCGGCGCCAGAATGATGAAAAAACAGAACAGAACCTGCAATGGATCAGAAATGAAACCAACGCCCACATCCATGCCGACCTTATCGTTGGTCTGCCGGGTGAAGACATCAACAGTTTTTCCGTAGGACTGGATCGCTTAATAAAACTCAACCCACACGAAATACAAATCGGCATACTCAAGCGCCTGCGTGGTTCACCCATCATCCGCCACAGCGAAGAGTTTAAGTTGCGTTTTAATCCCGCACCACCGTACAACATACTCAGCAATAAGCTGATTGACTTTACTGAAATGCAAAGACTTAGCCGAATGGCACGTTACTGGGACATGATTATTAATTCAGGACGTTTTTCAAATACAAAAAACATTATCTTTGCAGATCAACCATTCCAACGTTTTATCACTTTAAGTGATTGGCTGTTTGCAAGCACCGATCAGACACACCGGATCTCACTGAAACGACTATTCGATCTTTTGTTCGATGGTCTATGCAACCAACTTGCCTGCAATGAAGCGGATGTATCTAGTGCACTATCAAAGGACTTTAATGCCTCTGGCCTTAAGGGAATCCCTTCATTTCAAAACAGAACCAACAATAAAAAGGACCTAACTAAACTCAAAGCCGCAAACCGACAAAAGCGACATGCTTAATCTACATCACATTACAACACTAAGTTATTGAAAAAACAGATCCTTTAAGCATCAATAGAATACACACCTAGACTAATGGGTTTTCTTATCTCAAATTACTGCTATAGTCATAAACCTTAATGATTGATTAGCAATCGTTATTGAACAATACTCGTAGCAGTATAAATTCAGCTTATAAAAGCGCTGGAGGGAAACTGATGAAAGACTCGCTCAATTACGTTGGCTTTTCGAACACATTGATTGTTTCGAGAAAAAGAAAAAAGACATCTCAAGCAAATAACACCACTATCGAAGCAGGCGAAATTGGTGGCAACGATCAATCAAAATATTGCCCACCATATATGATGCAACAAAGCACAGTCAAAGACGCCTTAAAATAATAAATACGTTATTTCACAAACCACCAAAGCAAACCATGCTTTGGTGGTTTTTTTCATCTAAACAAATTTCAAAACCATTAACTGTACTAATTCTTAACTGGTCTTATAATCAAACTAGGCTCGTTATGCGATAAATACTCATGAATCAATTACGCCAACCAAATGTCAATATTAGCCAATCTGTAGCAATTCTGATTGATGGTAATAATATTGAACGTAGCATCCACACTGAAACTGGCGATAAACAGACCATGCTCAACTTTGACACTTTAGTGCCAAAGCTTCTGGATAATCGCGGTTTGAATCGCCTGGTCTATTTTCGTGAAGGCCATACAATCTCGGCAAAATTGAAAGAACGCCTACACAGCAACTTTCATGGCTCAGTCAGGCCATGCCACAAATCTGCTGACATCCCCCTCACCATAAAAGCCACCCAACTAGCCAGCAAGGTAGACACCATTATTATCATGTCCGGCGATTCAGACTACATTGAACTGGTACGCCACTTAAGAGGCGAAGGTGTGCGGGTTGAAATTGCCGCCGTATCAAGCACCACCTCAAATCAATTACGAAGTGAAGCTGACCACTTTTACGAAATATCATCCGACGACTGGTTTACCTTGCAACCCAAAAAGCCCAGCTATCCCAGCAGCAAAAACTACAGCTAACTCCAGGCGCTCACAGCCACAAAAAACCGCTTGGCCAGGCAATACCCCCAGCCCCTCAGGATTTCGACACTCCCAAATCGGCCCACCTTCCCTATTATCTAACGCTAGTCGGAGCAGAGACCTATTTGATTCAGTTTTGTTTAAGCTTGACTGAATATTGTTACAGGCAATATTAATCAAGCCATAACTTGAAAACGGCCAATGAGGCAAAGATGACACACGCCGCCAAAAAACCAGCATCAATCTTGGTTTGGGATGTCCCTACCCGGGTCTTCCATTGGCTGCTGGTTATCTCTTTTGTGATTGCCTGGCTGAGCTATGACGATAATCGCTATCTTGACACCCATACATTCTCTGGTTACACCTTCCTCGGTCTGCTCATCTTCCGCCTCATTTGGGGCCTGTTTGGCACTCACTATTCTCGCTTTCAGCAATTCAGCTATAGCGGTTCAGAGGTCATCAACTACATAAAGGGCCTGTTTGGTAAACACATGCGTCACTATGTCGGCCACAACCCCGCCGGCGCCTGGGCCATCTTTGCCCTGATAGGCCTTGGCCTAGTGTTAACCCTATCCGGCCTATTCGTACTTGGCGGCGAAGAGCTGCATGGCCCGCTGGCTGGCATCATCAGCTTTGATCAGAGCACTATCTTTCGTGAAATCCATGAATACTCCGCTTATGGTTTATTACTACTGGTCATCATCCACTTTTGTGGCGTCATGGCCGAAAGTCTGCTGCATCGTGAAAACCTGATCGGGGCCATGTTCCGCGGCACCAAGTCAGCCGATACTGAATCGATCAACGTTCACCCCCATCGCCTCGTCGCCGCCACCATGGTCACCGTCATCGCCGCCTATGTCATCACCACCTTTGGCGGCTATCTCACCGAGACGGCAGATCAACCCTACCTGCCTTTTAAAGGCCCTGAACTGGTCAAAAATGAAACCTGGGAAACAGAGTGCAGTGACTGCCACCTCGCCTTCCACCCCAGCCTGTTACCCAGCCGTTCATGGGCGTTAATGATGGAGCAACAACACGAACACTTTGACGACGATCTGGATCTGGATGAAGAGACCATCACTGAGCTACTGGCCTATGCCAGCACCAATTCTGCTGACTTGGAACAGATCGAACCGGCCTGGCGCATGAACAGCTCAATTGCCGCCAACGAAGCCCCGCTGCGTATTACCGACGTTCGCTACTGGAAAAAAAAACATGAAGAAATCGGTGACGATGTTTGGAAGCGCGACAGCGTTAAAAATAAGGCCAATTGCGGCGCCTGCCACCTTGATGCCGAGCAAGGCACCTTTGAGGATGCCGACATGCGCATTCCAGGAGAGCAAAAACTGGACAGCATAGAGTGGCTTAAATCCATACTTAGCCAGCCATCTTAATAAATTGATACAGATTAATTTCTCAGCCGTCATTATCTCAGGCAGAACAGCCTTGCAGGATGTCAAATGAGAAGTTATGCCCCTCACGATTGCGACCTCTTACATCCATTAATGAGCATATAGCTAGCCCACCAAGACAACACCAAGACAACACCAAGACAACACCAAGACAACACCAAGACAACACCAAGACAACACCAAGACAACACCAAGACAACACCAAGACAACACCAAGCTCAACATAGACTAA
>CAMYNQ010000189.1 GCA_947259785.1 uncultured Chromatiaceae bacterium | reverse complement strand
ACCACCACGCCGGTCAAAATCGGAATCATGGCATTCTTCAGCACATGTTTGAATAACACCGCCAGTTCTGGCATCCCTTTGGCTCGTGCCGTACGGACATAGTCCTTACCAATCTCTTCCAAAAAAATAGTGCGGTACCAACGGGTACTGGATCCAATACCTCCCACCACACCAATCAACACTGGAAGGATCAGAAATTTGATTGACTCCATACCCACGTCATAACCGGATACAGGCACCAGGTGTAACAACTTGCCCACCAGATACTGACCACCAATGATATAAAACAGGCCCGAAATAGACATCAACACAACACACAAAATCACTCCACCAACATCGACATAGGTCGCCCTGAAAAAAGCCACCAGCAAGGCAAAAGTAATATAGGCCAATAGGCCAATGATTAAATTGGGCAGGGCGATGGCTAGACTGGGCCACATCCGTTGGCTGATGTCATAACCAATATCACGGCCATCATCCGCACTACCAAAATCAAAGACGAATAGTTTGATCGACTTATCGTAAAAAATAGTATCAGTGACGCTTGCAGCACCAGTAGCCTGCTTGTTAATCAGCAAAGGTTTGTCATAACCACGCTCGGCCTTCCACTTTTCAATCGCCTCTTCGGTGACATGCTTACCCCCTAACTGCATGCGCGCCATATCCTCTGGACTATTGACGACGAAGAACAACGTAAAGGTGATCAGGTTCACCCCCATCAAGATCGGTAAAGCATATAGAACACGACGGATAATATAGGCCAGCATTAATCCCCCCTCGGCTGACGATGTTGCAGCCGGTGTTCCTTACGCCAATAGGTGACCACAGCAGGTAAGGTCGCCAGCAACAAACCAATGATAATCAACCAAATTGGCCACACCACCGGCGGATTCCACTCTTGGCGCTTGGCATCACGCAAGGCAGGATCAATGCGTTTGTACTTAAGGGAGTTATTGGCCATTAGGTTGGGCTTGGAATTGAAGTACCAAGCATGTGTCAGCGCAAACTGTTTAGGGTGAAGCCCCCACAACCAGGGCGCATCACTTCGGGCAATTTCTACCATTTGATCGATGATGGTCTGCCGTGCTGGACTGTTATCCATATTCTTCATTTGCTCAAACAGGCGATTGAATTCCGGGTTATCGTAATTGGCTGCATTCTCACCATGGTGTTTAACCTTGCCGTTTGGACCATGCAACAGGAACAGAAAATTTTCCGGGTCAGGATAATCCGCATTCCAGCCCCACATAAAGATCTGTGCATTACCCTTGCGCATCTTTTCACGAAAGCGATTGTAATCGGTGTTGCGCAGCATCAACTGAATATCGAGTTTTCTAAACTGTTTGCGAAACCACTCCAACAAAGCCTTGTCATCTGGACCTCCACCGGTGACATCAAAATGTAGCACCAGTGGCTTGCCAGTTTCAGCATCAATGCCGCCGCCATAACCCGCTTCTTGCAATAATCGTTTGGCCTCACCGATAGACTTGCGCCGTGGCATGCCATTGACCCAATCATAGACATGAGAGTTAATGCCTTGTTCGCCTTCCCTGTTACCAAACAGTCCAGGTGGTATTGGCCCTTGAGCGGCGATACCACGACCATTTCTAAAAATAGAAATAAACTCTTCATAGTCGACGGCAATAGAAATAGCCTGACGCAATTTACGTGCGCGATCATCATAACCACCAATAACAGGATCGAGCATGTTAAAGCCCATATAAAAACTCGACGTCGCCACTGCAGTTGATAGACCTATGCCCTTCTCTATCATCTCTTCTGTCAGACCCACTTCACCGCCCTCACCAACCTTGACGGCCTGATCGAAACTGTCAGAACTGATGCCTGAGGTATCGTAATAGCCCTGCAGAAATTTATTCCAGTAAGGAATGGTCTCTTTCTCCAAGTTATAAACCACCTTGTCGACAAACGGCAGTGGTTTACCTGCATCCTGCAGCAAGCCGCTAGCCATATCTTCCGGCATACCTTCAGTTGGATAACGTTCGCCATGAAAATTGGGATTGCGTTCAAGCACCATACGCAGATTTGGATTATTCACTGTCAGCATGTACGGTCCTGTACCCACCGGATACCAGTCCAGACTGATATTGCGCTCGGCCATGCCAAGCTGGCTATAAAAACGATCCGCCTCAGCAGGCATAGGGGCAAAAAATGGCATCGCCAGCCAGTAAAGCAGCTGTGGATATTTGCCCTCAACCTTGATGCGATAGGTATAACGGTCGATTACCTGCACACCCTCAAGTGGATATCGATGTAGGTCAAGATAGGCAACATCTTGCTGCTTGGGTAAGGCATCATAGGCCTGGGCCAGTGTCTTGCCATACTCTTTAAGACCGACGATATAATCGGTCATGATGCCAAGAATTGGCGAATGCAATTTGGGGTGTGCAAGGCGCTTCATTTGATAGACGTAATCTTCAGCGGTCAGCTCACGCGTACCGGTCTGTTCAAAGTCATCAAGGACATGGATCTTTTCCAGCTCAGACAGAGTCAAATTCTGATAAAAAGGTTTACCAACCTCATCTAAGGCAAAAGCCGGATGCGGTTGATACATAATGCCCTGCTGAATTTTAATATCATAAACTGTCTGAGCAATCTGGTCGGCAGGAGCATCCAACGGCAGCTTGTTACCCGCCTTATCGAAGTAGATTGGCCTTGGCATTTCCGATGCGCTCAACGGCACCAAAGTATAAGGCCGCTTAAGATAATGATATTGCAAAGGTGGTTCGTAGATCTGAGCGATAAAGGTATATTCGCTGGCACTATATGACTGAACCGGATCAAGATGCTTGGGCCGCTCAGAAAAAGAGGAATAAAGAATATTTTTGTTAGCATCATCTTGAGGATAGGGATTGTTCCAACTCTGCTCACCACAGCCCAGTAACAATAAGGCATAAACCAGACAAGCCCAACTGCTGATGCACTTAATCACCCCCATTGAGCTGTTCCTTTCTCTGACACTATTTCAATCCCCAAAACACAGCCCATAAGTTACCAAAATTCATGATCTAAAACACATAATTCCGTCACTTAATTTCTGCAACTTCAACAGCATGAATTTATCAGGTAAGGTATACGGCATTCCAATTTGGCAAAACCTGCTAGAATTGGCTCTACTAAATTTACCACGCAAACAACACAGGTGATCTATGGGATTTCTAGAAGGGAAACGTGCACTAATCGTCGGCCTGGCCAGCAACCGCTCCATTGCATGGGGCTGTGCTCAGGCTATGAAGAACCAGGGCGCGGAGCTCGCCTTCACCTATCAAAATGACAAACTCCAAGGCCGAGTTGAGAAGATGGCTGCCGAATTTGATTCTGATATAGTCCTGCCCTGCGATGTCAGCAGCGATGCCGATATCGAGCGTGTCTTCGAACGCCTGGATGATTTCTGGGATCATGTCGACATCATCATTCACTCAGTTGCCTTCGCCCCACGTGAAGCATTGGAAGGCGACTACCTAGATGCCGTGACTCGTGAAGGTTTTAACGTCGCCCACGAAATCAGCTCATATAGTTTCGCTGCCCTGGCCAAGGCCGGTCGCAATATGATGGAAGGCCGTGACGGCGCCATGCTAACAATGAGCTATCTCGGCGCCGAACGCGCCATGCCCAACTACAATGTCATGGGTCTGGCCAAGGCCAGCCTGGAAGCCAATGTCCGTTACATGGCTGAAAGCCTGGGGCCTGATGGCATCCGCGTAAATGGCATCTCTGCCGGGCCAATTAAGACGCTGGCCGCAGCCGGCATTAGTGACTTTCGCAAAATGCTGGGACACGTTGAAAGCTTTGCACCAATGCGTCGCAACATCACTACCGAAGATGTCGGCAACACGGCAGCCTTCCTCTGCTCTGATCTGGCCGCGGGCATCACCGGCGAAATCACCCACGTTGACTCCGGCTACAATATTGTAGGTATGGCTATGGATGTCTAAGCAGGCAAGCCACTAAATACAAAAAGGCGAACCATGATGGTTCGCCTTTTTTATATTCAAGACACTTCACTTTTTATGCCGAATCCACCTAACCCATACTAGGTAGGCTAGCAAAATAATTAAAAGTTTTCGGGATACTCTTTAATTTCTGCAGCCTGACGCATATCAGTCATGGCAGCCAGCAACTCACTAGTACCATAATAGCGCTCACGTTGATCTGCCATTGACTGAACAGCTTCAGATTCAACAGTTTCAATATCGGCATCAATCACAGCAAATAGTGCAATCACAGCATAATCACCAGAACCCATGCGCAAGCCAGTGTGCTTAACCTTAGCCTCTTTAGGACGATCTAGTCGAAAGACCTGCTGGATGACATCTGCTGCGACCGCAGTTGAATTACGCTTAATGGCTTCCGGGTGATTCCATTTCAGTTTACGCTCAGCTGCAACTGCTTCAAGTGTGTTGTTATCCGCCAACAGCTCAAGAATACTCTTGCCTTCCTGTTCCGCCATCGCTTCCGCAGCCTGTTGACGCAATGTTTTTACAATCTCCGCTTTAACACCATCAAAGGGACGAACAGACGATTCTTGATGTTCTTTGATACGCAATACCAACAGGCGATCACCACTCAGTTCCAATGGTTGGCTATTCAAACCTTGCAGCAAAACCTCTTCCGAGAATGCGGCAGCTCGAACACGATCATCCATGGCAACTCCAGCACCAACATCGCGGCTAAACAACTCGCTTGAAGCGACAGCCAAACCAAGCTCTTCAGCTGCAATTTCCAAAGTATCAGGATTTTCGAAAGTCATATTGGCAAGAATTTCACCTTGCTCAAAAAACCTATCCTCAGCTTGGTGACGACGATACTCCTGCTCAAGCTCGTTTTTCACCTCGGC
>CAMYNQ010000188.1 GCA_947259785.1 uncultured Chromatiaceae bacterium | reverse complement strand
ATGAGGTTGAGGAGCTGAAGTCGCAACTGCTGCAGTCAAAAAAAGAACTGGAAGATTATATGGAGGGGCGTCTTCCCGGAGTGATGAAGCTAGCGCCAGACCAGGTATTGGCGGTCGATAAGAATATTATAAAGAACATCGTCTTTTCAGTGATCACTCAGAACGGTTCCAGGCTGTATGAATATAAACTGGTGGTGGAAAATTTGACCCAGAAAAGAGTTGTGCCTCAATTCAATGTGTTGGTATTTGATCGGTATGGCGTTCAGGTTGGCATGGATCAGGTTATGAAAGGTGAAGAACTGGCTCCGGGGGAAAGCCGTTCTTACTCATCAAAAGTGAATTTCTTTATGAAAAATGAGCCTGTGTACTTCCAGGTTTCCAGCGTGACCCCACACGCGGCGGAATTGGTCCAAAATTAATTCAAATAAATAGGCTGGTTTTTAGTGATTGCCTGTACACCACTCCCTCCACATGCGGCGGTATTGTTGCTCTAAATTTTGCGTAAACTCTTGGCCGTTACAGAGTTTGGATGCCTGCAATCGTGGTCGCAATTCTTGTCTTAAACGTGCCAGCTGCTGAGTGTCTTGGCTAAGCGATTTTGCGGCTGCAATGAATTCTGATTCTGAGTTGGCAATGCAGTCGTTCAGGTCGAGGTTTGTCAAAATGCTGACTCCCATCCTCGATGAATGTCGGTTACCTGCAAGGGTAATGACCGGGACGCCCATCCATAAGGCATGACAACTTACGGTATGTCCGTTCCATGGAAAGGTATCTAGAACGATATCGACATCTGCATGGCCGGATAGGTAGGTATCAAAGTCGTTGGCGGCGGTAAAATCAATACGCTTGGTGTCAATCTCATGTGTTGCAAATAAATGTTCAAAACGTGCCCGTGTTGGCGGGTCGTTGAGTGATAGGCATTGAAATAGTAATCGCGAATCTGGAACAGCCTTTAATACGTCGGACCAAAGTTTTACAACGTCTTCACCGATTTTGGCGAGGTTATTATAAGAAGCGAAGGTTACGTAATCATTTTTGAGGGCAGGTGCAGCTGAAACAGTGGGACTGTTTTCCGGAGGTTGGTAGCAAAAAAACGCAGTCGGCATACGGCACAGTTTTTCACTGTAATAGGCGTCCATTACAGGGGCGGGATCACAGTGTTGATCTGTAATTAGATACTGTATCGATCGCAAACCTGTGGTGTTTGGGTAACCAAGATAGGAAACTTGTACAGGCGCTGGTTGGCCGGCGAACATGGTTAGGCGATTGTTGTCTGTGTGGCCAGCAAGATCAATCAATATATCGATCTGGTCATCAATAATCATTTCTGCCACAGCGGAGTCGGATAAGCCGCAGCAATGGCGCCAGTGGTTTGATAAGGCTTGCATCCGTTTGGTTGTTTGATCCACCTTGAGCGTGTCGGAGTAACAATAGACTTCAAATGTGTTTTTGTTATGGGTTTTCAGTATTGGCTCGAAAAAGAATGCCACCGAATGACCGCGGAAGTCGGGCGAAACGTAGCCGATACGTAAGCGGCGTTCGGCTTCTGCTGTGTTGCTGTGCGCTCTTGCTTGCATGCGGGGTGTTTCATGTTTTTCAGCCCAGTCGATATGTGCTTTAAATATTTCATCGCGTGAAAATTCAAGGCTATAGTTCATGGCATACAGCATTAAACTATGGGCGCTACTCAAGTCGGGTTGTAGTTCAAGTGTGCGATGATGACTGGCAAATGATTCTATAACTTTACCTTGCAATAGTAGTACTCGTCCCAGGTTGGCATGTGTTTCGGCATCATCAGGGCGGTAAAATAGGGCTTGCTTGAGTGCGTCTGCGGCAGCTTCAAGTCGACCAAGCTTGTAGAGGGCATTGGATAGATTATTGTATGCCTCTAGTGAGGTCGGATCTAGACGCAGGGCTTTGTTGGCTGAGCTTACGGCATCCTCATGGGCGCCCATTAGGCATAGGATGATAGACAGGTTGTTATGTGCACGCATGTTGTTTGGCGCTAGTGTTAAAGCCTTGTGGTAATGTTCAAGGGCGAGCTGTAATTCGCCTGTTTTTTCCTTAACGGCAGCCAGGTCAATATGTGCGTCCACATGATTTGGGTTGTGAGTTAAGGCCTTGCTATAACATTGTCCGGCTTTAATAAATTCTTCGCGCAAAAAATATATCTTGCCCAGTTTTATTAGTGCATTAGCGTTAGAGGGGGTTGCCTGAATTGCCCTGAGCAGAATGGGTTCTGCAGCTTCATAACGTTGTGTTTGTACTAGCAGACCGGCAAGATCTTCGAGTGCGCCACTAAAGTCGGGTTGCAGCTCAATTGCTTGTTGGTAGGCCTGCTCAGCCTCTTCGAGGCGTCCTTGGTGTTGCATTAGAATGCCAAGATTGCGATAGGTGTTGGGGTTGTTAGGCTGAATGGCGAGGGCGTGTCGCAGATTTTGTTCGGCCTCAACAGGCTTGTTGAGGCCTGCCTGTAGTGTTCCCAGGTTGTTATAGGCCTGGGCAAATGAAGGTTTGAGTTTAATCGCCTGCTGATAGTTTTTTTCGGCTTTTTCCGGCTGTTTTAGGGTGGCCTGGGTCTTGGCTAGATTGAAATAGCCTTCGGAGATGCGCGGCTGTAATTCAATAAATGTTTGAAAGCATTTTTCAGCCTCGTCAATCAGGCCGAGCTGGCCATTGATGATGCCCAGCAGGCTCCAGGCCTCTGGCGTTTTTTTGCTCTTTTTACAGAGTTTTATGCATAGTTCTTTGGCTTCATGGATGTGGCCTTGATTGAGTTTTTGCTCGACCTTGGCAAGTCCATTTTTTTTCACAGCTTGGATCCGGCTTTGTTGTGTTTTTTATAGGCTTGCTGGTGCAAGTTTGGTTTCTATTATTGCTGTTGGTTTAGCCGCTTTCTTTTTGTTCTTTTCGTCGATTACATTTTTAAGGGCGACCAATAAACCCAAGCCAATAAATGCGCCGGGCGGCAGTATAGCAAGCAGAAAACCACGATAATCTTCAATTAGGGTGATGGTTAACATTCGGCCGGCTTCACCAAACATTAGGTGTGCTTGCGTGAGCAGGGTGCCCTGGCCGATAATTTCACGCATAGCACCGAGCACTACCAGTACCGCAGCAAAGCCCAGGCCCATCATCAAGGCGTCCAGGACGGCTTTGTCTGGTGTGGTCTTGGAGGCGAATGCTTCGGCACGACCAAGGATGGCACAGTTGGTAACTATGAGCGGGACAAAGATACCGAGTATCTTATACAGTTCATGGAAGTAGGCGTTCATGGCCAGCTCAATAGCTGTGACCACCGAGGCGATGACCAGCACGAATATGGGAATACGCACTTCTGGTTTAACCGAGTTGCGGATTAGGGAAACGATTAGGCTGGAAAGCACCAGTGTCAGGGTTGTTGCAATGCCTAGGCCTAGGCCGTTGATGGTGGTGGCGGTGACGGCTAGCAAGGGGCAGAGACCGAGAACCTGAACCAGGGCAACATTGTTGCTCCAGAGGCCTTCACGGTTGATATCGCTATAGGATTTATCCATGTTATTTGGCTCCTGATCTGTTTGGCGGCTGGATTTCCCTTATGGAATCGGCTGGCGCAAATAATGCTGGTCTATTTAAATAATAAAATATGAGTGATTTATGAACCGCCTTGACGACTGCTCTGGGGGTAATGGTGGCGCCGGTGAACTGGTCAAAGACGCCACCGTCTTTTTTTACTTTCCAGCCCTGGCTATCCGGTGCATTGAGTGAGTGGCCATAAAACCGCTCAATCCAGTTCGAGCGTTCAACTTCGATGCCATCGCCCAGACCGGGCGTTTCTTTGTGGGCCAGTACTCGCACACCACCTATTTGGCCGGCCAGGTCGACCGCTATCAGCAGTTTGATGGTGCCGTTATAGCCGTCTGGGGCATGGGCCGTCATGATGATCGCTACCGGCCTAGCATTCTTGCGGGCACGATAAATGGTCAGTCCTTCATCAGTACCAAGTAATTGTTTGGAATGCACCACGATTTTGTCGTTGTAGATATCATTGTCATAGGCCTCGGCCGGCACCATTTCATTGAGGGTGCGCAATAGAAACTCTTTTTCGTTGGCAGCGATGCGTTCTTTAGTGCCTTCGAAGGTCATGCCAACCAGTCCGGTCCCAATCATGGCAAAGGTGCCGAGGATGGCCGCGGCGATCAACATCTGTCTGCCTAACATGGCCTATTATCCTCCATGGCCAAATACCCGTGGTCGGGTGTAGTAATCGATGGTAGGGGCGGCCATGTTCATGAGTAGTATGGAGAAGGCTATTGCGTCAGGATATCCCCCCCACGTACGAATGACATAGGTGAGAATACCGACGCCAATGCCAAAATAGATTCTGCCTTTGGGGGTGGTGGCGCCACTGACTGGGTCGGTGGCAATAAAAAATGCGCCAAGGATGGCGCCGCCGCTGAGCAGATGAAACAAGGGAGAGGTATAGGCTGTCGGGTCAATAAGGAAAAATACCATTGAGATTAAAGCGAGACTGCCAAGTGTGGCGGCGGGAACATGCCAGCTAATGATATTTTTATACATCAGCCACAGACCACCGCCGAGAAAGGCGATGTTGATCCATTCCCAGCCGCTGCCAGCGATGCTGCCGAAGATAGGGCTGGCAGTGATTTCTTGCATGCTTTTGTCTAGCCCTAAGTTAGTCTTGAGGGCGTCGAGTGGCGTGGCCATGGTCAGGGCATCGAGTTTAATGCCGGCCGGTAGATTGCCACCAAAGACATAGGCCAGTGACTGACTTAGTGTCAGGTGTGCTTCACTCAGCGACAGCGGCGCTGGCCAGCTAGTCATTTCGCGTGGAAACGAGATCAACAACATAACGTAGCCGACCATGGCTGGGTTAA
>CAMYNQ010000187.1 GCA_947259785.1 uncultured Chromatiaceae bacterium | reverse complement strand
AGGAGAGTGGCAGAATGAGCAAAGGGCAAACTTTACAAGACCCTTTTTTGAATGCTTTGCGTAAGGAGAAGGTGCCTGTATCAATATTTCTGGTTAATGGTATCAAGCTGCAGGGCCAAATCGATTCTTTTGACCAGTTTGTTGTGTTGTTGAAAAACACTGTCAATCAAATGGTCTACAAACATGCTATTTCAACGATTGTGCCAGCTAGAAATGTCAAATTGCCAATGAGTGATGAAGACGCTGGTAGCGCTTAGTAAGCGGGTAAATATTTAAGTGGAGTTTTTTGAACGTCCCGATGAGGGGGAGCGTGCCATCCTGGTACACCTAGATTTTCAGGTTGAGGATGCCCGTGAAGAGCTGGAGGAGTTCAAAGAGCTTGTTCTATCCGCCGGCGCTGAACCTGTAGCCATTGTGCAGGGCAGCCGTCGTGCCCCTGATCCAAAGTATTTTATAGGTGGTGGTAAGGCCGAAGAAATTATTGGGATTGCCGCGGCGGAAGAGGCTGAGCTGGTCATCTTTAATCATGCCTTGTCACCTTCTCAAGAACGTAATTTAGAACGCTTGTTGAAATGCCGGGTGTTGGATCGTACTGGTTTGATCCTTGATATCTTTGCTCAGCGGGCACGCACCCATGAGGGTAAATTGCAGGTTGAGTTGGCGCAGCTGCGGCATTTATCGACCCGACTGGTACGAGGTTGGACTCATTTAGAGCGACAAAAGGGTGGTATTGGTCTGCGTGGTCCGGGCGAAACTCAGCTCGAAACCGATAGGCGTTTGATTGGTCAGCGCATTAAACAACTTAATAAGCGCTTGGAAAAGGTACGTCGTCAGCGTGAGGATAGGCGCAGGTCGCGGCGCAAGTCTATGGTGCATGCCGTGTCACTGGTTGGTTATACCAATGCGGGTAAATCGACATTGTTTAATACGCTGACTGATGCAGATGTATATGCCGAAGACCAGTTGTTTGCCACGCTTGATCCGACCTTGCGCAAATTTGATGTTGAGACTGAATCCGATACAATCTTGATAGATACTGTTGGTTTTATTCGTCATCTGCCCCATAGTTTGGTGGCGTCATTTCGCTCAACCCTGGAGGAAACCCAGGAGGCGACCTTGTTAATGCATGTAATTGATGCTCATGATGAGGGTCGGCATGAGCGGATTTATGAGGTCAACGAGGTTTTGAAAGAAGTCGGTGCCCATGAGGTGCCGCAACTTGAGGTCTACAATAAGATAGACCTGATAGAAGAGGCGCAGCCAAGGATTGATCGCGATGAGTTGGGCCGACCTTTACGGGTTTGGATTTCGGCCAAGAGTGGCGATGGTCTAGATTTTCTTAAACAAGCAGTCACCGAACTTTTGCAGTGGCAAGAGGCCAAAGAGCGGGGTGAAGAGGCAAGCTTTGGAACAGTGAATAGCCGTCAGCATTATCAATTGAGGCTATCGCCTTTGGCTGGTCGTCTGAGGGCTGAGCTGTTTGAACGTGAGATGGTCGAGCGTGAAGATGTGCTGGAAAACGGTGATTGTTTGCTGGGCATTTTTACCTGGCCGCGGCAAATGGAAGCGTTTTGTCGCCAGGATGGTTGTGAGTTGGTCGAGGATAACAAGTTAGATTCGGTTATAAATCTATAGTTTGGCCTTGCGGCTAAGTGATAAGGTTTCTAAAATTGCCAGTTCTGGTCTGAAATGCCTGAACTGGCTTAATGACTTATATATTGGAGAGACAAATGGCCTGGAATGAGCCGGGTGGATCGAAGGATGATGATCCATGGGGAAACAAACGCAAAGACGAACAGGGGCCTCCTGACTTGGATGAAGTTGTCCGCAAAATGCAGGACAAATTTGGTTCAATGTTTGGTGGTAAGAAAGGCGGCAATAGTGGCGGTGAAGGCCCTGGTCTAGGCAAGGGTGGTGCGGCTGGCATGGGCTTGACCCTGGCAATTGCCGTGGGTGCTTGGTTGGTCTATGACATGGCTCATATCATTCAGCCTGCCGAACAGGGTGTGGTTTTACGTTTTGGTAAATACGTCGACACTTTACAGCCTGGTTTGAGTTTTCGTCTGCCACGCCCCATTGAACAAGTGGTTCGGGTTGACGTGGCTCAGAATAGAGATGTTCTTATCGGTTACCGTGCGGGTGGTGGTGGCGGTCGTACCAGCACCAAGAGTGCTTCCGTTGCCAGTGAATCCCTGATGTTGACCCGTGATGAGAATATCGTTGATGTTAGTTTTGCGATTCAATACAACATCAAATCCTCCTCCGACTATCTTTTTAAAGTCCGTGATCCGGATCTAACCTTGCGTGAGGCGGCAGAGAGTGCCATTCGTGAAGTGGTTGGTAAGAGTGACATGGACTTTGTTTTGAAGGAAGGTCGCAGTGATATCGTCAGCGGTGTACAGAGTCGGATCCAGGAGGTTATTGATAACTATCAAACCGGTTTGATGGTTATTAGTGTCAACATGCAGGATGCCCAGCCACCTGAACAGGTGCAGCACGCATTCGACGATGCGGTTAAGGCGCGAGAGGATCAGCAACGTTTGATCAATGAGTCTCAAGCCTACTCCAATGATATTTTGCCTAGGGCACGTGGTGCCTCGGCTCGTCAAATTGAAGAGGCCAGCGGTTATAAAGAACAAGTCGTTGCGCAGGCCGAGGGTGAGGCTGCTCGCTTTGAAAGCATCCTGGCTGAATACAAACGGGCGCCAGAGGTTACTCGTCAACGTCTCTATATAGAAACCATGGAGGAGGTATTGTCCAAGTCTTCCAAGGTGATGATAGATGTTGAGGGGGGTAATAACCTGATGTATCTGCCATTGGATCGCATGATGCAGGGGCAAGTACCAGCGCAAACGCAGAGTTTTAGTCCAAACCTTTCTAATCTAGAGAGCCAGGCAGGCTCAGCTGCACGTTCGGCGCAACAGTTTATTCAGCGCGAACGTGATTCACTTCGTAGTCGGGAGCAACGCTAATGGGTCAGATTAAAGGTTTAGGAATTATTATCCTGCTGGGTGCGGTCTTGATTCTGGGGATGTTTTCTCTTTTTACGGTTAATGAGCGTGAGAAAGCGATCCTGCTACGTCTGGGTGAAATCGAGAAGACTGATTTTGCGCCGGGTATTCATTTCAAGATTCCTTTTATCAATAATATTAGAAAGTTTGATGGTCGCGTTTTGACGATGGATGCCCAGCCAGAAACCTTCCTGACGGTTGAGAAGAAAAACGTGGTAGTGGATGCCTTTGTTAAGTGGCGTATTGCTGATGAGTCCAAGTTTTTCACCGCGATGGGTGGTGTTGAGTCTCGCACCAATACGCGTCTGTCTCAGATTGTTAAAGACAGTCTGCGCGAAGAGTTTGCTCGTCGTACCATCCAGGAGGTTATCTCGGGTGAACGTGCCGAGATCATGGATATCGCAACGCAGACGGCAGACGTAAAGTCGCAGGAGTTTGGTGTCAAGGTGATTGATGTGCGTATCAAGCGTATTGATTTAAAGGGTGAGATCAGTGATTCGGTTTATGATCGTATGGTGGCTGAACGTGCCCGTGTTGCTGCAGACTTTCGCGCCAAGGGTGCTGAGATTGCTGAAAAGACTCGTGCTGATGCAGATAAGCAGCGTACGGTTTTGCTGGCAGAATCTTACCGTGAAGCAGAACAACTGCGTGGTCAAGGCGATGCGATGGCCGCAGATATTTACGCCAAAGCCTACAATCAAGACCCTGAATTTTACTCCTTCTACCGCAGTCTGTTGGCCTATAAGGAGTCATTTAAAAATAAACAAGACGTGATGGTGATTAAGCCGGATACTGAATTCTTTCGCTATTTTGGTGATCAGGAAGGAGCGCAGTAGTAAAGGCTTAGCCTGACAGGCAATTTGTTTCATAAACAGGTAAAATACGAAACCGGGCATCAGACCTTAGCTCTGATGCCCGCTTTTTTTTGGTAACGATGATGTGGCAAGATTTATGGGCGGCACTGGCCCTGGTTCTGGTGATTGAAGGGATTTTGCCCTTTATTAATCCCAATGGTATGCGCAATGCCTGGCAGCAGATGGCGCAAATGGATGATAAGTCCCTGCGTATTGCCGGCCTGGTGAGCATGATTGCCGGCCTCATCGTATTAAGCCTGGTGCGCTAAAGGCACCTAGATGAAATTTTAGATAACAAGAATGGTTGGACGCGTGACACAGAAAAATGATCGCTGGTTATTGCCAGAAGGCATAGTTGAATTGTTGCCCGAGCAGGCACAACAGCTTGAGCAACTGCGCCGCTTATTGGTTGATAGCTTCAATGCTTGGGGTTATGAATTGGTTATGCCGCCGCTAATGGAATACCTGGAGTCATTGCAGGTTGGTACCGGCAATGACCTTGATCTACAGACTTTTAAGCTGATTGATCAGTTGACTGGCCGTTTGATGGGTATTCGGGCTGACATGACGCCACAAGTCGCGCGTATCGATGCCCACGTTCTCAAGCGTGATGTCCCCACCCGTCTATGTTATATCGGTCCCGTTTTACATACCAAATCTTCCGGTTTTGAAAAATCTCGTTCGCCGCTTCAAGTGGGGGCCGAACTCTATGGTCATGCCGGCATCGAGAGTGATGTGGAAATTCTGCGTTTGATGGTGGAAACACTGAGGACGGCTGGTGTTGAAAACCTTCATATTGACCTGGGTCATGTGGGTATTTATCGTGAATTGGTTAAAGACGCAGGGTTGTCTGCCGACCAGGAAGTGACCTTGTTTGAAGCCTTGCAGCGTAAGGCCAAGCCTGAAATCCACGCTTATCTTAAAGACTGGGGAGTCAAGAGTCCCGAGCGTGAACAGCTTCGCAGTCTGGTAAATCTGAACGGTGACCGCCTCGTGCTGGCGCAAGCGCGTGAAGCATTTGCCTCAGCAAGTGAGGGCGTTAAA
>CAMYNQ010000186.1 GCA_947259785.1 uncultured Chromatiaceae bacterium | reverse complement strand
TCAAGTTTTGACCATCATGTCCGATAAAAAATTAAAGCATTTCTGCTTAGGAGCATCTAATCATGCAAGTTGATACCTCAGGCTCAATTTCAAGCCTTTTACAAGGCACTAAAGAAGGTCAATCAACCCAGAAAACCACTACTGTTGAGCAACAAACTCAGTCCCAACAGCAATCACAACAAACAAGGCAAACAGATACCGTGACTT
The DNA here is from genome assembly GCA_947259785.1 of uncultured Chromatiaceae bacterium. Lineage (GTDB taxonomy): Bacteria > Pseudomonadota > Gammaproteobacteria > Tenderiales > Tenderiaceae > Tenderia. The sequence continues at coordinate 4,719 of CAMYNQ010000186.1, read as the reverse complement.
TCACACAGGCAGCAGCCCAACTTGCTATAGTTGAGCAACACATAAAGTCGGCGTCGGTTACTGATACTCAAAGGATTGAACAAGTACAGGCAGCTATCAAAAATGGCAGTTATGCACCCAACACAGTTCAAGTGGCAGGTAAAATTCTCAACTTTGAATCCGCTTTGAATAGCATTCGCGCATAACCCAGGAATAGGGAAATACTTATGAGCAGCGTATCGCGAGGCAAACAGTTAGAACTAATATTTCAGCAGCAAATCAATGCAGCAAAAGAATTATATCAACTGCTGCAAGATGAAAATGAAGCGCTGATTCAACGTAACTACGAGCGCACCATGCAACTCATCCAGTTAAAACAGCTCAAAAGCACTAAAATTGACGTCTTAAGCAGCCAGCTCTCCAAGCTATTTGCATCAACACACATCACCGACAGTCATGACGCGCTTGATAAGCTCATAAAGGAATTACCGGCCCAGGCTGGCAACAGCCTTAAACAAATGCGCTCAAATCTGGAACAGATCACCCTATCCTGCCAGGATCAAAACATCATTAATGGCCAGATAATTGCGGTAAACAAACAATCGGCTGAAACAGCCTTAGCAATGCTACGCGGACAACTATCCGCTAGCGAGCTAACCTATGGTGCTGGCGGTCAACCCATTCAAGACAAGTCAGCAAAACCTATCAGCAAAGCTTGATGACTTCAGCCAATTGGCTGTATTCTGGCAGCAAGCTCAGCTAACCAATCAAATTTGGCCACGGTAAAGTAGATGGAAAAACTGTCGGACAAAACTCGCATACACGCATTCTTTCAACGCATGTTGGCTAAACGCGCCCTTTTGACTATTTTTATCAATGGCCGCAAAGAACCATACTCTTCAGCCCTCATTGAGGTCGATGATGATAGTTTCATTCTTGATGAACTAAACCCTGAAGCGGGAAACAAACTTCTCAAAGAAAATCCAGCCATCCAACTCAAAGCCCAGTTAGACGGGATCAGTATTAAGTGTCATGCCAAAATAGATGAATTTGGCATGGACAACAACATCGACTTCTATAAGCTAGCGATCCCTGATGAAATCGATTATCGCCAACGCCGACAGGCGGTCAGGATCAGACTGGGTAGTGCCCGCCCACTGCCTGTCACATTGAATTCCATAAATGGAGAAAGCTTTAAAGGTGATATAGACGACATCTCTATCGGTGGCATCAGGGTCAAATTCAAACAGAGCCTATCGGCGGATCTGAAAAATGGTCAGCATCTAAACTGCTCTTTTCTTCTCCCCCCCGATAACGAACAAACACTTAGCTGCGGCTTAATGATTCGTGTTATCAAACATGATAAGGATCAGTTTGGGCCCAGCTTTTTGGGTGGCGAGTTCATAGATATGCCCAAAACTCTCGATAGACAGCTACGACGTTCAATCATGTCCCTGCAGCGCACCTCAAGACAAAAAGACAACATTTAGCAAAATATATAGGTTCCATCATCAGCGCCGCAGCTATATACTTCCGTCCCAGCTCATATGCCCCGGTAGCTCAGCTGTATAGAGCGATCCCCTCCTAAGGGATAGGTCGCAGGTTAGAATCCTGCCCGGGGCACCAATTATCCAGCCCCTCTTTATATAAAAATATGATATAGGATATAATTAATAATTAATTTATCTTATATAATATAAGCGCTATCTTGTCGCTTACTTATAAGTAGTCGTAACCAGGCAGAACGGAACAGCATCTTATGAACACTAATCCGCTATCCACGCACCCCACCACTAACGTTGAATCAGCACAACGGCCGGGCATGTTTATCTATGACCAGTTTGACCAGCAGTTGATTGACGAGCGCGTCATACAATTCAGAGATCAAACCCAGCGCTATCTGGCCGGCAAACTGAGCGAGGATGAGTTTTTGGCCTTGCGCCTGATGAATGGCGTTTATGTCCAGACCCATGCGCCGATGATGCGTATTGCTATACCTTATGGGCTATTTTCATCGGAGCAAATGCGTATGCTGGCCCATATCGCCAGAACATATGACAAAGACTATGGCCACTTCACTACACGCCAGAATATCCAGTTCAACTGGCTCAAGATCGCTGAGATCCCTGACCTGCTAGCCGACTTGGCCTCGGTGCAAATGCATGCCATTCAGACCAGCGGCAACTGCATCCGTAATACCACGACAGACCCGCTTGCCGGTGTTGCTGCTGATGAACTGGAAGATCCACGGCCCTACTGCGAAATCATCCGTCAGTGGTCAACACTGCACCCTGAGTTCGCCCATTTACCACGCAAGTTCAAGATTGCTGTCTCAGGTGCACAAAAAGACCGTGCCGTCACCCTGGTACACGATATTGGACTCAGCTTGGTCAAGAACGAAACCGGTGAAATCGGCTTTAAAGTCAGTGTCGGTGGCGGACTTGGGCGCACCCCAATGATTGCCCAAACTATCCGTCCATTTCTAGAAAAACAGCATTTGCTGTCTTACCTTGAAGCGGTACTGCGAATCTACAATCTAAAAGGCCGCCGCGACAACAAATACAAGGCACGCATCAAGATCCTGGTCGGCAGCATGGGGGCAGAGGCTTTCAGCAAACTGGTCGAAGAGGAATGGCTGAAAATCAAAGACGACATGATTCTCGATCAAGCCGAGATTGATCGCGTTAAGGCCAATTTCGCCCCCTTTGCTTACGACCAACCAAACGACGACAATCAGAATGAGTTTGAGCAACAGGCAACCAACAACCCAGCCTTTGCCCGCTGGCTCGAGCATAATACTAGCAACCATAAAGTCTCTGGTTACAAGGTTGTCCATGTATCCCTCAAGTCACCCAAAGCACCAGCTGGTGACATCAGTGCCGAACAGATGGATGCGATTGCCACACTGGCTGAAAAATTCAGTTTCGGCCTGCTGCGCAGCACCTATGACCAGAATCTGGTGCTTGCCGATGTCAAACAATCTGATCTGTTTGATTTATGGCAGGCACTCGATACAGCTGACCTGGCGACACCGACGATCGGCACGCTCAACGACATGATCTGCTGCCCAGGCCTGGATTTCTGTGCACTCGCCAATGCCAGCTCGATCGATGTTGCAGCTGATATCCAAAAACGTTTTCAGCAGCTTGATTATCTCTATGATCTGGGTGAGATTGACCTCAAAATGTCCGGCTGCATGAACGGTTGCGCCCATCACTCCATTGGCCACATCGGTATCCTTGGTGTCGATAAAAAAGGCGTGGAATGGTATCAATTCACTCTCGGTGGCTTTTCAGAAAACGAGGCTAAACTGGGGCAACGACTCGGTCGCGCCATTGCCAAGGCCGATGTTGCCGATACCGTGGAAAAGATTGCCCAGGTTTATATTGAACAACGCCAGGAAAATGAACGCTTTGTCGACACTTTTTACCGCATTGGCATCGAGCCCTTTAAAGGACGCGTCTATGAAAATCATTAATAATCGCCAGATCGTTGAAGACAGCTGGCAAACGGTTGACGATGAAACCAGTATCGAGCAACTGCCTAGCGGCAAGATAATTGTCCCATTGGCTTTCTGGAACAATCACAAGCAGGCCCTGACAGCGCGTGACGATGAGCTAGGCATTAAACTAAATCCGGAAGACGATGTGGCTGATATCGCCGCTGACCTTGCGAGCTTTACACTAATCGTTTTGCAATTCCCAGCTTTCCGTGATGGCCGCGCCTATTCACAGGCCAGGAATCTACGCCAACACCATGGCTATCAAGGCGAGATCCGCGCCAGCGGCAACGTATTACGTGACCAACTTGCATTCATGGAACGAGTCGGCTTCAACAGCTTTGAAATTGATGAGCACCAGGATATCAACGATGCCATCAACGCCTTTGATGAAGTTAGCGTCAAATACCAGGCCAGCTCAGATCAATCTCTACCCCTTTATAAACGCCGCACGGCCTAAATAAATATACGGCCAGCAATAAAAAAGGCGACTCAATGGTCGCCTTTTTTATTGCTTTATTTTCAGAACAGCTACAGAGCCGCCGCATCACCCAACATCTTCTCGTATTGTTCCACAGGAAGATAACCCGGCATAATCTGGCCATTAGCAAGAACTGATGCTGGGGTTCCCGTCAAACCTAGCTTTTTAACCAAGGCCATGTGTTCATCCACCGGGTTTTCACAGGTCTTTTCATCAACAGACTTGCCTAATTTAGCCAGGGTTAATGCTTCTTGCCGGTTCTCCGCACACCAAACTGAGACTGCCTTTTTATACGATTTTGAGTTTAAACCCGCGCGTGGAAAAAACAGATAACGCACTTCAATACCACGTTTATTTAACTCCTCAATCTCTGTATGCATGCGACGGCAATAGCCACAATCAATATCAGTAAACACAGTGACACTGTGCTTCACTTTTTTAGGTGAAAAAATTATCATTTTTGACTCATCGACTGAGCCAATCAAGCCTAAACGGCCCTCGGCACGTTTATCCTCAGTCAGATTTTTGCCTGCTTCTATATCCACCAAACTACCATTCAGCAGATAACGGCCATCAGCCGAAATATAAAAAACCTCTAAACCAAAAACAACCTCGTACATCCCTTCAAGTAAACTAGGTTTAATGCTATCCGGCTCAAGCCCAGGCGCAAGCTTCGCCAACGCTGTCCGCACCCTATCCTGGTCTGGCTCCTCGGCCATAACGTTGCTGGAAAAACCCAGCACAAACATCAAACAGATGG
>CAMYNQ010000185.1 GCA_947259785.1 uncultured Chromatiaceae bacterium | reverse complement strand
TAATAATCGTCGAAAGTAGCGCCAATCAAATGCCTGGCCGGGATCAGTCTTGCGACCCGGCGCGATATCACAATGGCCAACAACACGTTCTGGGGTAATCCCAGGATAGCTATCCATTAAGGCACAACTGAGTTCAGCAAGCCGCTCATACTGAGCGATTTCATAGGCCTCATCATCACAGCCTTCAAGCTCAATACCTATAGAAAAATCATTACAGCACTCACGACCTTCAAAACAGGATTCGCCCGCATGCCAGGCACGATCACCAAGAGCAACAAACTGCACCAGCTCACCATCACGGCGAATCAAGAAGTGCGCCGACACCTGCACATCGGCAATCCCGGTAAAATAGGGATGTTCATCTGGCGCTAGATAATTACAAAAAAATGCTTCAATTTGCGGGCCGCCATACTGTCGTGGCGGCAAACTGATGCCATGTACTACCAGCATGTCAATCTCAACACCGTCTGGACGCACGTTAAAGTTGGGCGACTCGACCCGCCGCGCCGTACTCAACCAGCCATTATCAATCGATAGCGCCATTAACTATATGCATTAATTAAGAAATGTCCCAGTCTACCTGAAAATAACCCCTTAATTTACAGCAAGTAGCAACAAAATAAACCGAGGAATAGAGTCCAGAAATGCTAAAGGCCCGCATGATACGAGCCTTTAATTACATAGCGTTTTTAACAATCCTACAAAAAAGCCCGCAAACGCGGGCCTTAAGGACTAACACAAATACAACAGATTCATTTTAATGGGCAACGGCATTCCTGACCCGAATAACCACGTCAACAGCTTCAGCCACGGTACCCTCTGGCAATACCGGCAATTCACCCAGCGACAAATCGCCGTGTTTCACATCCATCAACTCACCGCTATCAACATTATAAAAATGATGATGTGGCGACATCGTTGGATCGTAAAAAACCTTGCTCGGGTCGACAATCACCTCACGCACCAAGCACTTACGAGCAAACAATCCCAAGGTGTTGTATACCGTGGCTTTAGAAACAATGGCACGTTGTTTATTGACCAATGTCAGAACCTGATCAGCAGAGACATGTTGCGGCTCAGCAAACATCACTTGAGCGATTTCAACACGTTGCTGGGTTGGATTAACCCCTTTGGATCTCATTAATTCAATCACTTCTGCACGTGAAAGTGGAAATTTATCGTTCATAATCAACCTACCAAATCAACCTAATACTTAAATAGCATACTAATAGACTCAGGATTGTCAATATAGTTGCCACATATCAAACTAGACATTCCACTTATAAGGGGCCGGATCAACAATTGGCTCACGCCCTAACATCAAATCCGCCAACAAACGCGCCGATGCCGGCGCCATCGCTACGCCATTACGAAAATGGCCAACACTGACAAACAAACCTTCAATCTGGGGATGCTGACCTATATAGGGTATGCCCGCTGGCGATCCCGGCCTGAGTCCAGCCCAGTGATTCACGATCGGCACACCTGCTAGGGCTGGCACAATCGCCTCAGCGGCAGACTGTAGTTGCTGCCGCCCCTGCTCAGTTAACGTCTTATCAAAGCCCATGTATTCCAGCGTGCTACCTGCCAGAATATGACCGTCACGGCGCGGAATTATATAGTGCCCGCCAGAAAGGACAACCCGCTGCACCAGACCCGGCTCTGCCTTATACAACAACATCTGCCCCTTGACTGGCTCAACCTCCAGCCCATCATCCAGTTCAGCCAGAATCTGTTCGCTCCAGGCGCCACCCGCCACCACAATACTTCTAGCAGGCAAATCACCCTTAGCAGTTTTCACGCCCGTCACCTTGCCGCCCTGACATATCAATTCTTCAACAGCACAGTTTTCCCTGAACTGCACCCCCAGCTGGCGACACGCCTCAATCAGCGCCTGCAGCATACGCGGATTGCGCACCTGGCCAATCTGCGGCATCCACAAGCCATCAGTCGGCTGACCCAAGCGTGGCTCAATCTCAGCGGCTTCAGAGGCACTGACCCGCTGCATCTCGGCATTATGTTTTTCTGCCCACAGCATGGCCTGATCAGCCTCATCCGTCGCCTGAATCAGCAAACCACTCTGAATGAATTCTGAGTCCAGCCCAGACTCAACCTGGATATCAGCCACCAAACGAAAATAATGACGTTGGCTCCAATCCGCCAGGGCGGTAACCGGCTCAGGATAACGCCAGGGGTACAAAGGTGAGAGAATACCGCCGCCGGCCCAGGACGACTCACGCGCCAGTTCGCCACGTTCAAGCAACATCACGTCAGCGCCAGCCAAACGCAATTCACGCGCCGCCAGCAAACCAGTCAGGCCACCGCCTATAATAAGATAATCCACCATGGTGCAATTATCACACATTACAGACACCTAAAGCAGTAGAACCATTTATCGGCCCAGTCCTACCGCTAATTCATTATTAACTCAACTATGCCTCATTGCTGACCGATAACCGTTACGTGAGAAATGAATTAGGCAGTTGAAACATCCAAGGCTATATAGATGAATCACTTTAAAAACAATACATTAAACGCAAACAAAGACAAGGGGTTCACCCTGGTTGAGCTGATGATCACGCTCGCTGTCGCTGCCATTTTGATGTCACTGGCCGTGCCCAACTTCTCCACCATGATTAAAAACAACCGCCTCACCACCCAGGCCAACGAGCTGATCTCCAGTCTCAACTATGCCCGCAGTGAAGCAATACGCCGCGGTGCCAGCGTCAGCGTCACTAGCGCTTCTGTTAACTGGCACACCGGCTGGACGATCGCGGACAATGGCGGCACAGCCATTCGCAACCACGCCGCCTTTGATGGCACGAGCAGCCTGGTCGGCTCCGCCGCTGCCGTCACCTACCTGAGCACAGGTTTTTTAAGCGGCACTGCCATCACTTACACCCTTTGTGATGATCGCACCGCTGAAACCGGTCGTACCATTTCAGTCTCGCTGACGGGCCGGCCCAGCGTCACCAAGACCCCATGTATATGAGGAGACATTCAGGCATGCAACTCAAACAACACAATGCCGGATTCACCATGATAGAGGTGTTAGTCACCATGGTAATCCTTGCCATTGGTCTGCTCGGTCTAGCCGGCATGCAGGCTAATGGCCTGAAGAGCAATCACCAAGCCTATACGCGCACCCAGGTCAGCCAGCTGGCCTATGACATGGGCGACCGTATGCGCTCCAATATGGCCGGGGTTACCGCAGGCAACTACAGCAGCCTCTCAGGTGATCCAGCGACAAGCCCACCTAACTGCGAGACAGGTGCCTGCACCCCCGCCAACATGGCAACCTATGACTATGCCAAATGGGATGCGGCGCTGGCCAGCAACCTACCTAAAGGTGAAGGCTCGGTAGCCGTTGCCGCTGGCATCTCCACCATCACAGTCATGTGGGACGATGACGGCAATGGCACCGGCACCGATTGCGACGGCACCGCGGCAGACAACCTAAAATGTTTTCAAGTAGAGCTTCAGCTATGAACAGGCGGTCAATAAATAAACAACAAGGTCTGTCGCTGATTGAAGTGATGATAGCGATTGTGATCAGTTCATTGCTCATGGCTGGCACCATTCAGATCTTTGTGAACAACAAACAGACCTACCGGGTGCAGGAAGCCGTTTCACGCCTGCAGGAGAATGGTCGTTTTGCTATGCAAATCTTAACCAAAGATATCCGTATGGCAGGATTCACTGGCTGCGGAAGAATGGGTACCATCAGCAATATCGCCGACATCGATGGTGATGGCATCGCTGACCAAACCTCTGATTTTTCAACAGGCGGTATCGATGGCCGGGAAGAAGCCGCCCTTCCAGTGAATATCACCAACACCGTGCAACTCACCACAGCAGAGGTCAACGATGGCACTGACGTCATTCTAATAAAAAGAGCTAGTGATACTGGTGTGCGCCTAGTAGGCAACATGGGGGTAGTAAACGCAAATATTCAACTTGATTCCGCCACTGCCGCAGGCCTGTTTGCCGCAGATGACATTTTGATCATCTCAGACTGCGAGGCCACTGATATCTTTGCCGCCAACAATGTTTCAAGCGGCGGCACCATCACCATTGCGCATTCAAGTGCAGTCAATACAAGCAACAACCTATCAAAGCTGTACGACACCGATGCCACTGTAATGAAGATGGAAAGCTTCGCCTATTACATTGGCACCAATGCCGCAGGTTCCCCCTCACTGTATCGAAAAAGACTTGATAATGTGAATGTCGTTACAGAGGAATTGATCGACGGCATTGAAGACATGGAAATAAAATACGGTGAAGATACCGATGCCGACGGCACTGCCAATATATACCGCGATGCAGGCGCAGTCACCAACATGCAAAATGTGGTCAGCGCCAGACTCACTTTTACCGCCAGAACCCTTGAGGACAACGTCTCTTTAAACGGTGGTCGTATCACTCGCGACTTTTCATCAACCATCACAATCCGCAATCGGGTTAATTAAACCGGATGGTCTAACGCATGAACAAACACATCATTCCACCACAAACAAAACAGACCGGCGCGACGCTGATTGTCAGCCTGATGATTTTGTTAGTAATGACCCTGCTTGGCGTCACTGCCATGCAAACCAACATCCTCGAAGAAAGGATGTCTGGCAATAGCAAAGATATATCGCTGTCACTGCAGGCAGCAGAGGCGGGACTGCGTGAAGCTGAGGCCTACATTGAAACCATCGTCTCGCCGGCGGCCGCCTTTGATGGCACGACTGCCTGGCTTTATCCTGATAATACCAACGTCGACGTCTATGCTGATGCCACCTGGACGACCGCCAGAAGCTATCAGGGTGGCGCCATCACCAATGTCACCACCAACCCAAAATACGTCATCGAACTTGTCGGTGAAATTGGCAGCGCAACCACGGATATTAACGTCAGCGGCTATGGCGAATCATCTGGCGCCGG
>CAMYNQ010000184.1 GCA_947259785.1 uncultured Chromatiaceae bacterium | reverse complement strand
CCACTAGGGTTAAATAGATAAAGTACCAAGGGAAACCAGCTTCGCCGGAAAACCAAATCTTGTAGCTTACCGAACAGGCGATCAACAGGGCGGCAATGATGAATGAAAAGGGGTGGAAGTGGAGGATTTTCTCTATTTTAAGCGATTCATTTTGGTAATCAGGAATGTTGTATAGCGCAAACCAATACTCATCGCCCCAGGCGTATATGAGCAAGATCACAATAAAGCCACTGAGATAAAAAATTATTTCTTCTATGGGAATGTTGCCATTGACCGCAGGTAGTGAAATGCCCAAGACAGCATTGTGATTTTGAAAAGTAAAAAATGTATTTCCGAACAACAGGTCCAATATCACGCCTAACGGAAATAACAGTGCCACCGTCAATATAAATGCCTTTTTTTGAAACTTAATTTCAGGATGTCGGAAGAACCACCAGCCAATCGCTAACATGGGGATAATAAACAGGCTTAGGCTGATGGTATAACCCAGTGGTGTGGGGTTATCTGATGTCGCAACAAACTGGCCAGGGGCAATCACTGTCTGCAAGGTTAAGGCTGCCGGAATGATCAGTACAGATATAATGTATATGACAACTGCCGCCGTTTTCTTGCGCCCGCTTTGCATAGTCACTTTGTCCTTTAGTGATGCTTTTTTAGCTGTCTTTTATTCAATCACTCAATAGACAGATTAGCACCTAGACTGGGGCCGCGCACTCAGTTGCTGGCAGAACTGTCTTGATAGACTAGGATGGTATTAAGGGCGCTGCAACAGGAGTGACGGCATATGCTTGAAACCGATGGCATACCACCCAGGCTTAACAATCAAGTCTGTGAAGAGATTCTCTGCCAGCAGTATTATTATCGCGGTCAGTTGCAACAAGATGTCGATGTGCTGCTGTTGAAGGTTAACGGCCGTTGGCACCAACTCTATTTTGATGAAGGCGTTGTCTTTTGGCGCCTGCAGGAGCATGAACCAGAGGCAGTAGAAGCACAAACGAATGACCCCATGAGCTATCCAATAATAGATGTGGGTGAGAAGTTCGCACTGAAGCAGTCTGTTATTAGTGATTACGTTACCGAACCCTTCTTGGGCGGGGCGCGAGTGTCATTTGTGTTTGAAGATAAAGGCACGTTGATTGTTTTACATAAGTCTAACAAGACGTCTTTGCGATATTTATCAAATCGATTTGGGGTGTAACTCTTTTGAAGGAGCTTGCCATGGCACTGATACTCTCATCACCCGCGTTCACCAATATGGGCGAGATTCCCAGACAATACAGCTGTGATGGTGCCGATGTCTCGCCGGCCCTGCAGTGGAGTGGGGTGCCGGCGCAGGCCAGGAGTCTGGTGCTGATCATGGATGACCCCGACGCGCCGGATCCGGCAGCGCCGCGCATGACCTGGGTACACTGGCTATTGTATAACCTGCCACCTTCTTCGATAGGGCTGGCCGAGGGGATAATTTCTCAGCAGTTGCCGTCAGGCACCCTGGAGGGAAAGAATGATTGGAAGAACGCGGGTTATGGCGGCCCCTGTCCACCGGTGGGACGGCACCGTTATTTTCATAAACTCTATGCCCTCGATACGCTGTTGCCTGATCTCAGATCACCAACCAAGGCGCAGCTTGAGGCAGCCATGCATGGTCATGTGGTTGCCAGCGCTGAGCTGGTTGGCACCTATCAACATTGATCTGTATTTCAGCACAGGGAGAAGGCAGATGAATGAGGAGAAGACAGCAGCGCAACATTCACTCAAAAAGGAGCCCAAGTTTTGTCGCTGCCGGGTATGTCATGAACATTTCTATGCCGACACCCTAACCGAGGCCCGCCAGGCTTGTTTGGAACATGCTTCCGTTCTACACCCGGACTGGGGCGAGACGGTATGTTTTTCTCCTGACTAGGGGATGGCTGACAACCATGACAGGCCAGATGCAACTAGGCAGGCGGCGCTTTTTGCGTCTGTTAGGTATTACCGTGCTAGGAACATCCCTGGCGCCTCATTGTTTGCTTCAGGCGCAAGGTGTTGGTTCGGCCATGAATAAACAGGCTTTGACACTGTTTCTCTGTGGTGACGTGATGACTGGCCGTGGTATCGATCAGATCTTGCCGAATCCGGCTGACCCGCGGCTATTTGAGATGTACGTCAGCGATGCCCGTGAATATATTGAGCTAGCAGAGCGGCTGAATGGCCCCATTGCCAAGCCAGTCGACTTTGTCTACATCTGGGGGGATGCACTGGCGGAACTGGAACGGGTAGTTCCTGATGTGCGTATTATCAATCTAGAAACGGCAGTCACCACCAGTGCTAGCCATTTGTCCAAGGGCATTAACTATCGCATGCACCCGGCGAATGTTCCCTGCCTCACTGCAGCGGCTGTCGATTGTTGTGTGCTGGCCAATAACCATGTGCTGGATTGGGGCCAGGCGGGGTTGGAAGAAACGCTGAACACCCTGGCCCAGGCTGGAATAAAGACTGCAGGTGCGGGACGTACTCTGGTTGAGGCCCAAGCCCCGGCGTTGTTGGAAGTGCCGGGCAAGGGCAGGGTGGTGGTTTTCTCATTTGGCTTAGAGACGAGTGGCATTGGCCGGGACTGGGGTGCCAAGGCCGACCGCCCCGGCGTTAATCTGTTGCCGGACCTGTCTGACACGGCTGTGCGCAGCATCGCCAATCTGGTAGAGCATGTCAGACGTGATGGGGATATTGTGGTTGCCTCCATCCATTGGGGTGGCAACTGGGGTTACGACATCAGTCATGATCAGCGCCAGTTTGCCCACGCCTTGATCGATGTTGCCAATATAGATGTTGTGCATGGCCACTCTTCGCACCACGTCAAAGGCATCGAGGTTTATCACCAGCGCCCCATCATCTATGGCTGTGGTGATTTCCTGACCGATTACGAAGGTATCAGCGGTTATGAAGAGTATCGGGATGACCTGGGACTGATGTACTTTCCGAGCCTGGATCCAGCAACTGGCCGACTACTACAATTCGAAATGACAGCGACGCGGCTCAAGAATTTGCGCGTCAATCATGCCACGCCCAAGGAAGCGTTATGGCTGGTGGATGTACTCAACCGGGAAGGCAAATCGCTTGGTACACGGGTAACGCTCGCAGAGGACAATCGCCTGGCGTTGCATTGGGCCGGACGTTAGTTGAGAGCATGCTCCATTCAACCTTCATGGGGCGCCAGTCTCGTCTATTCTTATAGATAATGCTTAAAGATTGCCGGTGACCGGCATGGCTTTGCACCACACGTTTGTCGCAGCAATGATTGTTAATCAAGAACTAGCCGTTGCCAGCAAGATCCCATTGCTTATCAATGCGGCTAACTTAGTCCGGCAGCAACAGGAGACACTATGAACGCAAAACCCAAGACCCAGAATATGGCCTTGTTCTGTGATTTCGAAAATGTTGCCCTCGGTGTGCGCGACGCCAAGTATGCGGCATTCGATATCCAGAAAGTGCTAGAGCGTCTATTACTCAAGGGCAACATTGTCGTCAAGAAGGCCTACTGTGATTGGGATCGTTACAAGGAATTCAAGGCGGCCATGCATGAGGCGACCTTCGAGTTGATCGAGATTCCCCATGTACGTCAGTCGGGCAAGAACTCGGCTGATATCCGCATGGTCGTGGATGCGCTGGATCTCTGTTACACCAAGGCTCACGTCGATACCTTCGTGATCATCAGTGGCGACTCAGATTTTTCGGCCTTGGTGAGTAAGCTGCGTGAGAACAACAAAGTGGTCATCGGGATAGGGGTCAAGAATTCCACCTCCGACCTGCTGATCTCCAACTGTGATGAGTTTATCTATTACGATGACTTGGTGCGAGAGACTGAGAAGCAGCGTAAGGCCAAACGCAAGAGCACGGCAAAGAAAACTGCAGCTAAGGCGGCTAATAAGTCCGAGGAGAAGAAACAGGAAGCGCTAGACTTAGTGCGGGAAACGGTTGAAGCCCTGTTTGAAGAGCGCGGTGAGGAAGAGAAGGTGTGGGGCTCGATGGTTAAGCAGGCATTGAAACGACGTAAGCCCGGTTTTAACGAGACTTATCACGGTTTTCGTACCTTTGGAAAGTTGTTGGAAGAGATGCAGGCCCAGAAAGTACTGCAACTGGAACACGATGAGAAGTCAGGTGGTTATATCGTCAAGAGTCTTGTGCATGAGGAGTAAGCTGTTTGCCGGCCTTTTTTTTGCACCGCTAGGCGGTCAATTAGTGTGTTGAGTATCAATGAATAAACAATCAATTCATGTTGTTTTGCTGACTGTCGAGATATTTATTCCCCATGCGGAATCATTGAAATCGAAGCGAAGTGTCATCAAGAGTTTGCAAGACCGACTGAGAGCAAGATTTAATGCCTCAATAGCAGAGCTTGCCTACCAGGATGAATGGCAGCGATCAGTCATTGGCGTGGTCATGTTGAGTAATGATAAACGTTATCTGGAGAAGGAGGTTTCACATATACGACAGTTATGCGAAGAAGTTAGGGATGTAGAGATTACTCAATTTAATCAGGAATGGCTTTGAATATTTGATGTTTACGCTGATTAATCTCTATTTGATACGCCTATATTCAAGAGGATAAATGAGATTATGAACCTGTCGTTAAGCAAACCAAAAAACCAAGCGCTGATTGATTATCGTGGCGATGATCATGAGTGGAGCATGTTTCAGCAGGCAGTACAGAAAACGCCCGAATGTTTTGATGTGCCGATGGTTATCAATGGTAAAGAAGTCAGGCTTGCAGAACGGTTTGATTCAATAAATCCGGCAACCGGTGAGGTATTTTGTCAGGCGCAGCAAGGCGGCCAGGTAGAAGCCAAAAAAGCCGTTGAGGCCGCTTTGCATGCCAAACAAGAATGGGCAGTCCTGCCGCCGGAGTTACGTATACAAAAGTTTCGTGACCTGGAACAAATTCTTTTTGAGCGTCGACATGAGATTTGTGCCGTAGCAGCGTTGGAGTGCGGTTTCAATAGTACCGAGGTCTCTGGCGGTTGGGCTGAGATGATGGATTTCATGCGTTTTAATCCCTATTACTACTACCGCTTGCTGCAGACACAA
>CAMYNQ010000183.1 GCA_947259785.1 uncultured Chromatiaceae bacterium | reverse complement strand
GCCCAAGACCAGACGATGGCAACTGGGGACGCGGAGACCGGCCTGTCATCAACGTCAGTTGGCATGATGCTATCGCCTACACTGAATGGTTAACCAAAGAAACCGGGGATAAGTTTCGCCTACCGACAGAAGCAGAATGGGAATATGCTGCCCGCGCCGAACGTGAGACAAAATACAGTTGGGGTGAAAAACCCAGCGCCCTCTATGCCAATGGCAATGAGGAATTCGACTGGCCTGCAGATGGTTACGTCAAGCAGACCGCGCCGGTAGCCTCATTTAATGCCAATGATTTTGGCCTTCACGACATGATCGGCAATGTTCAGGAATGGACCCAAGATTGCTGGAAATTCAACTACAAGTTTGCATCTCCCCGGGGTAAGGCATGGGCCAAAGGAGACTGTGAGAAGCGGGTTAGTCGCGGTGGTTCCTGGGTCGACGCACCAGCAATGCTACGCACCTCAAAACGAGACTGGTCTACCGTAAACGTAAAGAGCAGTATTGGTGGTTTTCGTCTGGCGCAAGACCAGGGGCCAGAGCCAAAAGTAAAGCCAAAATCGACTAAAATTGATTCAGCTGCGAGTGAATAGTCACCTTTCGGCTATTCCAGGGCGTGCTGCCCTGCCCCCTGAAATCACTGCGGCAAAGTGCGTTCTCGTTTGGCCACTATGTCATAAAGTACAATACTGCCGGCAACAGCCACATTCAGACTGAACGAACCCGGTAATTGAACAATGTCGTGGCAGGCCGCCAAGACCGGTTCAGGCAAACCATTTTTTTCGTTACCTAAAACATATACAGCCCGTTCCGGATGCTCATATGTTTCCAAGGCATGAGATTTTTCATCAAGCTCAACCGCTATCATGCGCGTGCTATACGGCAGGTGTTTTTTAAGATCATTAATGTCGTCATAGTGAAAAAGCGGGATGCGTGTCCACGTACTCACCACATCACTGGTTTGTGGTTTATAAGCACGTCCCAGGGTAAAAATAAACGACGCGCCCATGATGTAAGCCGATCGCCAAAGGGTGCCGATGTTATGGTCATGCTTGCCATGCATAATGCCAATGCCGTAAAAACCATTATTGGAGTAATCGCGTTGGATACGTGCCATGTAGATACTTGCTTGGGTTAAAAGGAAAGCTATTGTACCTATTAACCTAGCGGGCGTGGAAATCGTAGGCCGCCTGTTCAAACAGCCAACACTCGAGGGCATGGAGACTGCCCAGCATAAAACCTTAAACCTATTCTACGATCATCTCGTCAATTCATCATCACGATAATGCGGGTCAGTCCAACAACGTGGCAGCGGCTCCCCCGAGAGAAAGATTAAGTCAGTTTTTTTGAACTCCATCGGGTCTTGAGCCTCTTCACCCTCCTGATAACGACCAATGACCTCGTCACAATTCAAGTTAACCAGATCGACAAGGTTCAAGACCTCAACCATATGACCACTAGCTATTTGTTTTAATAACATGATCTTCTCCAAGTAGGTTAAGTGAGCGACCTCCATTAATCATAAATTGTACACCCCCGCAACTTTACAACTATTTTTTGCTCAATCATCTGTCAGATGTCCAAAGCCGAAAATACCTAGCCAGCAGCTTGAAAATAGTTGTCGCAAAGGAATTGTCAGAAGCTGTAAGTTGAGGCTCCGGGTGAATAATATTTTATTACCCAGAGCCCTGCGCTGCATTTAACAGCATCTACTGGATGTGTTTTTTGTGCCAACCGCCACTATATGAGTCGTGTTCATCAGACTCTACGGCTAAATATCCAATGAGGATTGGAACGAGACACATCGCCAGAATTACCCAAAATGATGTAATTTCCATTGTGTACCTCCTGTTAGGTGCGTTGTCATTGCCACCTATAATAACTATAGATCATATCCTGACTATTTCAATTGGGTATTAGCCATATTTTAGAGCCAAGGCTAACGCCTAAAGCTCTCAATAGAAGGAAAGGAATAGCGAATCAAAAACTCATTAACTTACAGGCTTGCTGTAATGCAAGACCTGCCCTGTTTGGTTTCCTTCACAGCCGTATTTCTCGTTATAGGCCCATACAACACTTTTTGTATTTCTTACCACTACCACAAAAACACGGATCATTACGACCAAGCTTAACCTCGCGCACATAGGGCCGAGCATTAGTATTTGCCTGGGCCAAGGTACGCCCCATGCGTGCAAAGGTTGCCATCGCATTTGCAAAACCAGCCAATCGGGTTTCAGTCAGATGTTCTTTCGAAATCAACGTATCGCCAACCTCATCACATAACTCTCGCGCACGCTCACGATGAGAAAAATAGGCCAAGGTCTTAACCGCAGTGTTCCATACCTCCTCGGCCTCTTCGTCCAGGCAGCTGTTCCAGACATCCTCCAGCCAATCAATCCCATCAAAAAAACCATCTGCCCAAAAGGCCAATAAGGCCGCATCGCCAAAGTTCTCCACTGGCGGCTGCAACACCTCAATCCAATCCGGTAACTGTGGCCGATTCGCTTGCACTTGCGCCTCAACCTCAGCAAACACCTCTAATAATGCAGTCTCGATCTTCTGCTTCTTCTCATCGCTTTTATAACAAGGGTCTTCACCATTAAACACCACGCCAACCCACTCAGCAGTATCAACCGGTTCAGGTGAACAACATACGGTAAACAAATAACCATAAACCTCAGGCAGGGTCATCGTGCCTTCAGGGCGCTTATCAGAGGCAAGAAACTTGTCCAACTTTTTATTCAAGGGGTAACTCCAGCAAATAACGAATCAACAAAACCGTAAAATAGCACGGCACCACGCTCAACATTCAAACAGGCCCCCAAAAGACAGCCCCATAGCAAGCAGTTCGACAACCTTTAGATCGATTAAAAATTAGATTGTCTGCGGCTGCAAGATATAAAAGTACATTCTCGGCGCTGCCGCTTAATTAGTCGCGCCTGAATAAAGATTCCAATCTAGGGTATCAGGCAATATAGGGTTTAAAACGGAAGTTAAACCCATCTAACTTATTGTAATTACTCAAATAGCTTTGAACGTTTTGCGCGGCCAGATGCATGTCGCTCTCGCTGATCACTCTCTATATAACGATCTGTGGTTGCCATGCTCGCGTGACCCGCGTCGTCACGCACGTGCTCACGGGGCCGATTCTGAACATCTTCCAGGCCGTCTTGGCACATGCGTTCATAGGCACGATCAAAACAGGCCTGTATAATCTGCCGGATCCACCGTGAGCTTGTCACGGGGCCTTTTCCGCGTGTTTTGGGCACCAAAGGCGTTGAATCAGAAGGTGTTGGCAGTGGCGTTAGGCCAAGTGATTTACGATAGCGATGTAATGCTTTGAGCATCGAATTGGAGACGGTAACGGTACGGTGTTTATTGCCTTTGCCTGTGACATGAAACCACCAGTTACCGTCGCGGTCTTTCTTAAAATCTCCCATGACCGGAGCGGCGCGCTCATCGGCCACAAGTTCAGATGATCCAAGCCAGTGATGTATCGGCTCGCTTGGCGCGGATGTAGTTCAGGCGGTAGCCGTTCTTGCCCTGGCCAAACTTGCCTTCGATTGGAATGCGCTCCCGGTAGTCTTGCTGCCTCTGTGCTTTGAGGCGTTTCATGCCTTCTTTGCTCTCCGCCGTCACCTTTTCTGTCACCTTTTCTTTCTCAGTATTTTATTCGCCCCCTTGACCGGAGACGGCTAATGGGCGTCACCTTTTCTTTGTCCCCGTTTTCACTCGCCTTCGGGCTCTCGACGCCAGATATATTTACTGGCCACCCAGGCCATGGGAAGTCTGATTAAGTGCCGACATCGCGTTGAGCGCATCCATCATGGTATTCAGAGTCTCCGGGGAGGGTGGTTCAGGTTTTGGGCTGAACATCACCGCACTGACGCGATCGAATATAGAAATCACCTGTTCCTTTATCGCCGGGGGTTCCAGTTGCGGATTGAAGGCCACTGCGGAGATCCCGGAGAGAATCTGCAAGCCGATGGCCCGAGTATCTTCCGCTGAAGGAGGCGGGGTATCGTCAGGGAAATCAGCGCGTTGCCCATTACTGGCACTGTTTATACCTGCCAACGTGGCTTCATTGATGCGATTCATAACCCCAAAGACCTGTCTAAGGATCGGGGGTTCCGATTGTGGATCGAAGGCCAGCGCCACCAGCCGCGTCAAGGCATCAACGCCATTCTTAATTTCAATGACCAGGGGAGGCTCTGGCTTGGGGGAAAACATCACCGCGGAGATCCCATCCATTACCCCAACCGAGCCGGATACAATATTACGCAGCCTTTGAGTTTGCACGGCACCACTCAGACGGCTTATCTCATTAATCAGGCCCTGAATCTGGTTGCGGGTGTCAGGTGGCAAATCTTCACGGTTTAATAGCCCACCCAACTCAAGGTTAATATTATCCAGAATCTGTTGCATTTCGTGAGTTTTAAACGGTTGGGGGGAAACTCCTGCATATGTTGGCTGGGAGATGAGTAGAAAAAAGCCGGCTAATAGATAAAGTGATGTGTTAAATAGTTTTTGTCTATCCATTGATACACTCCTGTAATTAATTATTTACTAAACACTGCAAAACGCCATAAACAAGTATAGAAGATATAGACGCCCCCGTTTTCCCGAACCGAGGGCTACCATCCAAGATGGATACCTCAAAGTGGTACGCTAAGCCACTTTAAAAATCAGCACCCAAATTCTTATTATGTAGCTGACTCCCAACTAAGAGTTGTTGATATCTGGCGTCAAGGTGGTTTCCCCAAGAAAACCTACGCTGCCATTAATTCCCTTTACCTATCATTCAAGCCAGATAGCAACTATTGGACAACGACAAACACCAATATAAAAATACAGAAAATAACCATTCGTTCGTTAAAAGAATATATTCTCCTAATGACGAAGCATTTTCACAACAAATACCAAACTAGTCACAGTGAACAGGAATTCACTAGTGCAAAAAAATGGTACCAACGCTACCTGAACCATTACTCCCAACATTCTCGTAAAGACAATATTCATCTTTTATATGCCGAGTTGTTGTCAGAACATAACGACCATAGAGAAGCGCTTTATCATTACGAAATAGCTGCTTACGATGCCGATATTATCCTGAATAAAGAATCTGCGTACCACACAATTTTAATTACCAGTCGCTTGCACCAGGCCCAGC
>CAMYNQ010000182.1 GCA_947259785.1 uncultured Chromatiaceae bacterium | reverse complement strand
GTCGGAATATATAGTCCAAAACATCGTTCTTAATGTTGGGAGGAACATTGTGGATATACGAGGTTTGCTATTTGCCGCCCTGGCTGGATTACCCTACGGCATAGGCCACGCCCAAATGATGTTGGCCGGTCTGGACGAAGACATGGCCCTGCTCTACGGTGACGACGAAATCATCAGCATCGCCACCGGTACCGAGAAACCCATTCATCTCGCCCCCTCCGTTGCCAGCGTTATTACCGCAGATGACATCAAGGCCATGGGCGCCAGAACCCTAGATGAAGTTCTGGAGTATGTACCGGGCATACACGTATCCACCGCAACTAACCGATTTGACACGATCTACTCTATCCGTGGCATCCACACCGACAACGATCCACAGAGCCTGTTTCTCATAAATGGCCACGCCTTTGATGACAAACTTTCAGGCGGAAGACCTAGCCTAGTTCGAATTAATGTCGCCAACATCTCGCGGATAGAGATTATCCGTGGACCAGGCTCGGCCGTGTATGGCGCCGACGCCCTTTCTGGCGTAATTAATGTAATCACAAAGGACGCAGCTGAACTAGCCGGTACAACTATTGGTGCACGTTATGGTTCATTTCAAAGCAAAGATGCATGGCTGCAATATGGGCAAACTGCGTCTAAGTGGGATATCGCACTTAGCGTTGAATACTCCACCACCAATGGTGATAACGATCGAATAATCGACGCCGACTTCCAAACGATCCTTGATGGCATGAACGGCTCCAATGCATCACTGGCAGGCCCAAACGCCGCCGCTTCTACCGGCTACGAACAACTCAGCACTTCACTCACACTGAGCCAGGAGAAATGGAAATTCTGGTTTAATGCCTGGAATCTAAGAAATGCCGGAGTTGGTGCCGGTATCGCCCAAGCGCTGGATCCAGTTGGCCACCAAGATACGGATCATTACAGCCTTGCCCTAGATTATAGTGATGACAAGTTTGCAGAACATTTGGAACTTGATGCCAAGTTAAGTTATGGGAATGTAGACAAACAAACGTATTTCCAGATTTTCCCATCTAACGCCATCCTCCCTATAGGCGATGAAGGTTACTTCTTTTCGCCAGGTGGCGGCCTGGTGAATTTTACAGAAGGGATGCTTGGCAACCCCGGTGGAGATGTAGAAGAAGTATTTTTTGAAACAGCCTTTACCTACAACCGCCTAGATAACCATCTAATTCGGATAGCGTTTGGTGCGGGTTATGAAGAACTAACTCCTAAGGAAACCATCAACTTTGGCCCACTGAACATTGATGGTTCTAGCCTTACAGCCACACCTACTCCCATTGATGGAAGTCTAGTCTCCACTACAGGAACTCAATACAGCTATATACTCGGCAAAAAAACTCGTAGTCTCCGCTACATTTCACTTCAGGACGAGTGGCGGCTCGCCCCAGACTGGGAACTGACAGCCGGTATTCGTCATGACAACTACTCTGATTTCGGCAATACAACCAACCCGCGCTTAGCCTTGGTCTGGGCAACAGATTACAATCTAACGACCAAACTACTGTACGGCAGAGCCTTTCGAGCGCCAAGTTTTAACGAACTTTATCTAGACAACAATCCAGCCTTGGCAGGCAGCGAGGACCTCAAGCCGGAAATCATCAATGTAACTGAACTGGTATTCGACTACCGTCCAACTTTCAGTATTCAATCCGTCTTTAATATCTACCAATACAAACTCGAAGATCTTATCGACAATGTAGCCCGCCAATATGAAAATGCCAACGCCCAAGAAGGCCACGGACTGGAAGCTGATATTCTTTGGGACGCGACTGATAATATGGACTTCTTCGCCAACTATGCCTGGCAGGATTCCGAGGACAGTGACACTGGGCATGCCATCGACAAGGCTCCTGCCCGACAACTTTCAGCCGGTCTGCGCTACCAAGCCACTAATAATTGTGCAATCAACCCACAAGCAAACTGGGTGGCCGGCCGGGCTCGGGTTGAAGGTGATAGCCGTGAACCGGTAAAGGACTACACCTCAGTTGACTTGACCCTACGCTGCACAATGAATAAATATCCAATTGAGTTGGCCGCCAGTGTCCGTAATGCCTTCGACCAGGATATTCGAGAGCCATCTCCCAATAATGGCTTTTTCGGCCCCTTAATCCCGAACGACTTTCCTCAAGAAGGCCGTAGCGTCTATTTAGAGGCCATTTACCATATTAATCAATAGACTTTCACACTAGACAATGGATGTCGACATATCTATCTAAAGGCTGATGTATTCGCTTTAGATAGATATTTCTTCAAACGCTGAGAAAAACTCATGAAGTTTGCAGAAAAAATATCTACCAAGATTTGTTACGAAAAACCCAATACTGAGAATCCATTTGTGGCCGATGAAAGCTATATTCACGGCTACAATCTTTTTGACCTCATGCAAAACTGCAGTGGTATTGACGTGTTTTATCTCATATTTCGTGGCGAGCTCCCCTCACATGAGCACAGCCAACTATTCAATGCCCTCATGATCGGATTAATCAATCCTGGCCCTCGCCACCCAGCGTCTCGTGCAGCGATGACGGCAGCAGTCAGCAAATCAGGCCCCGAGAACATTCTTCCGATAGGCCTTCTTTCAATCAGCGGTCAACACTTGGGAGCTATTGAAGCTTATGAGGCCGCTAAATTTCTGGAAAATAATATCGACTGCGAAGCCAATGCTTTAGCGGAAACTTACTCCCTTGCCTCCCATGACGAAAATGAATCCGGGAAAACACACACGGGATTTGGCACCCGCTTTGGTAGTCGCGACCCACTTTCTAACCGTCTGGCTAATCACTTAGCAATGCTACCAGCTGCCGGGGCTCACCTAGCGTGGGGGGAGCAGTTCACTCAATCTACATCAAACCCATCATTAGGGTGGCTAACTACAGGATTGGCTGCTGCAGCTTTACTTGACTTAGGTTTCCATAGACGTGATATATCTGGTTTGTTTCAACTCCTCTCAGCCCCAGGATTACTTGCCTACGGTTTGGAGCAGAGCTTTAAGCAGGTAACCGATATGCCCTTTATCCCAGACGAGCGATATGAAACCACCGAAAATAGATAGCTGTTCTCCTTATCATCAATGGGAACAACAACGCGGGAGAATCACCAGCGCTACCGGAAAATGGGAAGCAGGCAAACATGTGCATACCCACGGTTATAACATCATGGATGAGCTGGTCGGCAAAATCAGCTATATGCAGATGATGATCTTAAACGTCACGGGGCGCTTGGTCGAAGACCGCCTCGCCTACTGGATTGAAAATACGTTTACCTGTTTAAGCTGGCCAGACCCGAGAATCTGGTGCAATCACATCGGTGCGCTCGCCGGCACAATGAAAACTTCGGTAGTGGCGAGCGCTGCTGCAGGATGCTTAGGTGCAGACTCTTTTATGTATGGCGCGAGCCGGAGTTCGGTAAAGGGAATCCAGTTTATCCAACAGGCGCTAATCGATTATAAGGCAGGCCTAAGTGTCGAAGAGTTGGTTGAAAAACATAAAAAGCCCAACGGCCGTCCCGTTATGATGGGATTTGCGAGACCAGTACATGGTAAAGACGAACGCATCGCACCGATGGACAGCCTGCGTAGCGAATTGGAATATGGAATTGAAGAACACCTATCGCTCGCATTGAAAATAGGCGATTTTCTCGAGAAAAACTACGGCGAAGGAATTAATATCGGTGGGTACTCCTACGCTTTTCTTGCGGACCATGGATTTACAGGCGAAGAGATTTACAGAATCCGCGCTTTGGTTGTCGCTAGTGGTGTTGTTGCGTGTTATATCGAGGAAAGTGAAAAAACGGCAGAATCCTTTCTTCCCCTTCATTGCGAAGATATAAACTACCAAGGCATTGCTCCCAGGGAGCTTCCTTCAAGTTAGCTGAACGATACTGGTCGCAATTTTCCATCCCATAATTTTTTATGGTTGGTTAATTTTCACGAATTGTACTCTATGCCTAAAGTTGGCATATTTAGGTGTTCAGCGGCAAATAGAGCAATTTAATGACCGACAATCACGACAGCTCCTACCAGCACCAAGACCAGCTCGCCTTTCTCAATCAGCAAAGTTCACTGCATGAGAAGCTGATCAAGGCCCACCAACTGGTGCAGGAAAGCCAACCCGATATCGCGCGTATCGCCCTGGCCTTGTACGATGCGGATACCAAGATTCTCAAGACCTTCCTCCATAGCAGCGGCGAGGATAATCCTCTGGAGCACTACGCCACTCTGATAGACAATGCACCCTCGCTCCGGGAGGTGTTAGAGCGCGGCCAGCCCCGGGTCATCAATAACCTGGTGACCTATGAAGAGGAAAACCCGCCAGAACACATCAAGCGCCTCGGTCGTCAGGGTTATGCGGCCAGTTATACGGTGCCGATGTTTGATAACGGTGATTTTTTTGGCTTCCTGTTTTTTAACTCTTATAAAAAGGATGTCTTCAATGAAGGCGCCTTACAGCAGCTCGACCTGCACGGCCATATCATTGCCTTGATGGTCATTAATGAACTCTACTCGGTCCAAACCTTGTCGGCGGTGATCAAGTCGACCGGCCACATTAGTCATCACCGTGATCCGGAGACCGGCAGCCACCTGGACCGCATGTCGCGCTATAGCCGCCTGATTGCGATGACCATGGCCAATGACTACGACCTAAGTGACGACTTTATCGAGCATGTGTTTATGTTTTCGCCGCTACACGACATCGGCAAGATTGCCATCCCGGATCAGATCCTGCTCAAGCCCGCTCGGCTGGACGAGGACGAGATGCGGATAATGCGGGAGCACACGGTCAAGGGGCGTCAGATCATCGACAATCTGATCGAGAACTTCGGCTTCGGCCATGTCGACTACACCGACATCATGCGCAATATCGCCACCGATCATCACGAGGCGGTGGATGGCAGTGGTTACCCGCTGGGCAAGCGCGGCGAGGAGATTCCGCTCGAGGCCCGTATTGTTGCTGTGGCGGACATCTTCGATGCCCTGACCAGCCAGCGCCCCTATAAAAGGGCCTGGAGCAATGACGAGGCCTTTGACTTCCTCAAGACCATGGCCGGCAAGACCCTGGACCCGGATTGTGTCGAGGCCTTGTGCGCCCAGCGCGACGAAGTGGAAAAGATCCAGGCCACCTTTCAGGAAAACACCGTGTTCT
>CAMYNQ010000181.1 GCA_947259785.1 uncultured Chromatiaceae bacterium | reverse complement strand
GAAAGTGCAATTAATATCTGGGGAATCAAACCCCAGCGACTGATTTTTGAAGTGACTGAGAGTGGCATCATGAAAAATCCGGAGCAGACCTCCGAAATGCTTTGTCGCATACAAAACATGGGGGCCTCCGTATCCATTGATGATTTTGGAACCGGCTATTCATCACTTGCCTATTTTAAAACATTGCCCGCCAACGAGCTCAAGATAGACAAAGCCTTTATCACAAACCTAAAAAGCTGTAGCCAGGATCAAAATCTTGTCGCCGCGGTGATTGCTTTATCCAAAGGTTTTGGACTTGGCGTTGTCGCAGAAGGCATCGAGGATTTTGATACTCTATTGCTGCTTGAGGAAATGGGCTGCGATCTGGCTCAAGGTTATTATCTATCAAAACCACAAACCAACACCAATTATCAGCAGTGGCTGGAAAACTACCAGCAGGATAATTACTGGACTTAGGAACACTAATGATCTCATGATGCGTGGTGGCCAAAAATCCAGTTCTAGATCAATGATTCACTATTGGCACCACTTTATTAATCATTACTTTCAACTCATTGACAACCACCAAGCCAGCCAATATTCTATGGCTATGTTTAATGCAACCACATCAACCACCCCCTCTCGAACCTGGCTATGGCGATACTGATTCGCCCGTAGCTGCCTTTTTCAACACTCAAAATTACTAGTTATACCAGCAGCCACGGATTCATACGTGTCTGCCGTGTATATGACATTTAAGAATTCGTGACTGCGCTTTAAGAGCCAGACATGACCACACAAACCGCCACATCAGAGCAGCGCCCACTCATTGGGCTTCTCTTCGTCATTAGCGCGGCATTCGCTTTTTCAACCAAGGCGATCATCATCAAGATTGCCTACAGTTATGGCGCACAGGTCACGCCCATTATGCTGATGGCATTGCGCATGTTGATATCGTTACCTTTTTTTATCGGCACTATCATCATTCTTGAGCGTGCAAAGACCTACCCACCACTTTCACGTGAGGATTACCTCAGGCTTATCGCCCTGGGTGGCATCGGATTTTATCTTGCGGCCTTCTTAGACTTTCTAGGGCTGAGTTACATCAGCGCAAACTTAGAGAGATTAATATTACTGCTCTATCCAACGCTTGTCATTTTACTCTCAGCGCTCTTTCTAGGACGCCGGATCAAGGCAAAGGAGATGGTTGCACTGTTTGTCAGCTACATTGGCATTATCATCGTCTTCTATCAGGAGCTGACTATGGCAGGTAGCAATATCATCCTTGGGTCGGCCATGATATTCGGCAGTGCCACAGCCTTTGCCGTTTACCTTATAGGTAGTGGCGAAATGATCAAACGTTTAGGTTCGACACGTTTTACCGCCTATGCCATGACCTTTTCCTGCATTGCTACGTTGATTCATTTTGGGCTGGATTTTGATTCAACTGTCATCACTCTTCCCGTAGATATCTACGTCCTCGCTTTTTTTATGGCCGTGGTTTCGACGGTAATCCCCGCCTTTCTGATGAGCGCAGGCATTCATCACATAGGCGCCGGGGCAGCATCTATCATCAGCGCAATGGGGCCGGTGATGACAATTTTTCTTGCCTATCTAATCCTAAATGAACAATTGACGACGATTCAAATGCTAGGAGCGGCATTGGTAATGGCTGGTGTATTCGTGGTTAGCGCTAAAAAGAAGAGATAACAGGATGAATCAATATCTAAGAAGCTGCGATGTAATTGACTGGCAACACCCCAGCATTCTCGCTCTGGCAAAAGAACTGGCGATGCCTTCCAGCAGCGAATTACATATCGCCCGTAATTGTTTTGAGTTTGTTCGCGATAAGATTGAACATAGCTGGGATTATCAACGAGATGAAACCACATGTTCAGCGAGCGAAGTACTACATCACATGACCGGCTGGTGCTATGCCAAAAGTCACTTACTCGTAGCACTTTTACGTGCCAACCAAATCCAAGCTGGACTATGTTATCAGCGGCTTACAATTGAAGGTGAGCAAGGCCCTTTTTGTCTACACGGTCTCAACGCTGTCTGCCTTAAGGGGTTTGGCTGGTATCGCATTGATGCACGGGGTAACAATGAAAATGTACAGGCCGAGTTCTGTCCTCCAAAGGAGAAGTTGGCGTATCCCATCGCCCACCCAGGTGAAGCAGACCTTAGCGGAATCTGGCCGGAACCATTACCAGTCATCACCCAGTTACTACGCAAACACAGTAGCTGTCAGGAGGTCATGAATAACCTGCCGGATATTGAATTATATTAACAACAGCACGCTGCTTGGCCATAATAATTGCGCCGTTACATGACTGAAATTTCATTCGCCAGTTCAATCAGGTTCTTATCCGGGTCTCTGAAATAAATTGAATGTATTGGCCCGTTTGTGCCGGTTCGCATAACTGGCCCCTCAACTATTTTCACATCATGTCTGGCGAGATAAGCAATGGCGTCATTAATAGGTGTCTGAGTTATAAAACACAAATCAGCGCACCCTGGCATGGGCTTATGGGCCTTGGGGCTGAGGTCGCTGTCAATTTCATGGAGATTGATTTTTTGATTTCCAAACCTGAGTGCGATTCTTCCTGCATCAAACATCACTCTTTCCATGCCTAAAACGGATTCATAAAAATGAGCACTATCCTGAATATTTTTTACTGTCAGTACCAGGTGATCTAGTTTAGTTATTTTCATTAGTTCAAGTCGTCATAGCGGCATAGATAGTGAAATTCGGCTGGCTACAATCTATTATGAGTGGCAATTCCGATAATTTGGCGACATCGACAGTGATAGCCATTCGAACAGCAATATCTTTGGGGGGCTATCCACATCGAGCAAAGGTGCCAAGTGACATGCTACGTTGAGGAGTAACTGACTGATTCATAAATTCTTTAAATGCAGCATAGAACAGACAATGACCATCTGACTCTAGAATATCGCCATGAGAGACAATGATTCTGTCAAAATCCCAGGCCAATACCTGTTCAATAGACTGTCCAAAAGTACTCGGGTTCTCAATCATCGACTTCATCAGTCTTGAAGGGACAAATTTATTATATGCGCCGTTTAGTTTAAAAAAGAGCCGTGACCACAGCGAAACATCCTTAGCAATATTGAAGGCAATATCGGTAACAATAAGCGTTCGGCTAGTGGCATGAAAAAAACCACCTCATTTACCTTTGGCAGCCCTTGAACTTCAATTAGCTCTACTCCAGCGGGAAACGCTGATTCTGATAACTGAGTAAGTTCGTTCACAGAGCCAACATCTTTTTGGACAAGGGGATTTGCCGAAAAATAGCTAGCATCTGGATAGCTCTCCAGCCACGCCTTCGCATATAGGCCATGAAAAGCATTCGGTGTCACAATATAGGCAACATTACCCAACTGATCTATAGCCAATTTAATTTCACTGGAAAGCTCTATGGGAGAATGAATAATAAGGTTGTTGTCGTCAGACCTTATCACTGTCATACGATTGCCCATGTCTGCCCCAAATAACCGAAATGGTTTTTCGAACACCCAAATGTTATCCGCTATATATCTCATATTAACTCCCCAATTAAAGTAAGCCTACGATCCTGAAGAACGAACATAAACTTGATGCAGCTAGCTAGGTATTAAGCCTTATGATTATGACGATAACTACATTGTTCATCTACGAAATTCTGTCATTTTCTCAAGCTCATAAATTGCCTCAGACATATCCTCCAGTCTGCGTTCCAAAATGGCTTGAGCATCGTAAAGGCCCCTGTTATAGAAATATGATCCAACTTCTTCCGCAAAGAAATCCAAGAAAAACTGGGCATCAAACTGCCCAATTTCTTGATCCAGGCTTTCACTGAAATAAAGTTGAATCTTCTTTGTGATAATTTCTTTTTCTTCTTTTGAAAATGTGATGTCTGTCATGGCTCTTCTGCTTCATGGGTTTTAAACGTTCAAACAACAACTGTTAAAGAGTCAGAGATCTCTGCGTCAATTCGACCCATTTGTGTCGATCCAGCATGGCCATGTCCCCAGCCAGTCTGTTCTAGTTTGATTGTATATTATCCGGGCATTTGCGGCGCCACCAACACCTTCTCACAGCTTGGCCGTTGCTTCATCTCGGCATAGTATTCAGCCAACCTCGTCATCTTTTCTAACATGACGTCGATTCTGCCACTGCGGTAGAGATAATCAATCATGGGCATAATCAGGTAATCGGCAATGCCGGGCTGCCGCCCTGAAAAATAAGGCCGGGTCTGCAAGGCCGTATTGGCAATATTGAGATACTTCTCCACCTCGGGCAGCACCGTTGTGATAGCGTCTTCATTGATCTGCCCATTTTCACCCTTGGGCATAACTAGCTCCAGCAAATAACGGCGGATAAACACCGGGTCGAAATAACAGTTTGCCGCGCTAATCCATTGATCCATCCACGCCAGCTGCCTGATGTCTGTCGGTATGAGGATGGATACTGCCGAGCGACGATCCAGATGGCGGCATATTGCCGCGCTTTCAAAGACAACAAGACCAGCGTCGTTCAACACTGGGATTTTCCCAAACGGGTGTGGGGCACTGTTTTTAGCGGGATGTTCCAGTTGATAGCCAATACCGGCTTCTTCACAACACAGCATCACACTGCGCACATAGTTGCTGAATGCCGGTCCATAAATGGTAACGGGGTTTCGCATGGTCGTTCCTCTTCATGGGTTGGAAGTGACCACCACCTTACGCTGCAACTAAATATGTTCAAGAACATATTTTAATTTAAGGCTAAGCTTAAGCCTTCCAAGGAGATTGAGATGCCCTATACCAAAAAACACAAAAGCCAAAGCCGAGAACGCATCCTGACCAGCGCCATTACCCTATTTTCTCGCCATGGCTATGACAACGTGACCCTGGACGCAGTGATGGCCCACGCCGGCATGACCCGTGGCGCCTTTTACAATCACTTTGATTCCAAGCAGAGTCTTTATGCCGAGGGGATGAAATCCGCTGTGTCAAAAAGCCCAATGGCCAATGACGCACCTGCAGGTGTCGATGCCTACGAACATCTAGAACGTTTGATGAAGGGGTATCTAAGCCAGGCCCACGTGCAGGAATCCAAGACCCCCTGCCCAATGGCATTTATGGTGACTGACGTAGCCAATCACGAACCTGAGGTGCGTGAAACCTACACTCAGATATTCAAAAGTTTTAGTCATCGGCTGGCTACCCTAATGGCGACTGATGATGCTGACACACCAC
>CAMYNQ010000180.1 GCA_947259785.1 uncultured Chromatiaceae bacterium | reverse complement strand
CAGGCCTGTTTCATTATCACGAAACTCTGCTGCTCGCCCTAGACGCCGCACAACCTGCAAACGGCTTTCATGCAGCTGTTGCTGAGCTGTTTGAAGCTCCTTGGTACGCTCCAAAACACGATGATCGAGGATATTGTTCTGCTTTTGCATGTATTGCTGCGCTAATTGAACCTCTAACAAATTTCGTACTCGTGACAACAGCTCGTTCACATCAAATGGCTTGGTCACATAATCTCGAGCGCCAGCATCAAAGGCACGTTGACGAAAGTCCTGAGAATGCTGAGCAGTCAACACCAAAACTGGAGGGAGATTAGGCTCATTCAGCCCCTTGAGCTGAGCCATGACATCATAGCCATCCATTACTGGCATATGGATATCGAGTAGGATCAAATCAATATTGTGCCGGCTATACAACTCCAATACCTGGGTAGGATCTTGTGTAGAATAGACGCTTTCATAGCCATTACTATTCAGCATTGTTTGAATAAAAACAACATTGGCGTACTCATCATCAACAACGAGAATAGTTGCTGATTTCAAATCCATATCGGCCCCAGACACTATAAAAACCGTATTTTTTGGCAGTAATAAACCATTTCGACCCCACATCGATAACCAACAAGATAACTAATGTATAGATGATTTAAATCAACTTACAAGCTGGATTAAATGTAATCGGAAAATTCACAAATTTCCAGGCAGAATATTTAAGCAAACATATCCAATATTTATTAAATAACCCCACCAATATATACAAAAATATAAATGATATCTAAACGAATTGAGCTCAGAATTAATGGCCTAGTTCAGGGTGTTGGCTTTCGCCCGTACATTTATAAACTAGCAAAAATTCACAACTTAACAGGCTGGGTTAACAACTCAGGCAATGGCGTCATAATTGAGATTCAAGGATTAAAAACAAAGCAGTTTATAAACACGCTAACCAAAAACCCACCGCCAAACGCTCTTATCAAAAAAGTTGAATACAATGAAATAGAATTAATCCAAGAGGACCGTTTTCAAATAATAAAGAGCCAAACTCAACAAGGAAAAAACGAGCTTGCCGCTGACAGCTCAATCTGCCCTGATTGCCTGGAAGACCTTTTAAATCCAAACAGCCCTTATTATCTCTACCCCTTTGTCAGCTGCAGTCACTGTGGACCTCGTTACAGCATTACCCGACAGACACCCTATGACCGTGCCAACACATCAATGGCAAGCTTTAAGATCTGCCCAACCTGCGCTGACGAATATGCTGATTCGAAAAGCAGACGCTTTCACGCCCAAAGCATAGCTTGTACTGAATGCGGACCACAGCTGTCCATGCCAATAAAAAAAATCATCGAACTTCTTCAACAAGGAAAAATTTTAGCTATCAAAGGCCTGGGGGGATTTCACTTAGTCTGCGACGCATCGAATGATGCCGCCGTGCAAAGGCTTAGACAAGGAAAAAAACGTGATGAGAAGCCACTGGCTGTCATGGTTGCCAATCTCGCCAGTGCAAAAAAATTAGTTCACATCAATGACGCAGAGGCGCAACTATTACAAAGCCAACAACGCCCCATTGTTGTTCTAAGCAAAAAAAATACCTTGTCGATTTCAAACTCAGTTGCGCCTGATCTGAAATGGCTAGGTATCATGCTGCCCTATACACCCCTGCACTATTTACTATTTCATCAAGCCGCCGGGCAAACAGATGAAACAAGCTG
Source organism: uncultured Chromatiaceae bacterium (assembly GCA_947259785.1). GTDB lineage: Bacteria > Pseudomonadota > Gammaproteobacteria > Tenderiales > Tenderiaceae > Tenderia. Next base: position 3,541 of record CAMYNQ010000180.1, on the reverse strand, counting down.
GTTAACGCAGTCACAATCGCTCTGCCTGGTGATGACGAGTGCCAATAATAGCGGCGAACCATTAATCATTGATGGTAATGAAGCCCAAAATAAGCTGAGTAGTATTGCCGATGCCATTATTGACCATGACCGAGAAATTATTATGCGCTGCGATGACTCTGTAGTGCGAGTCATCAACCAACAAGCAAGTTTCATCCGTCGTGCCCGTGGTTATGCACCTCAGGCAATCAAACTTCCACACGTTATCCCAGCCACGCTTGCTGTGGGCGGTCACCTGAAAAACAGCGTATGCATAACCCGTGATGACGAAGCATTTGTCTCACAACATATCGGTGATATAAATAATGCCGCCACCCTACACTACTTCGAAGAAACCATTGATCGACTACTGTCAGTGCTAAATATAAATCCTGAACGTGTTGCCCACGACCTGCATCCTGACTTTCACAGCACACGTTATGCCCAATCACTAGGCCTGCCCTGTTTTGCCATACAACATCATCACGCCCACCTCGCAGCAGTAGCGGCAGAACACAACATCTGCCAACCTGCCATCGGTTTAGCCTTGGATGGCTTTGGCCTCGGCAGCGATCACAGCGCCTGGGGCGGCGAATTATACTTACTGGACGGTCCTCATTTTCAACGCCTCGGACACCTGCAAACCCTCAAACAACCTGGCGGTGACATTGCCGCGCGTGAGCCCTGGCGTATGGCGGCGTCATTTCTGCACCAGATTGGTCGAGGCAATGAAATCAGCAAGCGTTTTCAAGCACAACCAGCCGCCAAGAACATACACCAGCTGCTGCATAAAAACATCCACACACCTACCACCACAAGTTGTGGCCGACTGTTCGATACTGCCAGCGGACTACTGAATATCAAACATAAAACCAGTTACGAAGGTCAAGCCGCAATGCAACTAGAGAGCCTGGTAACTGAAACAACTGTCATGTCCGGTGGTTGGCAAATCAAAAATAATCAATTGGATCTAAGCCCCCTACTGACTACCCTAGTAGACACCGATCCAACACAAGGGGCTAACTTATTCCACGGTACATTAATAGAGGCCTTGTCTAAATGGATTACGCACACGGCTACAACACATGACACCAATATCGTTATGCTCAGTGGAGGTTGTTTTTTGAACCAGGTTTTAGCTAGTGGCGTAATTAAAAGATTGCAGGCACGTGAATTCAACGTTTTCCTGCCGCAACTAACAGCGCCGAATGATGGCGGAATTAGCCTGGGCCAGGCCTGGGTTGCAGGGAGCCTTTAAACTTTTGGTTTGGAAACAGCCAGACAAGTGAGTCATCAGTACTCGTTAAAGAGTTGTCCCGTCCATGGGCCAACTCCACTGCGTTCTTCGACAACTCATTTAGGCCTCGGCCGGGATCAAAACCTACGCTATCGCTTCGGTTCTCAAATGACTGACGGGGCTAGTAGCGACTGTCCACTTTCTTCGAAAGCTGGTCACGTCTCTCTGGCCCCTACCGAGGACTTGTGATACACCGCTCGCTATTCACATAGCTTCCATGTATCACGGCGAGTGAAAATTAAAATAAAAAGAGGGGGGTACGAGAAGAGTCGAGCCTGACCCGACCCCATTGATCTTCTGAGTTAAAACAGGATATTCAATGGGGCGCCCTTGGCTAATACAGTTCAATATATAGTTCTAGGTAAAACAATGCGCCATAGCAATTGGGGCAGGTTGTTCCAAAAGTCATGCACTCGTAACGCTATTGTAACGGCTGTGAAATAATTTTCCGTTAGTTTGTCTTCCGTCAATTTCATGTTTGTTTTTTATGGGAGAAAGTTATGAGTCACGACGATCAGATTTCGAATAAATCCGCTAACCGTCCTTTTGCTGAAAGACTGGAAACCCATATTTCGCGGCGTAAGGTTTTAGCCGGTGGCTTGGGGTTGGCGGCGGGCGGTAAGAAAAGGCCGAATGGTAAAAAGTCCTTAATGGATTTTACACCGGTCTCTGTGGCGGAAGGCACAGGCCCTTGGCCGACAATCTCTGACGACTACCAGTTTGAGGTGTTGATTCCCTGGGGTGAGCCGCTGAAGCCGGGCGGCCCTGCATTTAGCTATCCGCCCACGCCTGCTGATCAGGCCAAGCAAATCGGGATTGGTCACGACAACATGACATTCTTTCCGGTTAGGCAGGGAAAATTTGCTCGTGGCGGCAATACCCATGCTGTGTTGGCCATCAACCATGAGTTTGGTCGAAACAATCACGTGCTGGACAAGTCTGCACCAGAGAGTTTGGAGGATGTGCGGGTTTCACAACATGCGCACGGCGTTTCAGTTGTCGAACTCAAGAAGAATAAAGGTAAATGGAATACCGTAAACAGTAGTCACGCTCGCCGCATCCACGTGAATACCCCGGTCACATTCAGCGGCCCGGCAGCGGGACATACCTTGTTGCAAACGGCAAACGGTAATACGCCTCGAGGGACAGTAAACAACTGTTCCAATGGTTACACGCCCTGGGGGACTTATCTGACCTGCGAAGAGAACTTTAATGGCTATTTTGGCGCAACCAATAATGAAAATACCTGGGTGGCCAGTGAGGCGCAACAACGTTACGGTTTTAGTGAATCAGGTTTTGGCTATGGCTGGGAAAAGTTTGATCGCCGTTTCGATCTCTCTGATCTCGATTATGCCAATGAAGAAAACCGCTTTGGTTGGGTGATCGAGATTGACCCTTTTGATGCGATGCAAACGCCGGTTAAACGCACAGCCCTGGGCCGTATTAAACATGAAGGCAAGCGCTTACGGTAGGCCGTGGTGGCCGTGTCGTCGGCTACATCGGGGATGACCAGCGCCTTGACTACATCTACAAGTTTGTCTCGGATGATAACTGGCAACCCATGCGCGCCCGGGGACAAAGTCCGCTGGCGCCGTGATACATGGAAGCTATGTGAATAGCGAGCGGTGTATCACAAGCCCTCGGTAGGGGCCAGAGAGACGTGACCAGCTTTCAAAGAAAGTGGACAGTCGCTACTAGCCCCGTCAGTCATTTGAGAACCGAAGCGATAGCGTAGGTTTTGATCCCGGCCGAGGCCTAGATGAGTTGTCGAAGAACGCAGTGGAGTTGGCCCATGGACGGGACAACTCTTTAACGAGCACTGATGACTCACTTGATCATGGCAAGTTATATGTGGTCAGATTTAATGACGATGACAGTGGCGAATGGCTGGAGCTGACAATTGATAATCCAGACCCGGCGGCGAAGTTTTCATCTCAGGCGGGAGTGCTGATCTTTGCCCGTCTGGCGGCGGACATTCTTGGCGCCACACCTATGGGTCGTCCGGAATGGATCACGGTTACCCCCAACGGTGATGTCTATTGCACCCTAACCAACAACAGCAACCGTACCGAAGCCAATGCCGCCAATCCCATGGAGCCGAATGCGGATGGCCATATCATCCGCTGGCGTGATGCGGATCAGCATGTAGGAACTTCCTTTGAATGGGATATCTTTCTGGTGGCGCAGATTAGTCACGGCAGTGAAGGCCGCTACAGTGATCCAGAT
>CAMYNQ010000179.1 GCA_947259785.1 uncultured Chromatiaceae bacterium | reverse complement strand
GAGAAAAAGGCATCGAAGTGTCTATAGATGACTTTGGCACCGGCTTTTCTGCGCTTTCCTACCTCAAACAGTTTGACATCGACTATCTCAAGATCGATCGTTCTTTCATCAGCAATATTTGCGAAAATGAAAGCGACAAGATATTGACCGAGGCAATCATCGTCATGGCACACAAGTTGGGCATCCAGACCATTGCCGAAGGTGTGGAAACGGTGCAACAACGCGATTTAATTTTGTCATTCGGCTGCGATTATGCACAGGGGTTCTTATACTCACCTGCCGTGCCCGCAGATGAGTTTGAAAAAATGCTTTCAGCGTCAGCGCGTTGATGCTTTAAATGCAGATTGGGTTTTACAGAGGGCCTTGTTAAAGGCGAAGGATTTACTGCTGCTGTCAATGTGATCAATACCGCTGCAAATAGTCAACATAATGTACCCGACAATGGCACCATGAACTCGCTTGACCAGAAACTTGGCAACCATGCTGTTCGTGAATATTTTGATGCCTTAGCCAACAATATTATTGACTCAGCAATCTCTAAAAACGTCCCATCGACCTATAAACCTTGGTAATTTTCCGGGAAACAAAGAGTATTATTTTATCGTCTATACTTTTTTCGTGGCATTGTTAGTGCTGTCTTGCCATCAACGGGAATGATTGATGAAAAAGACAAGGGGATAACATAATGAATATTAATAGACAGGTGACTATTTTTTTCGCTGCGCTAGCAATTCTTGGCGCTACTTTAGGCCAAGCCATGGCAGGTAATAGCAGCGCACATTTTTGTTCGCAAACCGCACAAACGCTTTTTCAAGCTTGCCATTTCGACGTTAAGGACGATTTTAAGGAAACGAAAGCCAAGTGCATTAACGTCATAGACCAAGAAGCGCGTACTGAGTGTTTTGACATGGCTAGGGCTGCACGAAGGGAAGACTGGAAAGGGTGCCGAGATCAGCGTGGTGCCCGGTTTGAGGTTTGCGATCTGATTGGCGAACAACGCTACGCGGATCCTTTACTGGATCCTGATATTGCATTCATCGATCCCGGTGAAATAGGGACTAGCTACGATCCAAATCATTATGTGAACATGACCGTTGGCCATACCTACGTATTGCGTGCTGGTGAGGATTTCGAAGAGACAGTGATTGTTCACGTCACCAACCAGATCCGTGAAGCCGAGGGATATGACGAGCCCGTGCTTTGTCGTGTTGTGGTAGACGCCGTGATGATTGCTGAGGAAGAAGAGGAGGACAGCAGTATCGAGTGGGGCGCACAGGAGGTCACGGATGACTATTTCGCACAGGATGATAGCGGTATCGTCTACTACTGTGGGGAAATTGCACGAAACTTCGAGGACGGCTACCTTAACAATCTTGATGGTTCTTTTTTCTCGGGTGTCGACTTCGCCAAGGCAGGCGTGCTGGTTAGACAGTACCCCAGTGTCGGCCAGGTTGACAGACAGGAGTACGCGATCGCTGAGGCAGAAGATGTAGTTGAAGTCATCGACCTGACTGCTGTGCCAAGTGAAGAGGAAGGTGGTCAGAACCCGAATGACCCGTCATTTGCTTGTGATGGTGATGCTGTGGGTGACTGCCTCAAGACATTCGACTCCTCGGCGCTGGATCCGGAGGCCACCGAATACAAGTATTACCGGAAAGGCGTTGGCTTCGTACTGGCAGTGGCGATGGAGAACGGCGAGATTAGCGGAGAACGTGAAGAGCTGGTCTGTGTCGGTGACTCTCTGGATATCCTATCGACAACCGCCTGTGGTTTGGACAATGTTGAAGAGCTGCTTGAAAAGCTTTGTGCACTGTCACCAGACGCTTTCTGCCCAGACGACGCTTGATTAAATGGGCCACTCTTTGGTGCGCCCATGTATTGATGAGCCCTGGTTTGCTAAATTATAAACCAGGGCCTCCAGACCTTGAAAACGATCGTTATAAGCATGGTATCGAGACAGCCTCAACCATCAAGACATCATAAAGCCTCTGAAATACATCGAAGCTCAGCTATCCTTGCCTCAATCCCACGCCGAATTTCTCCACACCAGCCATTTAGGCTAAAATGCTTGCAACTCAACCAGGTCACAATCTCATGAGCATTGAACACCTACACGCCGTTCCGCATCTGACCACCTCCCTCAAGGGACCGTTGCAGGAGATAGAAACCCATTTCCTCGAGCACCAGGCCAAGATAGAGGCCTGGTTTCGGCAGCAGTGGCTGGAAACCCCGGCGCCCTTTTATGGCTCGGTGGATCTGCGCAATGCCGGTTTCAAACTGGCGCCGGTGGACACCAACCTGTTCCCGGCCGGATTCAACAATCTCAACCCGGCCTTCATGCCGCTCTGTGTGCAAGCGATTCAATCCATCATCGAACGCGAAATGCCCAAGGCCTGCGGTATCCTGCTTATCCCTGAGAACCATACCCGTAATCTGTTTTATCTGGAAAATCTGGCCACCCTGCACGAAGTGATCGTCAAGGCGGGGTATGAGGTCAGGGTTGGTTCGCTGCTACCGGATCTGGAAGAAGCGATGACCATTGAATTGAACAGTGGCCGCAAAGTGGTTCTTGAACCTGTGATGCGTGAGGGCGACAAGGTCAAACTGACCGATTTCAAGCCCTGCATGGTGCTGCTCAACAACGACCTCTCCGATGGTGTGCCTGAAATTCTGCAAGACATATCGCAGCCGGTACTGCCGCCGGTTGAGCTGGGCTGGGCCTCACGGCGCAAGTCAGGCCACTTTGCCCACTACAAACAGGTGGCCGAGGCGTTTGCAGCGATGGTCGAGATTGACCCCTGGCTGATCAACCCGCTGTTTCACCACTGCGGCAAGATCGACTTCAAAAAGCAGGAAGGCGGCGACTGTCTGGTCAAACATGTGAGCCAATTACTGGAAGAGATTCAGCAGAAATATGACCAGTACGGCCTGAAAGACAAACCCTTCGTGGTGGTCAAATCTGATGCCGGCACCTACGGCATGGGCATCATGACTGTGCAATCGGTGGACGAGATAAAAGAATTAAATCGCAAACAACGCAACAAGATGGCCTCCTCCAAGGGTGGTCAAGGCGTTGGTCAGGTAATTATGCAGGAAGGGGTCTACACCTTTGAGACCTGGGGTTCGGATCAGGCCGTCGCTGAGCCGGTGGTCTACATGATGGATCACTTCGTTGTCGGTGGCTTTTATCGCGTCCACACCGGCCGTGGCATCAATGAAAACCTCAACGCTCCCGGCATGCACTTCGAACCCTTGGCCTTTGCCGAACCCTGCAACACGCCGGACCAGAACAAGGCCCCGGACGCCAATCCCAACCGTTTCTACGCCTATGGCGTCATCGCCCGTCTGGCCCTGCTGGCAGCAGCACGCGAAATTGCAGAGCAGGCAAATAAAGTATGACGGTTAAACTCGGCGTGGTGATGGACCCCATCGAGGCCATCAATCCGAAGAAGGACAGCAGCCTGGCGATGCTGCTGGCAGCGCAAAAACGCGGCTGGCAGCTCTACTACATGCAGCAACAGGACCTGTCGGTGCGCGATGGCAAACTGCACTTGCGCGCACAAGCTGTCACAGTCAACGACGCTACACAAAACTGGTTTGAACTGGGCCAGCCGCAGCAGATCCCGGCCAAAGAACTGGATGTAATCCTGATGCGCAAGGATCCACCCTTCGACATGCAATACATCCACAGCACCTATCTGCTGGAACTGGCCGAGGCCGAGGGCGTGCTGGTGGTCAACAAACCCCAGACCCTGCGCGATGCCAATGAAAAATTATTTACCACCTGGTTTCCTCAATGCTGCCCACCGACCCTGGTCAGCCGCGACATGAGCCAGTTGCGCGGCTTTTTTGATGAATTTAGCGACATCATCATCAAACCGCTGGAAGGCATGGGCGGCACATCAATCTTCCGTCTCAAACTCGGCGACCCCAATATCAGTGTCGCCCTCGAGACTCTGACCCAATACGGCCAGCAATACATCATGGCGCAGCGTTTCATCCCCGAGATCACCGCTGGCGATAAACGCATTTTAATGGTGGATGGTGAACCCATGCCCTACGCCCTGGCACGCATCCCAGCCAAGGGTGAGACTCGCGGCAACCTGGCCGCCGGTGGTCGCGGTGAGGGTCTACCACTGAGCGAACGTGACCGCTGGATCTGCGCCCAGGTCGGCCCGACCCTGAAACAAAAAGGCCTGCTGTTCGTTGGTCTGGATGTGATCGGTGACTACCTGACCGAAATCAATGTCACCAGCCCCACCTGCATCCGTGAACTGGATAGCCAGTTCGGGCTCGACATTGGTGGCGCCTTGATGGACTGTATTGCCGCCAAACTGGAACAATGAAGCGGTTAAAACCATCCAACCTGTTTTTCTTGGTTCTGTGCTTTTTTCTCAGCGGCTGCGAACAACGCCCCCAGGTCTACCAGCAACAGGTGTTGGCCTTAGGCACCCTGGTGGACATCTCCATTTATGGCGTCGACGAGGAACAAGCCGCCAAGGCAGTCACGGCCGTTACCAATAAAATGGAGGCCATCCATCACAATTGGCATGCCTGGCAACCAAGCAAACTCACCTATATCAATCAACAATTGGCAGCGGGCAACACTGTTTCGCTGGATCAGGAACAGCAGCAACTGATCCAAACAGGCATCACCCTGGCCAGGCAAAGCAACGACCTGTTCAACCCCGCCGCCGGCAAACTGATCGCCCTGTGGGGCTTTCACAGTGATGAACGGCCAGATGCTGCACCACCAACAGAGACCAACATCAGCGCACTGGTGACGACAGCTGCCAAGATGAGTGAATTGACACTGGATGGCAATCAACTCAGCTCAACCAACCCAGACGTCATGATCGATGTTGGTGGTTATGCCAAGGGTTATGCGGTAGATCAAGGCATCGATACACTGCGCCGCATGGGCATCAATAATGCCATCATCAATGCCGGTGGTGACCTGCGCGCCATTGGCAGCAAAGGCAAATATCCCTGGCGCATCGGCATCCGCCATCCACGCCAAGCCGGTGTGATTGCTTCACTGGAAACCCATGCTGATGAAAGCGTCTTCACCTCGGGTGACTATGAACGCTATTTTGAGTACCACGGCCAGCGTTTCCACCACATCATCGATCCACGCGTAGGTCGCCCGGCACAAGGAACCAGCTCCGTCACCATCATCCATAAGAATGCCAGCAGCGCAGATGCCGCCGCCACAGCGATATTTATTGCCGGACCTAGTCAGTGGCGCGAAAC
>CAMYNQ010000178.1 GCA_947259785.1 uncultured Chromatiaceae bacterium | reverse complement strand
CGATACTGATATTTATAAAGCATTCTCTATAGAGCGGGGTAACCGCTATATGGATTACCCATTCAATAAAAAAGCCGCAGCCTATTGGAGCAGCGGCGATTACCAGTTACTGCAATCAAGTGATTGTGATGAGCAAGTAGATCCCGTACTTCCGGATGATTCGGGGAAATTTTGTCGTTTGCGTTCGGGTCTCAACAGTGTCATGGAAATCATGTTAGTACCACATAACGCCACAGTTGTGGAGCGAACTACTACGAGTGCAAGTGGACAGTATTTTTTTAATGGCGGCCCTGGCGATCTTGCCAGTGGGCAATGGATTGTTTGTGACTTTAACGGTGTATTTAAAGCGCGCTGTATTCGCCGCATAACCGAATACGACGACTATTTCGCCATGAGCTTTGAACAGCCGTTGGAATTAACCAAGGCCGTTTGCTCGCGTACAGTGCAAGATGTTCAAGGCATTGGATCAGAGTATGGCAAAGATTTTACTACCGCCAAGATTGCAAATCTGCAACAACTGGCGGACGTTGATTTGTCAGTTTCGGTAACTGGAATCTCTACGATCCGTTTATCTGAGTTCAAGACTAAGGCTGAGTTAATTCTTGGTTTTGAATGTGATGCAACGGCCTTTGCTGCGTTGTTGAATTATACCTTGGCCAATATCGTCGCACTTTCCACTGCACAGATTACAGCGATAACAGGACTCCCGGCCAGTACAGCAGCGCCTTTATTACATAGTCTACGTCAAGTGCAAATCGCACTGGATGAACCGGCTTTCCAAAATATAAAACTGCGCGATCTAGTAGTAGATCCAAGTGCCGTTGAAGATAAAGCCGTTGTTGAAGCGCGTGCCTTGACGCTAATCCACGGACCGTTTGATGAGAAAATATTTCCGAAAGGCTATGATCGCAACACCACACCTTTGTTAGGTAAACGTCTAAGTATAGCAGTGAAATCGGGTGAAAAGTTTCCGGCTGGTTTTATCAAAGGTAAAGAGATTATCCTTGAGCAAGAACAGAAAAAAGGATTTAAAAATGCACGGCGGGTTAACATTGCCAACGTTTCTTCTCAACAAAAGACCTTAGATATCTCTACTGCAATCACAGCTGCGGATGGATTTACTATTGGTAATACGGTAATTCAAGGTAATACGGTTCAAGCTGGTCATGGCGAAAGCAAACCGACCAAGGTACTGGGCAGCGGAGATGCCTCACAGTCAGGGCAGGCATTTGTGCGTGAAGAAACTGGAGTAGCCTTTGTTGCTGATGCGACACAAGCTTCAGGTGTACGCGCTGCCATCGATGTTCTGGTGGGTGAGCGGACTTGGCAGCAGGTCGCAGATCTGAATGACTCAAAACCTACCGATCCCCATTATATGGTGCAAATGACCGAAGATGGTTTTCTCAAGATTCAGTTTGGGGACGGCCAGCATGGGCGACGACTACCGACTGGCAACAATAACGTGCGTATAAGTTACCGAATGGGGACTGGTGCTATTGGCAATCTTGCAGCCGGTAGTCTAGCTGAACCTGTACGTCCCCATCGACTCATCGATAAAGTGCGCCAGCCGTTTGCTGCCACCGGCGGCAATGAAATGGAAGATGTGGCATCGTTGCGCAGCAATGCGCCGGCAACTTTGCTCACCTTGGATCGTGCCGTCTCGGCCACTGACTTCGCACAATTGGCTGCCAGTCAAAGTAGTGTTTGGCAGGCCAATGCGTTTACGCATCCAGGTGGTAGGCGCGGTCGCACACGATTGGAAGTCGTGGTGATGCCAGCGGGTGGTGGCGAGCTGGGCGACTTAAAAAGCAATCTCAAAGACTATCTTGAGACACATGCTGTACCGAATGTCGATATTCAAATTACACCCTATCAATCGATCTATTTTGATATTGATATCACCGTGGAGGTGAAGTCAGCCGAATTCAATCCGGATAAAGTATTGGAGCAATTACGTGACTCTTTATTAGATGTGTTTCAGTTACAAAAGCGGAAGTTGGGTCAAGACCTTTACTTGAGTGAAGTCTATCGAGTCGTTGAAAACGTTATCGGAGTAGAGAGTTCGCTTTGTACATTGAATCAGAATCCGCAATTGCGTCACATTCCTGCCAACCCTCGGCAAGCTATCAACCTCAATAAACAGTTCTCTAAAATCCTTGTTGTAGAAAAGGAGTATGAGCTATGAAGTTTCAATTCTCCACCAAAACTGGCAACCAGCTCTACAACTTATTACCTGCGGTTTATCGTGAGCGCGACAATGATGATCTTGCCAAATATCTCGATGCTTGCGGTACCTTATTAGATCAGGTGCGTAATACGCTAGACCAACGTTTAGCTGATGCCTTTCCTGATAATCCAGAGCAGTCCACAGAACGAGGTTGTCAGGATTGGATCCTGCCATATTTTGCCGAGCTGCTTGATGTGCGCCTGGTATCACCACATTTGCGAGGTCGTCGTGAAGAAGTGATTAATGCAGTAGCATGGCGACAACGGAAAGGAACTGCAGTAGGGATCGAGACCTTGGTCGAGGCTGTGGGGCAAATGAGTGCTGAAGTTCATGAAGGTTTCCATCGGCTGGCGACCACAGCGCGTTTAGATTTGCCTCTCTTACCAGCACAGTCGTTTGGAGCCGATAGTGAGCCACAAAAAAATAATCCGTTAGAGATGGCTCGTCACCCTGGGTTAATCAGCATTACTCCTAATATCAGTCGTCCCTCGCGAGCCATAGAGAGCAAAAAAAATATAGCTTCGCAACGTACCACTAAATTCCCATCAGGAGAGATCGATTGGTATTTTAGCCAGCCCCATGGGACACCCTGTTTTCCAAATAGCTATGAGGACCACACGCGACGGACCGTGGATTTGCGAACACTCAACTGGAAACACGGACATTATCATCCTAAAACCGTGCTGTTATATGTGCCGCCACCCACAGGTTTTTTTACTACAGATCAAAACCGTTTTCGCTGGAGCGAGCGTGGAGCTCATCCCGAATTGATTACTGAGCAACAGAGCAGTGGTTCGTTGTCACTTTACAATCCTTCATGGTTAAACCAGGAACAAGAACGAGAGGTTGCAACCATAACCACCCGGCCACCACCTTTTAGTGCAGAACATCAGGTAAATATAGAGGGACTTAATTTTCTCGATACCATCACCATCAATGCCGGCCAACTGCGCTTACGAAATGTTGCGGCCCATCGTCTAGTTGTGAGGAGTCCTGCAGGTACGCAACCGGTGTTGGATGCCAAAGATTGTCTTTTCGACAGTATTGAAGTCGATCATGGTGTTGCGCGCTTAGCGCACTGTACCGTAATGAACGATATTAGTTGCCCGATTTTACAAGCCAGCGACTGTATATTTATGGGGGATGTCACATTAAATCCACCTGTCGGCAATCAACTGCCGGCTATGTGTATACGTTATTCACGTCTTCCGCTCACAATTCAGGAACAATTGCATGATGCTCGTGAGGCCTACGCCAATACAACCGATACACCGGTATTTTTTGATTTTAAAAGTTGTGATGTCAATGGTGTCGAGCAATCTGCGAAAGAGTTAGGCCAACCAGGTTATGGTGTGCTACATCCTGCGACGCCGGCAAGCATCTGTTTTGGCGCGGAAGACGGTGGCGAAATGGGGGCCTTTCACCACCGTTATTATTGTCTACAGGCAGCCGCTGTTCTCGATAAGGTAAAGGACTTTTTGCCACTTGGATTGGAAGCCATACTAATTCCTGATCGGCGATTATTACAGCCTCCATTACGGCAACCAGAATAAAAGCAAACGGGCAGGACATCAGTTAACAGCAAAAATAAGTTGGAAGTGCGATGAAAACACAAATATCAAGAAACAGCTATAAAACCGAAAAACGTTATTCAGGTGTTTATCAGCAACAAGGACGCATGATCAGCGATGCTGATTGGTCAGAATTGATGGAAATCGTCAAACATCGATTAGATGATGTGTTGACTGACGTGGTGGGCAGTGGGGCACCGCGGGATCGCGGCGTAGAAATTATTGAACAAGCCGGAAATTTCCTAATCCGGGGTAGTCATCTGTACGCCGATGGAGTTATCGCAGAGGTCGCTGGTGACGAAACAGTTGCAAGCGATGCTATGCAATTTACTTACGACCAACAAGCAGATTTTCCGCAAGCGCCAAACTTACCTGCCTTAGGCGCGGCATATAATTTTTATGCGGATGTTTGGGAACGTGTGGTCACAGTGATAGAGGATGAAGAATTATTAGATCCAGGACTACATGGCGCCGATACGTGTACTCGTACCCAAACCATGGGGCAGATTAAATGGTGTCCAGCTTCTATTGATCCAGAACTTGATCCCACCAATCCCGATAAAGGCGATGCTGAACTCACATTAACACTTCATGCCCAACTCAGTGAGCCAGATGACTGTGATCCTTGTGCTGATGTTGCAGCTATTGATCAACGTATTGGTAATTATTTATTCCGCTTAGAAGTGCATGATGTCCAAGGCGCTGTGAATGATCCTAGTGAGATCACCTTAAAATGGTCAAGCGAGAATGGTGCCGAGCAACACCCGTTGCCTGCTAATGCAGGTGCCGAAGATTTAGTTCCCAGTGAATTCAAAACCGGCGACTGGATCTGGGAATTTTTCGACGATACTACTGAAAAACATCTTGGTGTGCATCTCTCCGGTAGTTTTTCTCCCAGCCGCAGCGAATTACATGAAAGTTATCCTGATACCTTACCTGCTGGTATGACTTATGTGCGTCGCTGGGATGGTTATGTGGTGTTATCGCGTAATAGCATTGGTTGGGAGTTGGTTACCGATACCCAAGGCAACATCCGTGGTCGCGATCGCAACTATCGTCTAGGTGAAGACAAGGCGCCTGGCGCACCGGGTTTGGTAACATTGAATGATCAGTTTCAGGTCATTCTGCAAAACTTGAATTTAACTTTAAGCTTGGAAAACCAGAGTTTTGTGGCTGGTGATTATTGGTTAGGCATGGTGCGTGAGCAAGCCCATCAAGCAGGCGATACGATTGTCGATGCGCAACCGCCGGAAGGAATAATTCACCATTATCTACTGCTTGCCAGTATTGATAACGTTGGCAACCTGGAAACCCCAGCAACGCCACGTCTGCGTCAACTTAATTTTCCACCACTGACCGATATTCGGGCTGCTGACGTTGGATATACCACTGATTGTCCAAGTGGCTTGTTTGATGTCAATCATGACACTGTAAAAAAGGCACTGGATCAGATTTGTCAAATTGCAGCTGAGCATATTGCTTACAGTGCGGATTGTACTCAAGGTCTATTCGAAAACT
>CAMYNQ010000177.1 GCA_947259785.1 uncultured Chromatiaceae bacterium | reverse complement strand
GTGCATTGGCTCCGGGCCACTCTGGTCGTGTGCGCTCCATTGGCACATTCCAGTTGGGAGCATCGGGGTCGCAAGGAAAAAGCATCCAGGCACGGTCGCATTCAAAAATGCTCAGCATCTCTTCCAGAACGCTGCCGAGCATATCGTCCAAATTTGTCTTTAAGGCCAGATGGCTGATGCGCTCGATGGCGTTAAGGTGGTGCATTTGTGTTTGGATAGTTTGCTCGGCCTGCTTGCGTTCGCTGATATCGCGAATAACGCTGACAAAGGCAGTCCGTTGCCCTGAGTCATTCTTTATTTCGGTGACTGTGTTTTCGGTTGGGAAAATTTCACCGTTTTTCCTTTTTAATTGATACTCAGCATTAAAGGCAGGGCTGTTATCCAGGCTTGTAGTCACCCTTTTTTTGAATTCTTCAAAGCATTCGTTATCTGGGTGCAATAATTTTATGTGCTGACCAACCACTTCAGCGGTGGTATAGCCGAAGGTGGTTTCGACTGCCTGGTTACAGGAAATGATATGGCAGGTTTCTGTGTTCACGACGCAGACAGCCTCGGATAGGCTGGCAAAGGTGGCCTCAAGCAGATGGTTGAGTTCAGCAAGATGCTGGGTTCTTTGTTCCACCTTTGCTTCGAGATCATCACGCGCCTCTCTCAGTGCTTCTTTGCTGGTTTTGTTGGCGGTAATGTCCTGGGCAATACCGGCGATTCGATAAACCTCGCCAACGTCGTTTTTGACCGGAAAGCCGCGATCACGTATCCAACGAATAGACTGATCGGGGAGGATGATGCGGTACTCTTCATCGAAGAGCTTGTCGGCAACGGTGGCATATGCCTGTTTGACGCGTTCGATTTCGTCTGGGTGAATGGCATCTAGCCAGCCCCTCGGGTTGCGATAGGCACTATCACAACTGCGTCCCCAGATTTTTTCATAGGCGGGGCTAACATAAATCATCTCACTGCCATCAGTAGAGATGCTCCAGAATACCTCCTGAATATTTTCAGCCAGTTGGCGGAAGCGTTGTTCGCTTTCGCGCAGGTTTTGTTCCATCTGCTTGCGCGCGCTGATATCACGGGCCAGGACTAAGAGATAAGTATGTGTTTCATCCGCGTGAAATGAAAAACCTAGTTCCACCGGAAAGCTGCGGCCATCCTTGTGCCGGTGTATCCCTTCAAATCTGATGGGGTGGCCATCTTCGACGCTATGCCAGGCCTGCTCGATTCGTTCATGTGTGGCGGTGTCGGAAATATCGAACGCGGACAGGGAGAGTAATTCGGTGCGTGTATAACCAAGGCTTGAACAGGCCGCCGGGTTAATGTCGCAAAACTTGCCATCCCTGCTGACCAAAAACAGGGCGTCTGAAGCATTTTCAACATAGGAACGAAACTTTTTTTCGCTCGCGCGCAATTGCTTTAATGATTGCTCGCGCACACTGTTCGCCTTATGCACTTCGATGATTTGGGCATAGGTCTTCAGCAACGGTTGCAGGTATTCGGCCGTTGCCATGTCGTAGCCGCCTGGACAGTTGGCTACGCCAATCATGCCAATCAGTTTTTCGCCAAAAAAGACCGGCACACCGAGAAAGGCATCAAGCTTGGGGTGCCCCGTTGGCAGGCCGCCGTTGCGTGGGTCGTGACTTGGGTCGTTGCTAATTACCGTTTTGCCTGATGTGATCACTGTGCCAAATAGTGAACTCAGATTGGTGAACTCAAGCCCCTCTGGCGCATTGGCCTCATAAAAGGCGCGGCTTTTATCGTCCCAGGCAATATTGCTTATGGCGTAGGTTTTTAGATAGGCCTGGCTATCGGTCTTATGAAGGATCTCACCGATAAAACCATATTCGCTTTGCGTGAGTTCGAGAAACTCTTGCAGCAGGCTGTCAAACAGTTGGTGTGGCTCGGTGTTACTAATAAGGTGTTGCTGTGCTCTACTGATTGCCCTCAGCAGTGCGTTGCTTTGTTCCAGTGTGAGCTGGTCAGGTTTACTCGGCTCAGTTGAAGGCATTCGTTCTCCTACTGAAAGCTTTTTTAATCGTGTTGTTTATCTCGCGCAGCCCTAGATCTCTTTGGAAAAACACTTTAAATATACGTAATTAATTCTTTATATGCTTATTTAACCTAGTCTTTTACGCGGGTATGTGCAAGCCATTTCTGAGGCGTTGTGTTGGTTTGTTCGCGATTGCTGTCTATGCCATAGGTGTTTCTTTGAACTGTTGTTGTATCTCTTCAACCTCATGGCGCTGTTGTAGTAGTGCATTAACGCAGTCCCGATCCAGTTCTTCACCGGCCATCTCAATCAGTGCTGCAAACGCGTCATCATTGCTCCAGGCCTTTTTGTAGCTGCGTTCGTTGGTGAGGGCATCAAAGATATCGGCGACGGCAATGATGCGGGCTTCGAGCGGCACGGCATCGCCGGCTTTGCCTTCAGGGTAGCCAAGGCCATTAACCTTTTCATGGTGGCTGGCGGCGATATTGCGCAGGATGTCTGTTTGGCTGATGTTGCCCAGGCCAAAGTTGTTGAGCAGGTCATTAATCATATCCTTGCCTTTCATGGCGTGAGTTTTCATGATTTCCATTTCGTCGCTGGAAAGCTTGCCCGGTTTGAGCAGTATGTTATCTGGTATAGCGATTTTTCCAATATCGTGCAGTGGCGCAAACATGAATACATGTTCAATGTAGTGATCATCAAGCGAGTGTTTTTCTGCCAGGGCCTGGGCAATTAGGCGGCTAAAGCGTGCCATGCGTTCGAGATGCTTGCCGGTTTCGGGGTCGCGCTGATGGGTGATTTGTGCGGTCGTTTTAATGGCCGCGGTTAAGGTTTTGATCGAACTCATTTCATTGATGATAGACAAGGTGATCAGCCGGCTATGCAGGTCTAGGGTTTCTAGTAAATTTTCGTCAAAGACATTTGCTTCGTAGGCATTGAAAAACACAAAGCCGAAGAATTCGCCATTGCTAAACATAGGCATGGTGTAGCTGCTGGCATAGCCTTGTTTCCCCAGGTTTTTTTGATGCTTTTTATTGCTCTGCAGCGTTGTCTTTATGTTGTTGATGACCCTGGGTTGGCCGCGTTCAAAGCACTCTTTTAATGATGGCGCGTTATCGAGCAGCGTCTGATAGTTTTCCAGTGGGTTATCATCGCCGCTACTATGAATGTAGGTTTTTAGAATCTTGGTTTCAGGGTCATAAAGAGCTAACGAGATGCGGGCAATAAAGGGTGCGTTTTTTTGAATGAGTTGGTGGATGGCTCTGAGCTTATCCTTGAGAGAACTATGATGATTTAGAAAGGCCAGGCTATCATGATGCGGATAATGATTATCTTGTTTCATATCAACCTCAATTGGCTAGGCGAAAAATTATACTACATCATCTGTGGCGTTTGAGGTATGGGGCTAAAGGCTTGGGAGCGGTGCGGTACTCGCATAACTGGATGTTTGATCTAAACTGAAAAAGTCAGATCAACAGAGTGTGCTATGAAAACAAGACGATTTGCTATCCATGCCTATGTCATTGCCGCAGTTACACTGCTGCTGGGCTTGGCTTTGAGTGTGCGATTAAACAGCTGGACATGGTTGTCACGTTCAGGCTCGTTGGTTGTGATTAACGGTATTATTCTGACCTCACATCAGATTATCGAGCATATGCATCGGCTCAGGCAGAGTCAAATTCACAGGCAGTCTCAATTCAATCGCGACTGGGCGGGAGGGGAGAAGAGTGGCTTCGTGCATGGCAAGGAGGAACAGGTTTGGCTAAGTGAAAAATACGGACTCTATATGCTGGTTTTTGGCACATTCATCTGGGGCTTTGGTGATTTGATCGGCTATTTATAGCAAACAAGCCATTCGGAGCCATCACCGGGGCATTATGCTTTATTGCTTAGCGCCGATTTGATTTGCTGTATGAGTTTTTCATTGTCGGTTTGCGATTTGACCAGGACATCGTGCACCTGTGCGGCGATAGCGGGGGGGGCATCTTGAGCTGAGAAAATAATCACCGGGGTCTGGTGTTCCTGGCTGTTAAGTGTGGGTATAAGATCAAGCCCGGAACCATCCGGCAGCCCGATATCTAGCAGAACCAGATCAAACTGCTCATCGCTCACTCGCTGTCTGGCCTGCTTAAGCGATATGGCATGTACTACCTGATATTCATCGCCTAGCAGTGTGTCAACGATTATGGCGATGTCTGGATCATCCTCCACATGTAGAAGGCGGCCACCCTTGGCCAGCGTATGTGAAAGGCCTGAATGGATGGATGCCAACAGTCTGTTTTCATTTATCGGTTTTTCTATCCAGTCCACCACGCTGAACGACTCGCCCTCGACCTCGAGTCGGCCCATATTGGCATTGGCTGAGATAACAATAACCGGTAGATTTGCGGTGGCCGCATTTTCGCGCAGTTGACGCAGTAATGTCAGGCCGCTGCCATCGGGAATCATTAGATCCAGCGTAATAGCGCTATACTGGTTATTCTGTATTTTCTGCACTGCTTCCTGATAGCTGAATGCTTGATGAAAGCGATAGCCTCCATTCTCCAGCATGATGCTGAGAAGTCTGGAAACATCGTGATCATCCTCGATAATTAGCAGCAGTGGTTTGTCCGAGCTGGTTGTCTCACTGCTTTCTTTAGCTGTGCTCTTTTCAGCGTCTCTCTGTTCTTGCCATAGCGGCAGATCGACATAGAATGTGGTGCCCTTGCCATTATTAGCACTGTCAAAACCAATGCTACCGCCCTGCTGCTCGACGATGGCCTTGGTGATATTCAGGCCAAGACCGGTGCCGCCTTTCCGGCGGGTATCTGAACTGTCGGCCTGGGCAAACTTGCTGAATATTCTGGACTTGAACTCTTCCGGTATGCCTTTGCCATGATCGTGCACGGAGATGCGTACACGAGCATCTGTTGCTTCGACTGATATTTCCACCGGCTTATCGCTTGGCGAGTACTTGGCGGCATTTGACAGCAGGTTCGACATTACCTGAGCCATCCGTTTTTCATCAATGCGGACTAACAGTGCGTCTGAGTCAGTCTTGAATTCAAAACGGACATGAAGCTGATCACCATAGCCCTTGTTTGATTCAATCGCCTGTTGAACAACTGGGATCAGGTTCATTACTTTATTATCGAACTGCATTTTGCCGGCGGCAATCTTCTCCATGTCGAGAATATCGTTGATCAGGAGAATCAGCCGTTCACTGTTATTCGTTGCGATGTCAAGCAGGGTCTTCGCCTTCTCGGGCAGCTCGCCGGTGACTCCGCCCAGAATCAGGCCTAGAGAGCCGCGAATAGATGTCAGCGGCGTACGCAGCTCATGACTGACAGTGGAGATGAATTCCT
>CAMYNQ010000176.1 GCA_947259785.1 uncultured Chromatiaceae bacterium | reverse complement strand
AAGGTTGGCAAGGAGGGGGTGATTACGGTGGAGGAGGGCTCGGGCCTTGAGAGCGAGTTAGAGGTGGTCGAGGGCATGCAGTTTGATCGCGGCTATCTGTCGCCCTATTTCATCAACAAACCAGATGAAATGTGCGCAGAACTTGAGGAACCATATGTACTTCTCTACGACAAGAAACTATCGAATATCCGTGACCTCTTGCCTCTATTAGAAAATGTGGCGAAGTCAGGTAAACCGCTGCTGGTCATTGCTGAAGATATCGAGGGTGAGGCCCTGGCCACCCTGGTGGTTAATGCCATGCGCGGCATCATCAAGGTAACGGCGGTAAAAGCGCCGGGCTTTGGCGATAGACGTAAGGCGATGCTGCAAGACATCGCCATCGTCACTGGTGGCAGCGTAATCTCCGAGGAATTAGGCCTTAGCCTCGAAAAGGCCACACTTGATGATATGGGCTCAGCCAAACGGACGGTGGTCGACAAGGACTCCACCACCATTGTCAGTGGCGGAGGCAAGTCGGCGGATATCGACGCCCGTGTTGCGCAGTTGCGAAAGGAGATTGATGAGGCCAGCTCGGACTACGACAAGGAAAAACTACAGGAACGCATGGCCAAGCTGGCCGGTGGTGTTGCGGTGATTAAGGTGGGGGCTGCTACCGAGATGGCGATGAAGGAAAAGAAGGATCGCGTTGATGATGCCCTGCATGCAACCCGTGCTGCTGTGGAAGAGGGTGTCGTGCCGGGAGGCGGTGTTGCCTTGATTCGCGCGCTTCAAGCGCTGCAAATACAGAGCTTAAAAGGCATGAATCATGATCAAGATATCGGCATCAAGATTGTGATGCGAGCGGTGGAGCAACCCATGCGTGAGATAGTCGCCAATGCCGGTAAGGAGCCTTCAGTAATCGTAAGTAAGGTTAAGGAAAGTAATGCGAACTTTGGTTATAACGCTCAGACGGAAGAATATGGCGACATGATGGAAATGGGTGTTCTGGATCCTACCAAGGTTGTACGCGTCGCCTTGCAGAATGCAGCATCAATAGCAGGGTTAATGATCACGACAGAGGTCACTATCGCTGAGTTGCCACAGGAAAAGCCAGTGGCTGATGCAGGCATGGAAGGCATGGGCATGATGTGAGGTAATGATTAAGGCATGTCGTCATCCTGCGGATGATTTAAATAGATGGCAGTTTTTTTTATCCCTATTTCGGTGAAGTGGCTAAATAAGTTCTATAGTTATTTCAGATGAAAGGTATAAACAATTTCTGTGTCTACGTTTGAAATTTCATTATCACAAGGAGGCCAATAATGTCTAAGTCAAAGAAACGATTGTCTGCAAAAATAAGCTCTGCGAGTGTAAAGACGGGCGGTCAAAAGCCGGCTGAATCTGCGGCTAGCGTAAGTGCAGAGCGTCAGCACATGATTAGCGAGGCCGCTTATTTTCTCGCCGAACAGCGCGGTTTTAGCTCGGGTGACGAGCTGGGTGATTGGCTTCAGGCGGAGAGTCTGATAAATGCCTCGTTGACTCAAAAAGGAGGTTGAGAAAATGGAGCAGCGCTTGCATGTGCGCGAGCCTGTTGAACTTGCGGTCAGGTTGGTTCAAGAGGGGCACGTTGTTGCCACTGTTAAGACGGTTGATGTAAGTCAGGACGGCTTGGGCATTGAATGTCCCAATATGGTTTTAAATAGGGGGCAGATAGTGGATGTAGATTTTTATAAGCCGGGCCATCCTCGTGGTATCAGATGTTGTGTCCCCGCCTTGGTGGTCGTCCATACTGGCCCCAAGTCTATCGGTTTGATGGCCACCGCCTATGATTCGAATTTGAAAATGGTATCGCCTGAGAATTGCGTCAAATCGGATGTTTTTTATGATTAAGGAGTTAGCGATGATAAACCAACAACGACATAATCTCGGCGCACCAGATCTTGAAGCAAAAACATCGCCGATTATGGAAGAAACGGACGAACAATTTGATGAGCTCGCTCAAGAATTAGAGGAGCAGGACGTCTGTTATTTCAATAATGTTGCTTATGACAGTGGCAGCTTTGCTTGTAGTGGTAGCGGTGAATTGTTGCGTTGTGAAAAAGGCATCTGGGTTAGGGAAGGAGGCTGTGATCCTGATAATCCCTAGTTCGGGTTATTTCATAAAAAAACAAAATTAAGCAACGCTGGCGTTATGATGTTAATGCTAAAAAAATTTCGTTCTGGTTGATAACGCAGCTTGAAAAATTCAGCTAA
Source organism: uncultured Chromatiaceae bacterium (assembly GCA_947259785.1). Classification (GTDB taxonomy): domain Bacteria; phylum Pseudomonadota; class Gammaproteobacteria; order Tenderiales; family Tenderiaceae; genus Tenderia. The sequence goes on along the minus strand of CAMYNQ010000176.1, from coordinate 3,101 downwards.
TGGTCAACAATGAATAGCGGGAATAGGTGGAAAATCAATCATGTTTAGGAGATTGTCATGATCAAGAATGAAAAAAAAGGGGTAAGCAAAACAGCAGACAAAGATGTGAAAGTGCATCGTGGACAGGCGCTGTCACCATTCGAAAATATGGAACATATGTTCGATAGTATCTTTGACCGTTCATGGCCGCGCAGCTTTATGTCGCCCATGAAAATAGATTGGGGTGACATGCCAGCCCCATTTGAAGGCCGCACGCCAAAAGTTGATGTAATCAATCGGGATAAAGAGGTGCTGGTCAAGGCTGAGTTACCCGGCGTTAAAAAAGATGATGTCAATGTCCAAGTAACAGACAATACTGTCACCATTCGTGCGACTACCAAGCACGAAGAAACCGAGGAAAAGGGTGAGTATCATCGGCGTGAACTGAGTAGAGGCGAATTTGTGCGTAGTCTGACACTGCCAGCTGAAGTGGATGGTGCCAAGGCCAAGGCCAGCTTCAAGGATGGTCTGCTGGAATTGACCATGCCCAAATTGGTGGCCTCAAAGCGACACAGTGTGAATATAGATTAGTGACAACAAGGCCTCAAATAAATACCCGGCTAAGCCGGGTTTTTTTATATTGAGAAGGCGGGCTGTTTGTGTTTTAGAATGTTTTGGACAATGATGAAAAACATGTTGAGCGTAGCTCAGATAATGCCTCGGTGATAACACGAACATAGTCGTTCACTTCACCTGCTGGTCATTATTTATCACAATGATATGGCAAGGTGTTTTTGTTAATTCCATGTTTATTATTTTAATACTTTTCGCTTTGATGGGTGCGTTTTTATCCAATCGTCTAGATATTGTTTTGCAAATTTACGATTTATAAACGGGCCTAACACGCCTTCTCGTGTTTCGGCATACCATCCTTCTGCATAGTTTTTTTCGCTACTCGAAAAGAAAAATCGATTGTGTTCTAGAAAACCTTGCTCCGATAACTTATTCTCCATAATAAATTCCTCCCTATCCTTGGGGGGCTGGTAGTGCAGTTGGACTATGTTCAATCGAACTACATGCATTAACAGGGCAAAGAGGGCAGACTCGATTGATTTGGAAAACAAAAATTCCTCACAAAGAAGTCTGCCCTTATTTGGCTATAGATGGGTGTGGTATCAGGCGCGGTTTCCCTTAATGACAAAAAAAAGGGCAAGAAGCATGAGCGTGACCTGAAACTCCATCCCTCCCATTTGATGCGTGGCCGATGGCACAAAATTCCACTGACCCCAGTGCACCATAAAAATTGCGCCTAGCATCACCGGAATTATGGCGAGCCCAGCAAGGCGCGTAATAATGTCACCTATACGGGATTGTAGAAGTCCACCTGCAATAATGCCAATACCGCCTGCAGTTTCTGCAAAGGCGACAAGCAATGCGACGAAATAGGGAAGATCCATCATGGACGCAAATTCTTGTAAGCCAAGAAGTTTCAAACTGCCGTGATAAACAAACACACTAGCCAATGCGAACCGCAAGCCCCAATGGGCATGAGTTGAAAGGCTGGTTGTTTGGGGCTGGGATTGCTGCTTATCTTCCGCTTGTGGGTATGCTACCAGTGTCTGAAGAATATGATTCATTGTAGCCTCCTATTTGTTAGTTAATCCCTGTTGGGATACGTCAAACGCCCCTCCTTACGGTTAGTCCGATGAGTGGGGGTTAACCTTACAGCCAGGATTTGTTAACGGCGGCTAAGAGAATGTGAATGGAGAGGTTGTGGTGTTGCCTTAGCTAGGTATTGTTTCAACGGGTTTACTATTGGCTGGCTTTCAGAATCGCCGTCAAAGGCATCATGCTGATTTCAGCGCGAAACAGAATTTCGCCATCATGTAGAAGACCATAACAGTGGTGGATATATTGACTGATGCCTGCGCTGTTATTAGCTGATGTGATCATCGTTGGTTCATCGACAAGCAGGTGTAGCACATCATTACTGCGTAGCCCTTTTGTCAATTCACGGTTGATTGAGATGTTGTGCGAGGTATAGACCATCGGTTCATTTTCAAAGTCATGATGGTTTTTGAGTGCACGCTCTAGCAGGGCGCAGGAGATTAGACCGGCGGGGTAGGTCTCAGGGAATCTGACCCGGTCTTCGAGTTCGTCGAAATAGGCAGATTGATCCGCCAGTGAACCGGAGAGAAAGTTTTTGGCATTGCCGGTGCTCATGTACTTGCGTTTATAGAATAGCTTGGTGCCATCTATGTAACTACGATCGGGTTGGTGGTTGAGGTCGGGCAGGGATGTGAGCTTGGTGTCGCTGAGAAAGAGCGGCGCCTGTGACTCTTTTTTGAAACCGAAGATGACGATGCCAAGTTCATTCTTGATAGCAATCCTGTTGCTTAGGGTGGTGTTATCACCCGCTTTGAGTTGCGATTTTTTGATTTCAATCTGGACGGTTTCGCCGGGTTTTACTACGCTGGTGAAGTTGATTTGGTAGTTGCTGAAGTCTAGCCTGTTGTCTTTTATTACTACTGATTCGTTATGCTGTTGGCGATATAGGCGGAGCTGATCCTCGATCAAACATTCGAGCTGGAAGCCAAGTGCAATCGGGCCAGAAAATGGGTTGCTATTAATCCGGTTCCACTTTTCTCTGTCATGAAAAAGGTTGAAATCATCAGTAGAGTTGCGTGCTGCATCGATGTGGATTTGCAGCAAGGTCAGCGGAGCATGAGCAATGGGCTGGGTCATAGTCGTTGGCATTCATTCTCTGGTGGTCTGGTATGGCATCAGGTGTTTTTACCTTAACTCTATTCATATATCGTCATGTAGGCTGGAAAAGCTGAATGTTCTGTCGCCTCAATATTTATAAATGCATGCAAGACCGACTCATCGGTTCACAGATGGATTTTTCGTCATTGGTACTAGGATTATATTTCTTTATGTGTGGTTTTAAGGCTGCACTGCAATCAAAACAGCGTGAAATCCTTGGCCTGTAATATTAACTCGGTGGACAAATACATTGTTACTCACCCTGCGTAGCAGATCTTTGGATGCTGAAAATATTTCGAAACTCTGCCTGCTTTTTTCTGCAACATACGCATATGAGAAAGCAGCTTGGCTTTAAG
>CAMYNQ010000175.1 GCA_947259785.1 uncultured Chromatiaceae bacterium | reverse complement strand
TATAAATGCCGGAGGGAATGGTCGCCACAGTGAAAAATTCGGTCATCTCTGTGAGCTGGGAAAAATCGATATTAGTTTCGCCGGGCAGGACATTGACCACGGTGCCGTTGGCCTTGGTCAGGACCAAGCCTGTGACATTAATGGTGTAATTGAGAAAATCGCCTTCGGCATCGGTGATGCCTATCACCACATCGCCACTTGTTGTCGCTTCATCATCCATCCAGCAACCACTCAGCATTAGCGCAAATGCGACTAGCAACACGGAGACAATTTGCTTCCAGAGCAGGGTCGCTTTATTTGCTTCTATAGTTTTCATAACATTCACCTTCATTTAATTTCGGCATCCCTTACTGCCAACAACGCAACGGCGGGGAGCTGCCCCCTAATTTATTTCAGACTCAACTCTTTAACCGATGTCCTGTCTTGAATATCCACCCTATTAACGTCAGGCAGAGCAGCATAAAAGCGCAGATCATACCTAGGCTGATCGCGACGTTGACGTCGGCTATGCCGTAAAAGCTCCAACGAAATCCACTGATCAAGTAGACCACCGGGTTGAATAGCGCGATGGTTTGCCAGGGTTGCGGCAACATATTGATAGAATAAAAGGCACCGCCTAAAAAGGTCAACGGCATGATGACCATTAGGGGTATCACCTGCAATTTTTGAAAATCATCAGCCCAGAGGCCGATGATGAAACCAAACAGGCTGAAGGTGACGGCGGTGAGCACAAGAAAGCCGATCATCCAGAATGGATGGGCAACGTCATAGTCGACAAACAGTCGCGCGGTGGCCAAGATCAGCAGGCCAATGATGATGGATTTGGAGGCGGCCGCACCGACATAGCCGATGACAATCTCGGTAGGGGAGATAGGGGCAGAGAGCACCTCGTAGATGGTGCCGGAAAACTTGGGGAAAAAGATGCCAAACGAGGCGTTGGAAATGCTCTCGCTTAGCAGTGATAGCATGACTAGGCCGGGAATGATAAAGGCGCCGTAGCTGATACCGTCGATCTCACCCATGCGTGAGCCGATAGCCGCACCGAATACAATAAAGTAAAGCGATGTTGAAAGAATCGGCGAGGCGATGCTTTGCATCACCGTTCGCAAGGTGCGGGCCATTTCGAAATTATAAATCGCACGGATGGCATAGATGTTCATGATTTTTCCTTAATCAGGCTGACAAATATCTCCTCCAGCGAACTCTCGCTGGAGTGCAGATCCTTGAAGTCGATGCCTTGCTTTCCCAACATCCTCAATAACTCAGGGATGCCGGTGTGTTCCGTCTGGGTGTCAAAGGTATACGTCAGCACATTGCCATCTGGCGACAGTGTCAGTGCTTGTCCCGCCAGCTCGGTAGGAATTGCGCTTAACGGCGTCTGCAAGGTGAGTGTCAGCTGCTTCTTGCCAAGCTTGTTCATCAGCGTGGCCTTTTCTTCCACCATGATGATCTCACCCTTGTTGATGACCCCAATCCGGTCGGCCATCTCTTCGGCCTCTTCGATATAGTGGGTGGTCAGGATAATCGTTACACCACTTTCGCGCAGTCGCCGGACCATCGCCCACATATCGCGCCGCAGTTCCACATCGACACCGGCGGTGGGCTCGTCGAGGAATAGGATCTGTGGTTCGTGGGATAGCGCTTTAGCGATCAGCACGCGGCGTTTCATGCCGCCCGACAGGGTCATGATCCTGGCGTCTTTTTTGTCCCACAATGACAGCTCGCGCAAAACCTTTTCGATATGGTCTGGGTTCGGCGGTTTGCCAAACAGGCCGCGGCTGAAACTCAGCGTCGCCCAAACGCTTTCGAAAGTATCGGTGGCGAGTTCCTGTGGCACCAGGCCGATTTTGGAACGCGCCGCGCGGAAATCGGCAAGGATGTCATGGCCGTCGACGCAGACGCTTCCACCGCTAGGCGAAACGATGCCGCAGATTGTGCTGATCAGCGTTGTCTTGCCGGCCCCGTTTGGACCCAGCAGGGCAAAGATCTCTCCGCGCCTGATATCAAGATTGATACTCTTGAGTGCCTCCAAACCCGAATCGAAGGTCTTGCTGAGATTGTTGATTGAGATAATGGGCTGCACAGGGCCTCCGTGGTGATGGCTGAAAACGGGAAAGTGACAAGTATATCGTGGCTATTAGCGTGACGGTTAGTGTGGTGGGGTTTAATGCTGTAATGAAGACTGCCTGATTTCCAATTCTTCAACTTGCATGAGTAGGGAGAGCCGATCATCTTTAGCAACTTCTCTCCAATCGCGGTCAGTGAGGGCGCCTTCGATTGCCCAAAGAAGGTTCAAACTTGGTGTGCAACCGCAACACTTCACAGCGACGTATGCAGCTGCAGCCCCATGCTGGCGTAGCTGAGCCTCTGTCTTGATTCCCGCCGCGGCCAATATTTTGATTGAGGTCTTACCCAAATTACGCAGCTCTTGCATCACCCTGTGACCGAGAGTTGAATGTTCCACAACATGTGATTTTTCCCCTTGTCCTGGATAGTATAGCCAGACTCAACTGCGGAGCGATATATGACTATTATGATTTCCCTGCTGCGTGGCATCAATGTCAGTGGCCAGAAAAAAATTAAGATGGCTGAGCTAAAAATGCTTTACCAGTCCTTGGGTCTTGACGCTGTAACGACGTATATTCAGAGTGGCAATGTTGTTTTTATCAGTCGTGATGTAGCGCCCAGGGAATTATCTCGGAAGATAGAGACTGCCATTGAAGAAAAATTTTATTATTCAGTCAGCGTGTTTGTCTACAGCATTAATGACTGGAAGGCCGTCATTGAAAACAACCCATTTTGCAAGAATACGAACAAAGACCCAAGGCGCTTATATATCACCTTGCTTGCCGAGATGCCTGAAAAACAGCTAGTAAAAGAACTGAATCAGACAGCAAACGATATTGATGAATTCGATCTTAATGGCAAAGCGGTCTATTTATATTGCCCGAATGGATATGGCCGAACAAAACTCTCTAACAATTTTTTTGAGAAAAAACTAAAAGTGCCGGCGACGACCAGAAACTGGAACAGCGTGAACAAGTTGCTTGAACTTGCACAGGCCTTGGAGGCCTCATGATGGTGAGATTGTTGTTGAGTTCTTTTAAATTTGTACATTTGTGAATGACTGAAGCTGTTGATTTCCCATCTGATTCCTATCAGAAATGTTGTTGCATGTTTTTTGATGTTAGCGAAGACAATCGGGATATTATTCTTATGGAATGAATTATTGAAGGGCTTGCTTCGATATTCATTGCCACGCATCAATACAGATTTTTATTGCCCAATATCGAGGCTTGTTTATGTGTAGTATTTCAGACTTAAGCTGAGATTGATAAGAGCTTTCTGAATTTATACATGGTCGGAATAAGAGATGTAGATAGCTATTGCTTCTTGGTAATATTGACGAATTCTAATGGCTTATAACATATTGATTAAATGGCATGGGGTTCTCATATAAATAACCCGAGTTGTATTGACGTTCTAGTTTGGTAGCTATCATAGATAATTCGTCCTTGAATAAGTGAGCTGTTCTATTAAGACGTAAATTTATGCCTATACTGGAATGTCAAATTTATAATGGGGTTCAGATAAGTTATCTGGTCAGTTCAGGAGTCGTTGTCTATATTTTATTAGAAAGTGGTTGGCAGGTGCCGTTTGCATGCGGTGGATCTCATGCGTGGCGACCGTGAAGGTTGATTAACATTCTAATAATCATAACAACGTTTTATTAGTGCATCCTCTGGCAAAGCGATTCATCGATTAGTTCGTGCGATAAACAAGACACTTCTGGGAGTAGTAATTATGAGTATCGATCTAAACTATTTGAAATCCGAACTGGAGCAGCTCAAAAAGGAGTTTGAGGTTGAAAAAAATGAAATCGAAGATCGGGTGAAGCGCGATGTCCATGAATTCGAGGAAACACACCATCTGAATGAGTCAATTGATAGGGATTCCAAAATTATAAGGGAGTACAGAGAGCTCAAGATGCGGATATACGCGCGGGAGCTTGAGCCGAAAGAGGAGCTTTTAATATCAGTGAAGAAGAAAATCGACGAGATAGAAAAAATTTACTCTTCTGATTAGGCAGGATGTTTTCATGAAATTAAAAACACACATTATTTGTTTATTGACTATTTTCATCAGCTTCGTTTCGGGCGGTGCGTTGCCGCAGACTCAGGAATCTGATTGTCAATCAAATGTATGTGGTCTGTGGGAAAAGGTGTCCCGGCTGGAAGTGGACAGGGAGGTGCTAAAAACCGAGATACGTTATATCAATAAGATGATCGATGACAGGACTTTATGGGTTGTTGGGACCCTTGTCTTTCTTCTTGGTTTTCTCGGGCTCGGTAGTATTTCGGTGATCCGCCGGATTGTCCTGGTGCAGGTGAGTAAGGAAGTTGAAGATCAGCGTTTGCGTGAGCGTAAGGAAATTGAACAGCAGCAATTGGAACAGCAAGCAACATCGGCTCTTCAAAAAATCAGAGAGTATGATCGCCGTGCGCAAGAGGCCAAGCAGGATGAAGAGGCACGAAAAAGAATTGAGGAACTGGAAAAATACGGTGCAGATGCGGGCCGGTCAAGCATGTATGACAGAGAAGACTAAAAAGAAGCCGTTTCAACCAACCAAGATGGAGAAATAATATGGTCGACTACATTTTATCGGATATTGAAGACGAACTGCTTCATAAAATAGAAGCAGGCAGAGAATACATAATCAGGACAGCACCGCGGGAAAGCACTGACTATGAGAAGCACATGGACTGGGTAAATGGCTTGTGGCACATGGACATCAGAACGGCAGATTCCGTATTCTCGCTTCTCAACAGCAGCGCTGGAGGCTTGCGAATTTCAGAAAACAACATCCATCATCTGGAGCACACGACCCTTGAAGAGTACAAGTCGATACTCTCGTTTCATAACTGGGAATTGGATGGCCGGGTTGTCAATGATGATCAGACGAGAATCATCGACGACTGGCAGAAAAGCTGTAATTATCTAAATAAATTTATGAAGAATTCGTCGGCAACTCCGTGTAATGGTTCCGTAATGGATTATTTCAAAGCGTGTTGTACAGATGAATGCCGGGAAAAGATGAATCGGGTCAAGGCATATTATTTGCACTTGACGTTTGGACGCGACCATTGGACAAATTACGAGCGGGCAGCCAGATACGTTGACGCTTTTTACAACGAACCGTTGATTATGAAGGCATTGAATGGAAACAAAAAAAGTCGTGACCAGTTACACACCCTGATCTTTCCCGCGGACGAATCAGGGCTCGCGGAAATACACTCAATGGCCTCCATGATGGAACTTTGTATTTTCAGAATAATTGAAATAGTGTAGGTTATTAAATCGAGCCATAGCG
>CAMYNQ010000174.1 GCA_947259785.1 uncultured Chromatiaceae bacterium | reverse complement strand
ACCAATGCTGATCCTTCGCTCTCCACCGTGGTGGTCGAGCCAGACATTGTCATCGCCGATGGTGTCGATAGCAGTAATGTGACTGTGACCCTGTTGGATGTGAACGGCCAGCCGGTAGCAAGCAAAGTTGTGTCGCTGGCGACGGATCGTGGTGCACTTGATCTCGTTACCCAGCCTGTTGCTCTAACACAAGCCGATGGTGTTGCGGTTGGCTCGATCCGCTCAAACAGATTGGGTGCTGCTACTGTCACTGCCACCGATGTTAGTGATGGGTTTGATCTGACGTCTCAGCCGTTGATCTATTTCACCCAGGGTGAAGTGTTGCAGATAGCCAAACGCGCCAACAAGCAGGAAGCGGTGATTGGCGATGTGCTCACTTACATGATCGAAATCAGAAACACCACTGACAAACTGGTTGAGCAAATTAATCTGATTGACCGTATTCCACCTAACTTCAAATACCGCGTTGGCAGTGCCCGACTCAATGGCACCCCGATGAATGATCCAAGTGGTGTGCGTAGTCTTTCATTTGATATTGGCAATGTTGATGCATTTGTAGATGACAATAGCAATGGTCAGGCCGATGCCGGTGAGTCGGGCTATATCACTCTCAGTTATCAGCTAATCATTGGTTCTGGTGCTAAGCCGGGTGATTACGTCAATACTGCCCAGGCGGTTGACGTGTGTGATCGCTGTTACATCTCCAACGAAACCGATGCCAAGGTCGAAGTGGTGCTCGATCCCTTGTTCGATCTCGGCACGATCATCGGTAAAGTCTTCGATGATCGTGACGGTGACGGTAAGCAATCAGACGGTGAGGCCGGCATCGGCGGCGCCATGGTGGTGATGGACAACGGCAGTTATGTGCTTACCGACGAATATGGTCGTTATCACTTCCCGGCCGTGGTGCCTGGCCATCGTCTGCTCAAGATCAATCTGAAACACCTGGCTGACAATGCCATGGCGACGACCGAAGTCGCTAAAGTGGTTTCTGTCACACAGGGTTTGCTGGCCAAGGCCAGTTTTGGTGTGAGCTATGAGATGGAAACCAAGACCATTGGTCGTCCGGCAGTGAAGGGCCTGGCAGTGCAGGGGGAGAGCAGACAAAAACCGATTCAGGTGCAGGGCAATGTTGAGGTCTTGTTGACCGTGATCAATGGTTCAATGAATACATTGCCGAATGCAGACATTCAACTTGGCAAACAAACGCTGCAAGACATGATTGAAATACGTGGTGGTGAGTTGACCACGCCCGCCATTTTCCGTCCCCAGATTGAGGCGAATGACAAAGTGCATTCATGGCGATTTGTGATCGAAGCGGCGAACGATAGTCGTGTGCGCACCCTGCAGGATGATGGGCCGGTACCTGAAACGATTGAATGGGATGGTCGTGATAACACAGGTCAACTGGTGATGGGTGGCAAGATCTTCCAGTACCAGTTGTTAATCGACTATCTCGACAACAGCCATGTAAGAACAGCACGGCAGTTGTTTGGTGTCAATCGCAGTGAAGTGTTGTCGGTCAATATGTCCGGTGGTGCCTTTAAAACAGGTTCTTTCAATCTGTCCGACGCTGCCAAAAAGATTCTCGCCGAATCAGCCCAGGTGTTGAAACAGTTCCCGCAGGAACAAGTCGTGGTAGAAGGCCATAGTGACTCCATGGGTCCAGAGGCAATCAACATGCAATTGTCACAACGCCGCGCCGAAGAGGCGGCCCGATTCCTTATCGAGGAGCAGGGTGTGCCAAGCGAGCAGGTGATTGTGCAGTGGTTTGGTGAAGACCAACCCATGGTCGGTAACGACAGCGAGCTGGGTCGCGAGATCAATCGCCGGGTCGAGGTGAAGGGCAGCTTCAGTGCCGAGGCTGAGGCCAAGTTGTTTGATCAATATCGATCTGAAGCGCAGGTAATGATTAACGGTGAAGTCTTACCAATTGATGGCCGCGGTCGTTTCAAACGCAGTTTCCCTGCGGATGAAGTGAGCCGGTTTGACCTGAGCATGATTAACAGTCGCGGTAGTGAACTGCATACCATTGTCAATGTGCCCGCACTGGAACTGACCTCACTAGAGGGGGCGCAACAGTTCGCTTATCCTAGTCAGGGTGATGGCTTTGAAGTGTTTGAGCCGGAAAGCAGCGCAGGCTGGATGGTTGATGAAGCGGTGATGGTGTATGAGCTGCGCGGCATTACCGATCCAGGCAACAATATCGAAATTGATGGTGAAGCAGTCGCGGTGGCCGAGGATGGCAGCTTCCGTCATCCGCTGAGCCTGCAGCTGGGTGACAACAGCGTGGCCGTTATGGCTAGCAATCCACAGGGTTATAGTCGCATCGCCGATTTGCGTGCCGAACTCAATGACCGTGACGGAGATGGCAAGTTGCTGCTGTTGGTAACCCCCATCCCTGATCTGACGGTGAAACTGCCACAGCTCGGTTCGCTGCGCACGATTCCTGAATTGCCTGTCTCCGGCGTCACTGATCCGGCCAACAGCGTGACGGTGAATGGTGAGTATGTGGATGTCAATCCGGATGGCCATTTCATTGCCAACCTGGTGTTGCCCAAAGGTCGTCATCCGGTGCGTATTGAGGTGACTGATCCACAGGGTTTCAGTGGTGTCATTGAGCGTGACATCGAAGTTACCGATGATCGCCTGTTCTTCATGGCCTTTGCCGATGGCAAGGTCGGTCAGCTCAAGGGCAGTGGCTACCTTGAAGGCGCCGGCATGCAGGAAAGTAGCGAATTTTATAACGAAGGCCGGGTGGCCTACTACCTCAAGGGTGTGATCAAGGGTAAATACCTGATTACTTCTGCCTTCGATAGTGGCATTGGTGAGATTGGAAAACTCTTTGACGGCCTGGGTGAGACTGACTCATCCAAGCTCTTCACCAATCTCGACCCGGACAAACTCTATCCGGTCTATGGTGACTCAAGCACCTTGGTGCATGATACTGAAAGCCAGAGCAAGTTTTATCTTGCGCTCGAAAGCGATGAAATAAATGCAATCGTGGGTAACTACGCGGTTGGTTTTAACGATACCGAACTGGCCAGTTATCAACGTACACTCTACGGTGTGCGTGCCAGTTATGAATCCTTGGCCAAGACCATGGGGGGCCGTCACGACACCCAAGTGATTGTGTTTGCTGCTGATGTGAAACAGGTGCCGGTGCATGACGAACTGCGTGCAACTGGTGGTTCACTCTATTACCTCAGTCATGCTGGCATCATCGAAGGCAGCGAGCAGGCCAGTATTGTGGTCAGGGATAAAGACACCGGCCTGACACTGAGTCGCACCACGTTGCAACAGAATATCGATTACCGCATCTACTACGATCAAGGCCGTTTGATTACCACGGATCCGATTGCCAGCACGGTCGAAGATCAATCCCTGTTTGATAACAACCTGCTCTCTGGGCACCCGGTGATCCTCATGATCGATTATGAAACCGAGTTGAGCAGCTTTGAGAAGAAGGCCTATGGCACACGCTTAAGCAAGACCTTGAATGAAAATATCGCCGTCGGTCTTACCCAGATCAATGATGATCTCGATCAGGGTGAGTATAGACTCTCGGGTGTGGATGCAGAAATTCGCATTGGTCGTAGTTTACGAATCTTGGGTGAACTGGCACAAAGCAACGGCGTGGCCAGCCATACCTATTACAGCGAAGATGGCGGGTTGAGCTTTAATGACATCACACCGACCGGCCAGCTAGACGGCCAAGCCTGGAAGGCGGCCATGGAACTAGATGTAGGAGAGCTGTTTGATGATCCAGGCCGTATGTTTGTCGATGCCTATCTCAAACGTCTCGGTAGTGGATTCCTCTCCAGTGGCAACTTCCTTGAAAAAGGTACACGCAAGGCCGGTCTTAACATGCTCTATCGGTTGAGCAGTCAGAGCAGCTTGATGAGTCGTTATACAGTTGAAGAAAGTGATTATGATCCGGCTAATTCAACTGCGATTACTGAAACCGCCAACCTGTCGTTGCAATGGCGTTACGATGCCAATCGCTGGGGTGTCAGCACCGAATACCAGAGCCGTGACGCAACAGATGCTACCGGCAACGAGGTCGATAGTAGCAGTTATGCTTCAGGGCAAGTGCGTTATCAGGTCACTGAAAAACTGGCCACACGTTTGGAACGCCAGCAGACCCTTGAAGGCACCGAAAATGATCAAACCACGCTGGGCGCTGATTATCGGTTAAGTGAATCTACCCAGGTGACTGGTAGCGTAGCCGAAGGCACCCAGGGCCAGGCCGCCAAGGCCGGTATCCAGTGGTTGTTTGATGGCGGCAAGCTCTATCTGGATGAACGTATGCAGCAGGATAATGCCGGTCAATCCAGTCTCAGCACCGTGGTGGGGGGCGAGAATAGCCTCGGCAGCAACAGTCGAATCTACAGCGAATACCAGATTGAAAACGCCGATGCTGGCGACAAACAAGTTTCATTGCTGGGCGCGGATCGCTTCTGGGATCTGCAACAAGGTATGCAATTTAAACTAGCGGCTGAGCATAGCGTTATCAATGGCGACACCAGCGATAGTGAGCGTTACTCTGTAGCCACTGTGTTCAGTTACAAGGGGGTGTCTGGTCTGAGTTGGTCGACCAAGAACGAGGTGCGGCGCGAACGTGGTGACAAAGAGCGGCTGCAATATCTCAGCAATAACTTCTTTGAGATGAAGCTCAACCCTGATTACACCCTGTTGCTCAAATATGTGATGAGTGAAACACGCGATCTGGATCTGGATGAGATTGAAGCCGCCTTTAACGAACACAGCATCGGCCTGGCCTATCGCCCTGTGGCAACAGATCGCTTCAATCTGTTGGCGCGCTATACCGGAATTTCTGACAAGCGTCCGCTGAGTCTTGGCCTGTTGAACAGCGAAGAAACCGATCTCGATGTTTTCTCCATCGAGTGGTCTTACGAACTCACCCACGCACTCGAATGGGTGGACAAACTGGCCTTTAGAACCAAAACCGAAGAGACCGGTGGTTTTGCGCCATTCACCAGCCACTCCTGGCTGAGTATTCATCGTCTTAATTACCAGTTCGCCAAGTCCTGGGATGTGGGGGCGGAATACCGCAGCCTGGCCCAGCGCGAAGCCGATGATCAACGTGATGGCTGGCTCACCGAACTGATGTGGCGTGCCAATCGACATGTGCGCCTGGGCGTAGGGTTTAACCTCACCGATTTTTCCGACAATGAGTTCTCGGATAACGACTACTCGGTTTACGGCTGGTTCTTGCGGCTGCAGGGCAAATATTAGGAGATGCTTAGCGTGGCAGTATGAGTATGTGTATATATAAAGGAATAAAGCTCAATAAACGTCAAGATCTGCCGATCTTATATGTCAGGCATAAGTGCCTGAAAACAAAAAACATATGGATATGATTCGGCAGAATAGTGATGTTCTGACTAAAAACTCTGTTCCTAGAACGGTGGCAGAAAGGTTTTGTCTTGTGCAGCGGCTG
>CAMYNQ010000173.1 GCA_947259785.1 uncultured Chromatiaceae bacterium | reverse complement strand
GAGGTGTCAGGTAATGTTTCTCTTGATGGTTTGCGGCAGCTGGCGGAAACCGGGGTTGATTACATTTCTACCGGCGCTTTGACCAAACATGTTCACGCAGTCGATCTCTCTATGCGCTTTTTGTAATAATTTGTTTTTTCTCAGTGTTGACTGGGCATTCAGAGTCAAAACACATGCCGTCCATAAGCTGATGCCAATCATAATTCATAAAGGATATCACTACGCCTTTGAAGGTGGCCGAGGCGGTGTTGGCACGATTCAATGTCGAGTTTGATTGTCCTTGTATTTGTCTGCTGGCCCTGGGGTGGGGGCTGTTATTTGCCACGCCGTTGAGCTTGCTGCTGATTCCCTGTCTCTATCTGGTCGGTATGGATGTGGCGTCTGTGTTCCGCAGGAGCAAGTTTATTTAGACTAAGGTTTTAACCAAAGATATGGATATTTGAGAATTTTGAGAATTTGTCTAAAGTAATTGATGAAAGTGCCGACGTGTTGATTGCGTTGGGAAAATAATTAGCATTTTAGAAAATAAACATCGGGGGATGTGATATGTCTTGTGAAGGATATGTACGTAAGCGGTCTGTATATGAAGTCGGTTTTGGAAAAAACAGAGTAAATGATGAGTCGCCTCTAAAGTTTCGCGATGATCATGAGTTATTGGCCTATCTGCTTGATCAGGAGCACATGGCTGAGAACTGCGAGATCGTTTCTTTCGAGTCACCGACTAGCGACTAGTTGTTGTGAAATCGCCATTGGCGGTTTCATTATTGCCTAAACCCTAAGCCGCCCGAGCTAGCTGTTAGCCTCGGGCTGTGCTTGTTTTTGATTTTTAATCCCCGGCACATCCTCCGCCACCACAGCTATCCGAGCCGCCGAAATCATCAAAAAAGCCACCGCCACTATTGCCATTTTCGGGTAGCGCACCTGAATCGCCACCACAACCAGAGCTGCAACCAATATGCGAGGCGCAGTAGCCACCGCCAGTGTTGGCTGAGTTGGGATTGCGGCAATCGGGGCTATATCTAAAGCCATTTTCGATATTGAGTTGAGCATCAATGCCAAATAGCAGTGGCAGTACTAGTGGTGCCTTGGGGTTGATTTCATCCTTGGCGCAGGCCAGTCGCCAGGCCCGTTTAATGCCGTTTTGGGCAAAAGTGGGTGAATTCATGGCTTCGGCGGGGGTGTGGTGCAGGTAACGTCCCAGTGCCTTTTGGCAGTATTGCTGGTAGGCGCGGGTAAAGAGTATGAGCTCGTGCCAGGCATCGTCGACTACCTGCGATGGCATGGCGACCATCTTGTTGCTGGCCTGGTTGCAGATGTAGAAGTAGTCGCGCAGGCCAGCGAAGACCAGGTCGAGTTGCTGGTCGCTGAGTTGAGGGTGTTTGGCGGTGAGATTTTTTCGAATTGCCGGGTGAAAGTGGTAGTTGGCGATAAATGCCAATGGTTTGTTTTTGCCGTTACGACGCATCAAATAGACGCTGCCAACGATCATGGCAATTGCGATAAGGGTATAAAACTAGTTCATGACGGCTTGATTTGTGTCCTGCTAATTAAATGTCGGCAGCTGCTGCCTGATCTTTCGTGCTGGTATCAAGTCTCTGGCCCGGCTAAAATCAGCCTTTTATAGAATCCGAGAAGACACCCCCATGCGTACATCCCAGTTCCTGTTGTCTACCCTGAGAGAAACCCCGTCTGACGCCGAAGTGATCAGTCACCAGTTGATGTTGCGTGCCGGAATGATCCGCAAGCTGGCCACGGGTCTCTATACCTGGTTGCCAATGGGGTTGCGGGTCCTACGCAAGGTTGAGGCCATTGTCAGGGAAGAGATGAACCGTTCGGCTGGTCAGGAAGTGTTGATGCCGGCAGTGCAGCCAGCCGAACTGTGGCAGGAGTCGGGTCGTTGGGAACAAATGGGCGAGGAGATGCTGCGCCTGCAGGATAGACACGAGCGCGATTTCTGTTTTGGGCCGACTCACGAAGAGGTGATTACTGACTTAATTCGGAATGAAATCCGCAGCTACAAGCAGTTGCCCGTGACTTTTTATCAGGTTCAGACCAAATTCCGTGACGAGCGTCGGCCTCGTTTTGGGGTGATGCGAGCGCGTGAATTTCTGATGAAGGATGCCTATTCCTTTCATGTTGATGATGCCTCGTTGCAACAGACCTACGAAATGATGTACGAGACCTACTCGCGCATCTTCTCGCGTCTGGGGCTGGAGTTCCGTGCCGTGTTGGCCGATACCGGCGCCATCGGTGGCAGTGCCTCGCACGAGTTCCATGTCTTGGCTGATTCTGGTGAAGACGCCATCGCCTTCAGTAGCGAGAGTGACTACGCTGCCAACATCGAGCTGGCCGAGGCGATTGCCCCAGCTGGTGAGCGTACTGCGGCAACGGCTGAAATGGCGACGGTCGACACCCCAAATCAACACAGCATTGATGACATCAGTGGCTTTCTGAAGGTGGATGGCAGTCAGGCGGCCAAGACGCTATTGGTGCAAGGTGCTGAAGAGGGCAGCGTGGTGGCCTTGGTGCTGCGCGGTGATCATGAGTTAAACGAGCTCAAGGCCGACAAGCTGGAGCTGGTCGCTGCACCTCTGTCCTTTGCCACGCCTGAGCAGGTCAAGGCCGTGGCCGGTTGCGAGCCTGGTTCGGTTGGCCCGGTGGGTTTGAGTTGCCCGGTGTTTGTTGATCGTAGCGCCGCCCATCTAGCTAATTTTGTCTGTGGTGCCAATCAGGACGGCAAGCATCTGACTGGCGTCAACTGGGGCCGTGATCTGCCCGAAGGTATGGTGGTTGATATCCGTAATGTAGTCGAGGGCGATGCCAGCCCGGATGGCAAGGGCACATTGCAGATCAAACGTGGCATCGAAGTCGGTCATATCTTCCAGCTGGGACGTAAATATAGCCAGGCAATGAAGGCTATGGTGCAGGCCGAGAATGGTAAATCGGTGCTGATGACCATGGGCTGTTACGGCATCGGTGTTTCACGTGTGGTGGCCTCGGCCATCGAACAGAATAATGATGAACGTGGCATCATCTGGCCTGAGGCGATTGCGCCGTTCCAGATTGCCCTGCTGCCGCTGAACATGCACAAGTCACAGCGTCTGCGTGAAGCGGTGGAGAAACTCTATGACGAGCTGCTGGCAGCGGGTTTTGATGTCTTGCTGGATGATCGCAAGGAGCGTCCCGGGGTGATGTTTGCCGACATGGAGCTGGTCGGTATCCCGCATCGGGTGGTGTTCAGTGAAAAGGGTTTGGATAAGGCTGAGGTGGAGTACAAGGGCCGCCGTGACAGCGAAAACCAGTACATTGCGCTGGATCAGATTGTCGGCTTTCTCAAGGGCCAATTCGACTAGGTCGATAACCAAAACAGGAATCTGCTTTTAGACGAGTTATGCGCTGTTTATCGATTATATCTCTGTGTTTGCTTTTGCTGCAGCCGTTGCAGGCGGCGGTTCCTGAACCGCCTGATGATAAGCTGCGGGAATTGCTGCACGATGCCATCGCCAGCACGGACAGCTTTGCCGACCGTTTTGAGGCCGAGGTGTGGCTGTCGGACATGTCGCGGCGACTGGAAAAGACCATGCCGGATGATGAAGACAGGCTTGGATTGTTAAAGGCCATCCACTATGAGGCCAGTCGTGCCGATTTGCCGCCTGAGCTGGTGCTGGCGGTGATCCAGGTGGAAAGTTATTTTGATCCTTGGGCCATTTCTGTAGCAGGAGCGCAGGGGCTGATGCAAATCATGCCATTTTGGTTGAATGAGATCGGTCGCCCGGATGACAATTTGTTTCACGTGCAGACCAATCTGCGTATGGGCTGCACTATCTTGAAATATTATCTTGATAAAGAGCGCGGTGACCTCACCCGCGCTCTGGGCCGCTACAATGGCAGTCTAGGGAAGTTCAAATATCCCAATAAAGTATTTAAGGCGCTGCGGACGCGCTGGTATCGGCAGTAGCTGGAATTTTACCTATCCACAGACATCTCGCTAACATGATCTGTTTCAACCATTGAATGCACATTTAAACTATTTTTTTTATTCATTTTCATTTTATCTTTCTGGTCTACATTTATTGCCAAGTCCAATCATGGATGATTTACAGACGAGAAAGGAGATTGCAATGAGTACACTAATGCGTAATTTTATAGCGGTTGTTTTGGTGGCAATGATGGGGTCAGTTGCACTGGCAGATACCCCGCCTACCTTAAAAGTGCCGGACACTCATTCTATTGAGTCTAAGGGTAAGCTCACCCTCTACCGGGTGCAGGTTCAGGGGCTGGAGTTTGGTCGCAGCAATGAAAGGATTGATGCCGAGATTTTTGCTGTTCTCGATAGCAAGCCAGAGATGGTGTTTACGCTGCGTCTGCATGATGATTCACCACCGGTAAACACAGTTATCGCCGACACTCTCCGTGAGGCCTATCTGACAAATACCCCGGTGACGGTTTATCATCAGATTACACCGCCAGGGCGGAAAAATGTAAAGATTCACATGGTGCAGTTTGATCGTTAGTTAGCTTTGGGTCTCACGCCAGATCATTCTGGCGTGAGATATGGTTTTTCTGGGGCCTGTTAATTGCTGCTGTCGTCTTCGTCGGCATCATCCATCAAACTTTTACCGCGCATCTTGCCTTTTTGCTTCATCATCATGCTACCCATCTCTTTATGTGTCGCCATCATCTCATCAAGCTGCTTGATCATGTCGCTGAGACGGGCCTTCTCTTCTGCTGAAGGTTTGTGATTGAGGTCGCGCAAGACGGTCATTGTTTCTGACAGCATTTGCATCATATCCATGTGCATTTGATGGCGCTGCGTATAATGCTGCTGATATTTTTTACGCTTGTCATCATCGTTATTTTTGCCGGCAAAAACAGGGCTGACAAAGAGTGCGCTGATCAAACCAGTGCTGAGTAAAGCTGTAATTGTTTTCATTCCAAGATTCCTTTAGGTTGTTTTTTATCAACGTGTCTCAAATGTCTTGAGATCACGGTATTCAGCATTTTCTATTAACACAGTGCTGACCTCCGCATTATTTGGGCCTTGTTGTAGCCAGCCGCGCAGTTGATTGATTTTTTCATTTGTGCCGCAGGCCATGACTTCAACCTTACCGTTGGCCAGGTTGCGGGCATAGCCTTTTATACCTAGGTTATCCGCCTGTTGTTGGGTTGAGCCTCGATACCAGACACCTTGAACACGTCCTGAAATAATAAATTTCTTACAAATATTCATATTAATTCCACACTACTTCTCTCAGCTAATTAAACCATAGATGATTATTGAGTTTGTTGCCAATTGTGTTTTGCAGCTTTGGTCAGGCAGGCCGATGGTTTAAACTGTAGTCAAATTCAAGTATCAACAAGTGGAGATCTTTTGTGAGCGAGCAATACCGGATTGAGAAAGACAGCCTGGGTGAAATTCAGGTGCCAACAGATGCCTGGTATGGTGCCCAGACCGCGCGGGCAGTGAT
>CAMYNQ010000172.1 GCA_947259785.1 uncultured Chromatiaceae bacterium | reverse complement strand
ATGGCCATGCTGGTTGCAAGGCGTCTGATGCCGAAGGAAGTGCCCGCTCCTGTGCCGACCAAACGTGGTCTGAAACGGACTCTGAGTCGCTATATGCCGTCGTGGTTGTGGGGCGAAAAGATCGATAGCTCTCGGCCGTTGATGATCAAGGGTACAGAGGGCATGATGGTCAATTTTGCCAAGTGCTGCCGTCCGATCCCAGGTGATCCAATTGTTGGTTTTGTCACCTCCGGTCGCGGTATCGTCATTCATACGGAAAATTGTAAAAATGTAGCTGAGTACCGCAAGCTGCCTGAGAAATGGATTGAGACTCAATGGGAGGATGACGTTAAAGGTGATTTTACCGTTGAGGTGCGGGTTGATGTTCTGAATCAGCGTGGTGTGCTGGCGACTGTCGCGGCGGCCATCGCTGAGATGGGGGGTAATATCGACAATGTCAACATGGAGGAGCGTGATGGTCGTCATAGCACCATGAATATGGTCATCGACGTTCGTAGTCGTCAGCACCTGGCTCGCCTGATGCGTGGAATTCGCGCTATTGAGCCGGTGTTGAAGATCGTCCGTTCCCGCGGTTAAACCACTTTTTATTCCATTTCACCTGTTTGCCTTTGGCCTGATAAACTCAGCCTCATTTCCGAAACAACAATCATTTAAGAGGCAAATCCATGGCGCGTGAAATCATCCAAACAGATAAAGCACCTAAGGCAATTGGCACCTACTCGCAGGCAGTAAAGGTCGGGACAACGGTTTACATGTCGGGACAGATTCCCTTGGTGCCGGAGACGATGGCGATGGTCGCAGGTGAGATGGAAGCTCAGATCCGCCGTGTCTTTGATAACTTGCAGGCGGTGGCCGAGGCGGCGGGTGGTTCGTTACAGGATGTGGCCAAGCTCAATATTTTTCTCACCGATCTGAGTCACTTTGCCTTGGTAAATCAGGTGATGGCTGATTATTTTCAACAGCCTTATCCGGCTCGCGCCGCGATTGGTGTTGCCTCATTGCCGAAAGACGCGGCGGTGGAAATGGATGCTGTGCTGGAGTTGGGTTAATTCGTCTGTTTGCATCAGCTGATTTGCTGCTCTAACTGTTCTGGTGGTGTTTAATTCATCACTGACTGCGCTGAAAGGTGTCGGTCCACGCATGGCTGAGCGGCTTGAACGTCTCGGTCTGCGTAGCGTCGAAGACTTGCTGTTTCACCTGCCCTATAAATATCAGGATCGCACCCGAGTGGTGGCGATAGGCGCATTGCAACCGGGTGCTGAGGTGGTGATCGAAGGCGGGATCGAGGCCTGCGATATCAAATTCGGTAAGCGCCGTTCATTGTTGTGTCGCATGAGTGATGGTAGCGGTAGCATTATGCTGCGATTTTTTCATTTTTCGGCAAAACAGAAACAGGCGCTGGAGCGTGGCGTGCGACTACGTTGTTATGGCGAGGCCCGCCGTGGTCCGGTGATGTTGGAAATGGTGCACCCGGAGTATCGTCAGCTTGGCGATGCAATGATTGCGCCGCAGGAAGAGCATCTGACACCGGTCTATCCAGCCACCGATGGCCTGGCACAAAAGACGCTACGCCAACTGACCACCCAGGCCTTGAAACTGTTGCGCCAGGGTGATGTAAACGATTACCTGCCACCTGAACTGTTGGCCGAACAGGGCCTGCCATCGTTGCAACAGGCTTTGTTGGAAGTGCATCAGCCGCTGCCGGATACGCCCGTGTTTGAATTGATTGAAGGTGAAACTCCGGCCCGGCAGCGACTGGTGCTGGAAGAATTGCTAGCCCATCACCTCAGCCTGCGGCAGTTGCGGCATAAGGCCCAACAAGATGAAGCGCCGTCATTAAAGCCTAAGGGAAGGCTGCGCAAAAAAATATTAGAGGCCTTGCCGTTTGCCCTGACTGGGGCCCAGCAACGGGTCATTGCCGAGATTGATGCTGATTTGGCCCAATCTTTTCCGATGCAGCGTTTAGTGCAGGGTGATGTTGGTTCGGGCAAGACGGTGGTGGCCGCTGCTGCCGCAGTGCATGCCATTGAGTCTGGTTATCAGGTGGCTGTGATGGCGCCGACTGAGTTGTTGGCCGAGCAGCATCGCAATAATTTTGCTATTTGGCTGCAGCCCTTGGGTTTGCAGATTGCTTGGCTGAGTGGCAAGCAGGGCGCCAAGCAGCGGCGTGAAAATCTGGCGCTGTTGGCCGATGGTGAGGCGGCGCTGGCGGTGGGTACTCATGCCTTGTTTCAGGCTGAGGTTGAATTTGACCGGCTTGGCTTGGTAATCGTCGATGAGCAGCATAAATTCGGAGTGCATCAACGTCTGGCCTTGCGTGAAAAGGGCGATCGTGAGGGGCAGCTACCACATCAGCTCATCATGACCGCGACCCCTATCCCACGTACCCTAGCGATGACGGCCTATGCCGACCTGGATAATTCTGTCATTGATGAATTACCGCCGGGGCGGACGCCGGTGGAGACGGTGGTGATCTCCGATGAGCGACGCGACGAGGTGGTGGCGCGGGTGCATAAGGCATGCGGTGAAGAGGGGCGGCAGGCCTACTGGGTCTGCACGCTGATTGAAGAGTCTGAAGTGCTACAGTGTCAGGCGGCAGAAGAGGCGGCCACTTTATTGGCTGAAGCCCTGCCCGATTTGCGAATTGGTCTGGTGCATGGGCGTCTCAAGCCAGCAGAGAAAGAGCAATTGATGGCGCGCTTTAAGGCCAATGAGCTTGACCTGTTGGTGGCGACGACGGTGATCGAGGTTGGTGTTGATGTGCCTAATGCCAGTTTGATGATTATCGAAAATGCTGAGCGTCTTGGTCTGGCTCAGTTGCATCAGCTGCGTGGTCGGGTTGGTCGAGGCAGCGTCAGTAGCAGCTGTGTTTTGATGTATCATAAGCCTCTTTCGCGACAGGGTAAGGCGCGCTTGGCGGCACTGCGTGAAACCAATGATGGTTTTGAAATTGCTCGGCGTGATCTTGAGTTGCGTGGCCCGGGCGAGGTGCTAGGCACGCGCCAAAGTGGCATGCTACGTTTGCGCATTGCCGACCTTGAACGAGATCAGGGTCTGTTGCCCGAAGTGGGGCGGTTGGCCAACGAGCTGTTGCAGCGCTGGCCAGATAATGTGGCGCCGCTGATTGATCGCTGGCTGGGTGATGGGCAGCGCTACGGTGACGTTTAAGGAATCGTGTGACAGGCAAGAGTTTGAAACGGTTTTCTGTGGGTAAATCAGCTGTCGAGCCGCGTTGGCGAATTGGTCATGGCCTGCGGCCGGCTGGTCTGTCTGATGAAATGGCCGCGTGGTTGTTTGATAGCGCTTCGCTGACCAAGCGTCTGCGTCAGGTTGGTGGTGGTGATTTCAGAGTCAAGTTGCTAAAACAACAGTTTGAGCGACCGCTAGTGTGCGAGCGGCGGGCGCTGGGTCTGGATGATCGGGCCATTGCCCTGGTGCGGCAGGTGCATCTGTATTGCGCTGGTGAGGTTAAGGTTTATGCCCGTACCGTGATGCCGTTGTCGTTGTTACATGGCAGCTCGCAGAGCTTGGCAAGGTTGGGTGGTCGGCCGTTGGGTGAGATGTTGTTTCGTGATAAATCGATGCGGCGCAGCCCGATGCAGATCGCTAGGATTGATGAGGATGATTTGTTTTATCGCTGGGGCGTGGCTGGGGGCGTAGCGGGGGGTGTTGTCGGGCAGATATGGGGGCGGCGCTCGGTGTTTCGTCTGGCGGGCCGGCCATTACTGGTGAATGAAATATTTTTACCGCCGCTGCCGAAAAGTGCAGGTTTCAGGATTAAACATAAGGTGTAATGGTAGTGGAGAGGCTTAAACGACAACGCCTGCGTGGCTACATGTTGCTGATGCGGTTGGATAAGCCTGTCGGCATTATGTTGTTGTTGTGGCCGACGCTGTGGGCCTTGTGGATTGCTGGTGAAGGCAATCCGGACTGGTGGGTGGTGACGGTGTTTGCTGCCGGGGTGTTTCTGATGCGTTCGGCCGGTTGTGTTATCAATGATTATGCTGATCGTGAGTTTGATCCCTATGTTGAACGGACCCGTAATCGGCCCTTGGCCGTAGGCATGGTGGCGCCGAGAGATGCGCTGCTACTGTTTGTTGTTTTGTCGGCAACGGCCTTTGCTCTGGTGCTGACGCTGAATACCCTGACTATCATGATGTCGTTTGTCGGTGCAGCGCTGGCAGCCAGTTATCCTTATATGAAGCGACTGACCTACCTGCCTCAGGTCTATCTTGGTTTGGCCTTTGGCTGGTCAGTGCCGATGGCCTTTGCTGCCCAGACCGACACCGTGCCGATTGTGGCCTGGTTGTTGTTGATAGTAACGGTGCTCTGGGCCACTGCCTACGATACAATGTACGCCATGATCGATCGGCCTGATGATCTCAAGATTGGGGTCAAGTCGACGGCCATTCTGTTTGGTGAAGCTGACCGTGCTATCACCGCCATTATTCAGCTGATTATGTTGGTGGTGTTGTTGTTGATTGGCCAGCGTTTGCAGCTGGGCGTGGTCTATTTTTCTGGCGTGTTGATGGCCGCCTTGCTGATGCTGCATCAGCAAGGCCTGATCAGAAGGCGTGATGCTATGCAGTGTATGCGTGCATTTAGAAATAATAACTGGGTCGGTGCGGCGATTTTTGCGGGTCTGTATGGACACTATTTCCTGTCATAAAAGTTCTTTTTATTCGTTTTTGGTGAGTTATTTGTCATGTTGGGATCTATTGTAGCTGTCATTGCCGGTTTTTTGTTGCTTGCCTGGGGGGCGGACCGGATGGTGATGGGGGCCTCTGCTACAGCACGTAATTTTGGTGTTTCACCACTGATAATCGGTTTGACCATTGTTGGTTTCGGTACCTCGGCACCAGAGATGTTGGTCTCTGGTGTGGCCGCATGGGAGGGTAATACCGGGCTCTCTATTGGTAATGCGCTGGGATCGAATATCACCAATATTGCGCTGGTGTTGGGGGTGACGGCTCTGGTCGTGCCGCTGACGGTTCATTCCGATACGGTGCGGCGTGAGATTCCTATCCTACTGGCGGTTTCGCTGTTGGCCTATGTATTGGTTTCTGATGGCGAGCTGGGCCGCCTTGATGGGCTGCTGTTGCTGGCTGGCATGGTATTGATGATCGCCATGGTGGTGAATCTGGGTTTGAAGTCAAAAACGGATGATCCGTTGGAGGGTGAGTTTAGCGAAGAGATGCCCGATGAGATGTCCACCGCCAAGGCGTTATTTTGGCTGCTGCTGGGAATGGTGGTGTTGCTGGTATCTTCGCGCCTGCTGGTGTGGGGGGCGGTGAATATTGCCCACTCTTTTGGTGTCAGTGATCTGATGATTGGTCTGACCATTGTTGCCATAGGTACTAGCATGCCGGAGTTGATGGCAACGGTAGTGAGTGCAATGAAGAAAGAGCATGATATCGCCATTGGCAATATTATCGGTTCCAATATGTTTAATCTGCTCGGCGTGTTGGCCTTGCCGGG
>CAMYNQ010000171.1 GCA_947259785.1 uncultured Chromatiaceae bacterium | reverse complement strand
CGATAAGTATTAAACAGCAATTGCGCACCCGTGACCCAACCAAAGAAGAGTAGAACGATCGCACCTTGCTTCTGGAAAAAGTCCTGTGCCACCAACCAATGCGCCATAAACAAGATAACGATCGGTACGGCCAGGGTAATGCCCGCCATGACCAACCACGGCTGTCGTCTTTTCGCCGATCGCCGTTCGACGACAAAGGTATAGAGGTCTTGCTTGGGCACACCATCGTGTTGACGCGCTTCATTGATCACACTGCCGGCACCGAGAAAGAGCGTACCTTTAAACAGGCCGTGAGCGATAAGGTGATAAATCGCCAAGGAGAAGGCGCCAACACCACATTCCATAATCATGAAGCCCATCTGGCCCATCGTTGAATAGCCAAGCGCCTTCTTGATATCGTTCTGGGTCAGCATCAGCACCGAGCCAATGATGGCCGTGACCAATCCCATGGCAAAGAGCAAGTGCATCACACTTTCAGTCTGCACAAAGACGGGGGCAAAACGGTTAATCAGGAACCCACCTGCATTGACAATACCCGCATGCATCAACGCGGATACTGGCGACGGCCCATCCATGGTGTAAGGCAACCAGGTATGCAGGAAGAGTTGGGCGGAACGGGCAAAGGCGGCCAGCGCCAATAACAAACCAACGGCCTCTTCCACCGCCATGCCAAAGTAATGGTGTTGGCCGGGATTCGCGGTAATCTCGGCGAAGATCTCGGTCAAAGACCATGTACCAAAGGCGTGATACAACAACACTGCCGCCAACACGAGCGCCATGTCGCCAATACGGTAGGTGATCAGGGTCCAAAGAGCATAACGTGATGCCACCTGGCTCTTGGTGTCGAAGCCTAAAAGGAAATACAGCACTACACCGACTAGGTGCCAGGCTACCACCAGGGTGAGCAGATCACCGGAGGCTACCATCAGCAGCAGTGAAGCCGTCATAAAATCAAGCAGCATGAAGAAACGGCCGTAACCCGCTTCTTCAACCATGTAGCGCACCGAATAGATACGTACGATAAGGCTTATGCCGGTAATCAAAACGGCCATTAGGCTACTTAAGGGATCGGCGAGCAGGATGCCCCAGCTATCAGTCAACGCTACTTGGGCGGTGTGATCACTGCTGAGCATCTGGGCGAGTAGGACTAGTGCTACACCAAAGGTCACCACCGCAGCAGAGACACTTAGCTTGGCCGAGCCATAACCCAAGGATTTAGAAAATATTTGATTAACGATGCCTGCGAGAAGAGGCAAGCTCACTAAAAGTATGACGAGTTGTTCCATAACGTTGAACTGTCTCCAATCAAACGTAACGTGCAGCGAGTGGCAGGATGAATCTGAAACCTAGAGCGCTGAAAAGTGCCCCTATTGCGGCCAAGCAATAAAAACCAGCTCTCCTATCCCCCCCCAAATACACATCAACGGTGTACGGTATTTTCTGTTGGGGCATTAAAGCATTCTTGCCCACTTAAATTATCCCCCTTTGATGATAAGAGGGAAAGTTTTATAGCTATATTTAATTAAAATAGTTTTTAAACATCAAACTCAATCAGCAAAACAATGCTATTTGCATCCAAAATAATTTTGAACAAGTATTTCCTAAACAACTAGTTGATAACAAGAAGGGGCTAAACAGCCCCTTTACTTCTATGCACA
This sequence comes from uncultured Chromatiaceae bacterium, assembly GCA_947259785.1. Lineage (GTDB taxonomy): Bacteria > Pseudomonadota > Gammaproteobacteria > Tenderiales > Tenderiaceae > Tenderia. The sequence goes on along the minus strand of CAMYNQ010000171.1, from coordinate 3,884 downwards.
AGCAAGCCCTAATTAGTCAGGCCAAACACGGCGGGATGGAAAACTTGCCACCTCTTCAGATACCGCTTTACTCGGCTGAGTTTTGTTCACCATCGCAGTTGACTTTTTGGTAACTGCTTTTTTTGGCGCAGCTTTTTTTGGAGCTGCTTTTTTTGGAGCCACTTTTTTTGGGGCCGCTTTTGTTACAGTCAAAGGCGAAGCTGCTTTTTCGTTTTCTGTAGTCATTTTAGTCTCCTTTTTGATCCGTATAGTCGCCATCCAAGGGTTGCTGAACCTTGTCTGCCGGTGCATATTCATTCACGTGCTCTATAAATGCCTTCTGCTTCGCAGTCAGCCCGACCGTTTCATCTTCAATATGGATGGTCATCGACACATGAGTAGAACCAAAATTCATGTCAGGATAGAAATCTTCACGCTCAGATAAATCTCCGGTAAAATCCAGAAACTCACGTGTCGCGTCGTAATCAGGGAACTCAATGCGTCTTTCCAGGCGTAATGGCCGTTTACGCTGGGTCCAAAAATCAACCATGGGCTCTTCCCTTGAAAGACATCAATCTTTTATGTACTTGGTTTCAACATCTGCTGCCAATTGGCAAACTCATGCACGTGAGCCCGCTCCTCCTGCAACAGTTGTTCAAAAAATAGTTTGTTATCAAAATCATCATTAGCCGCGCAGTGCTCAACAGCGCGCTGATAAAATCCAACCAGCTCTGTTTCAAATGCGTGTACGACCGCCATCACCTCGGGTAAAGAGTCGCCAAGCTGAGCAGGGCGTAACTGCGTTGCATTGGGTGCAACACCAAGCATGAGCATTCGACCAATAATACGATCGGCATGCCCCATCTCTTCATGTGCTTCGTGTTGAAACTTTTCACTAATTTCATCAAAGCCACGTAGTTTAAGCAGACGCGAGACAGTCAGGTGTTGTTGAACAGCGGTCATCTCCAGGCTCAAAGCCCTACCGAGAAAACCAAGAACAACCTTATCTGTCGTGGAATAGATCATGCTGAGGTTAAATTCTTGAGATAAATATATTGAACCGGGCATGGATGAGGGGATCGCCTCCATCGCGGAGGCGATCCACCCGATTCTGCGCTAAGCTTAGCCTTTGCTCAGGACAGGCTCAACTTCTTTGTGTGGACGTGCAATGATGTGCGCAGCAACCAGACCGTCACCTACACGCTCACAAGCGTCAGCACCAGCACGAACAGCCGCGTTAACCGCGCCAGTCTCACCACGAACCAAAACAGTGACATATCCACCGCCAACAAACTCGCGACCAATCAGGCGAACTTCAGCAGCTTTAGTCATGGCGTCAGCAGCTTCGATTGCTGGAACCAGGCCGCGAGTTTCGATCATACCAAGAGCGATACCGTAAGTGTCATTTGACATTGTTTTAACTCCTTCAGTTAAGTTAATTGATATATTAAAAAATTATTCAGCGGCAGAGCCGCCAGTAGGCAATGCTCTTTCAACTTCATTGTGAGGACGCGCAATGATGTGCGCAGCGACCAGACCGTCACCTACACGTTCGCAAGCGTCTGCGCCGGCACGAACAGCAGCGTTAACAGCACCAGTTTCACCACGTACCAAAACAGTTACGTAACCACCACCAACGAATTCACGTCCAACTAGACGTACTTCTGCAGCTTTGGTCATTGCATCTGCAGCTTCGATTGCTGGTACCAGACCGCGAGTTTCGATCATGCCCAAAGCGATACCGTATTCATTTGCCATTGTATTCTCCTGTTAGTAAGTTGTTTTTACAGTTTCAGCCGCGCTTAGTTAAGTCGCCGCTGAGTTTGATTCTTCAGTTTCCCAGTTTTCTATCACACCACCGATGGTTAGATCGGTGATCAAAGATTTATCCGGTAGCGCCAAGCGAGCCGCCGAGCCGCTGATCGTATACACCCAATTGCCAGTACGGCTACCTATAGTGTCTACCGCTACCATGTATTTACCTTTTTGATTTTTGAGCAATCGCAAAGGTAGCTTTTCCATTCCTTCATGACGATGGGTACAAACAATCGCCCCAGCCACTTGAAAAATTTCCATCGTCTTATGCGCCTTGCCCTTCTTCAGACTCTTCAGGCGGCCATTGGTCTAGAATACCGACAATAGTCAGATCCGATGGGTACTCTTTATAACCCGCCGCATCGCGCGCCGCGGAGCTACCTACACATAAAACCCAGTCACCTGGCGCAGCACCTACAGAGTCGACAGCGACCAATCGAGCAGAACCATCGATCACTACCTGCAAGTGTTTATGGGCAAGCGCCTCGATTCGATTCGTAGAAACCAGCGGTCTTTCTACCTGACAAATTTTCATTAGTGATGCCCTCCAGTATCTTCAGGAGTCACCGAGCTAGCGACAACTTCAATCTTGTTGTCAGCGTTACAATCACGCACAACCAACAATGTATGCAACAGGCCTTTTTCCGCCTGCTCTGGAAAGCGCTGACGCATCGCTAAATCCAGGCATTTACAGCGCGCCACCGCCCGGTCACGCGCACCCGGCACGTTACCGTGGTAGTCGTATCGGATCACTACTGGTGCAGGCAGCCCACGTTTAATATTTAGCCCAGTAAAAATCTTGATACCGACATCCAAATCTTTCGCACCTTGCTCAACCGTCTTCAGGTAGGCGAAGTAGGTAAGATTACGCAATTGAACTTCTTCAAAGCCAATACCCATACCGATAAAGCGCTCTTGATGACCAACATCGCTATAGCTGCCTTTGAAATATTTCCGCACGTAATCGATTTGAGAAATATTGTTTAAAATCAGCCGCGTAATCATCCGAACCATACCATCACTTGGTTGCACACCAAATTCATTGGCCTTTTCTTTTAGCAAATCGCCAACTATAGCCAGGTCATTACTGGCATTTAGATGACGTGTCTGGTTATACACATCACCCGCATCTATAAAACACTCCCCAGAAATACGACCTTGCGCATCTGGAATATGAATACGAATCGAGTCGTTATCTGTGTCGATACCGATTAACATTAGATCGATCGATGCGCCACAACAAAAACTGTTTTCTACGCCCTGTTGGAACGCCTCCAGGCGGCCTAAAGCTTCCGCTGCCGCTTTTACAGAATCGCTACCGTGAGCGGCGCAACCTTCCACATCGGGTTGACTGGAGCTGTAATGGTACATTGCCGCTTTTAAATAACGCGTTGGTTCAGAGGCCGCATTTGGCTTGCCTTCGCGATGACGTATATGCTCGATCTTCACCCACTTTTGCAGGCTGTCCTCTACATCGAACATGGCACCTGCATACGACTTACGGCGTACGTGCTTGTGAGGCAAACGCAACACATAGCGAACAGCGTGGGCTAAGCGGCCATCGGCGCAGGGAGACACATCAAAGATGTGAAAGCCACAACTCTCAAGAAATGCCTGAAACTGTTGGTCTTGAGGATGCGCTAACGGTTCAGTTGAATAAAACTCATCTGCAAAACGATGAAACGTTTCAAATACACACCAAGCATAGATAGCCTTCATATCCAAAGGCGCCACCCAAGTGTTATCCAACATTTGCTCGGGCAACGCAAAACCAAATTCTTGCTTGGTTATATGCTGAGCCTGAGAGACAAAATCTACACGGTGCTGATATTGTGCAATTTGCCGCAATACCCCTTCAATTTTATCAAAAGCCGCTTTGCTACGGCTTTCATACTGATACAGACATTCATTGTCAGCAAGACGAGCAAATGGGTGGCCGCCGACATGCGCATTAGAGGCCGCTGGTACGACTCCCTTGCGCTGACGGTGCGCGACATCTTCAGCGGTGCGTACACGCATACGCTGCTGAGGTCTTGCCCGATTATTTTGCCTTCCTACCAACATCTAAACGTCCGTAAATAATTCTTTAT
>CAMYNQ010000170.1 GCA_947259785.1 uncultured Chromatiaceae bacterium | reverse complement strand
ATCAAGGCAAAACCAGCCACGAGAGCAGAACTGAACCCGGCAACAAAACTACTACGATGTGGACGCTGCTTGACCTGGCTTGCAGCATGGGACACTGCTTGTTGCGCAAAACCCGCCCTCATTGCCGGAACCGGCACCTGTTTAAGGCCACCCAGCAACGCTTTTGCCTGCTGCAGGTGTTGGCGACAATTTTCACACGCATCAAGATGCAAGTGAAGATCAGCCTCTTCCGTGAGTTCAAGCTCACCATCCAAGTAATCATCTAATCGTTGCTGTATTTGCTGACAGTTCATATCCATTACCTCTCGCTTATAAACACGCTGCAACTGCGGGGTTGGTTCCATCCGCAGACAATATTTCGCGCAACTTGGCGCGGGAACGGTGCAAACGCGACTTTAATGTGCCGACAGGGGCATCCATAATCGTTGCCAACTCAGCCAGGGTGTAGTTTTCAATATCATGCATCACCACCAGAAGGCGTTGTTCGTGCTTAAGCTGGGCCAATGCCTGCTCTATATTATTGATCAACACCAATTTCTCAATGTTATGCCCGCTATCAGAGTGATCATGCAATGTCTCTAGCTGGTCTGGTTGCAGCGACACCTCTGACCGGCGCTGCTGCTTCCGAATCCGATCAATAAAGAGGTGATAGAGGGCCTTGGCCAGCCAGGGGCGCAATTTTTCCACCTTCTGCATTTCATCCAGACGATGAATGAGCTTGAGCAACAATTCCTGCACCAAGTCTTCGGCATCAGACTGCTGGCCACAATAATGATATGCCAGACGATACAAATTATTGACGTGCGGCATTACCAGTTCTTCAAATGAACTCTCATTGTCACGGCGGCGGGAAAAAAGGCTCATTTTCATCTTTCACTCTACTGACATCCTCCCTGCATACTAAAAAACAAAACTTAAATCAAGCTGAAACAGCAAAACCCGCTGTTGTCGTTTTATATTTAGCCACTCTCTTTTACACGCTAATCATCAGCCATTGGTTCCAACTCAATCGTATTAATATCAATTTCAACTCAAATCCCGGCATACTGACTATTATATAAATAGTCGTTACCAACAACTAAATACGAGACTACCGAGACCATGCATTACATCCGCCCCTTCAATAGCCTTTGCATTGACGATGTCGCCATAGTCGGTGGTAAAAACGCCTCCCTGGGTGAGATGTATCGCAGCCTGACTGAAAAAGGCGTTCAGGTGCCTAATGGTTTTGCCACCACAGCCGCAGCCTACCGCCACTATATTGAACACAACCAGTTGGAAGAACGAATCCAACTGTTGCTCGATAAGCTCGACATCAGGGACACCCAGGCCCTGGCCGCCACCGGGGCACGCATTCGCAGCTGGATCAATCACGGCGAACTGCCCGACGAGCTGGCCAAACAAATCGACACCGCCTATCAAACCTTAGAAGAAGAGTATGGCGAACACACCGACGTTGCCGTGCGCAGCTCCGCCACCGCCGAAGACCTGCCCAACGCCTCATTCGCCGGCCAGCAGGAGACCTACCTCAATATCCGTGGCAGCCATAATTTACTGGCCACCTGCAAGCAGGTCTTCGCCTCACTATTCACCGATCGCGCTATCGCCTATCGCGTCCATCAAGGTTTTGATCACATGGGTGTCGCCCTCTCCATCGGCGTGCAGAAAATGGTCCGCTCTGACCTGGCTACCTCAGGTGTCATGTTCAGCATCGATACCGAAACCGGCTTTCGTGACGTGGTCTTCATCACCGCTGCCTACGGTCTGGGGGAAAACGTCGTCCAGGGCACGGTCAATCCAGATGAGTTTTATGTCTATAAACCCAAATTGGCCGCAGGCAAACGCCCGATCCTGAAACGGCAATTGGGCGAAAAAGCGATCAAGATGATTTACAGCGGCGATCCGATGGTGGGGCTTTCCACTCGCAACGTCCGCGTCAAACAGGAAGCCCGTAACCGTTTTTCCCTAAGCGATGATGAAGTGCTGGAGCTGGCTCGCCAGGCGGTGACTATCGAGCAACATTACACGGCACAGGCTGGCCAGCCGCGACCAATGGATATTGAATGGGCCAAGGATGGTGAGAGCGGCGAACTGTTCATCGTCCAGGCCCGGCCCGAAACCGTACAGGCCAACCTCGATTCCGGCTATGCCCAGACCTATCGATTACAGACCCGCGGCAAAGTGCTGACACGCGGTAAAAGTGTCGGTCAGAAAATCGCCGCTGGCAATAGCCGCGTCATCATCGAAGCTGCCGACATGCACGACCTCAAACCTGGCGAAGTGCTGGTCACCGATATCACCGACCCGGACTGGGAACCGGTGATGAAAACCGCCGCCGCCATCGTCACCAATCGCGGCGGTCGCACCTGCCATGCCGCCATCGTCGCCCGCGAGCTTGGCATCCCGGCCGTGGTGGGTTGTGGCGATGCCACCAAAGTCATGAGCACCGCTCAGCCGGTCACTGTTTGTTGTGCTGAGGGCGATGAAGGCCTGGTCTATGAAGGGTTACAAGAATTCGACAGTCAGCATATCGACCTCAGCTCACTGGCGCGCCCCAAGACCCACATCATGCTCAACCTTGCCAATCCTTCGCTGGCATTCGAGGCCAGTCGCCTGCCCAATGATGGCGTCGGCTTGGCCAGGCTGGAGTTCATCATCAACAACAGCATTCGCATTCACCCGCGTGCCCTGCTTGAATATGAAAAGATGGATCAAACCACTCGCAGCCGTATCAAACCCATCATTGCCGGCTATGCCAGCGCCAAAGATTTTTACATCCAACGTCTGGCCGAAGGGGTCGGCACCATTGCGGCTGCCTTTTATCCAAAACCGGTCATCGTGCGTATGAGCGACTTTAAGTCCAACGAATATGCCTCACTGATTGGCGGTGATCGTTTCGAGCCCGAAGAAGAAAACCCCATGATCGGGTTTCGCGGCGCATCACGCTACCCCTCGGCTGAATTTTCTAGCTCGTTTGCGCTTGAGTGCGCCGCCTTAAAATATGCACGCGAAGCAATGGGGCTGGAGAATATTGCCTTGATGATTCCATTTGTACGCAGTGTCGATGAAGCCACGGCCGTGCTCAAACTAATGGCCAACGAAGGCCTGACACGTGGCGACAACGGTTTGAAAATTTATATGATGTGCGAGATCCCGGCCAATGCCCTACTGGCCGACGATTTTCTGCAACTGTTTGACGGTTTCTCGATTGGCTCCAATGACCTAACCCAACTCACCCTAGGGGTCGACAGGGATTCGGGCATCGTAAGTGGTTTTGATGAACGCAATTCAGCGGTATTGAAGTTAATGCAAATGGCGATTAAGGCGTGTAAACGACAAGGCAAATATATTGGCATCTGTGGCCAGGCACCATCAGATTATCCTGAGATTACCCAGTGGCTGGTACAACAGGGAATAGAGTCAATCTCACTCAACCCGGACAGCGTTATAAAAATGACAGAAGTGGTTTTAGATATAGAACAGCAAACCTAAGTGAGCAGGCCTGCGGGGGGGCGTGCTAACAACCAATGCAACTATTTTTGGCTGGCTATTAGATAAGGATTGGCATTCATCAACTGGCCACTGACTTCAGTGGCAGAATCGCCATTGTTTTGCGCTTGAGCCATACCGATCAAGGCCAACAAGGCCGCAGCTACCCAAATTTTCGTTATTGTTACTTTCATAATCACATCCATTCGGCATAAAAACTATTGTCAGGTAATTTCCGTATCGGCGCGCTTTTTAAAAAACTGTAATAATTTCAGTGGAAAAAGCCTATTACGTCACAGTTCCCCTTACGAACGCATCACAAACCTCGGCAATCTCAGGCGCTAGACACGCTGCCAACCTTGAAATGATTCCGTCCCAGTCAAAGTGTTGATTGTTTTCCTGACCAACAGAAATGCCTATTATTCTCGTTTTCTGCGGCACACAATTCAGTGTTTGAGCAAGGCTTAGGGCTTCTCTCACCCCAAAACTGTGCGCGGATTGTAACAGCTCTGCCGAGCTAATTTCTTCTATTGAATAATCTTTTATCTCACCAATAGAAAAATTATCATCGATCACCGCATCAATAATAAAAACATATTCTGCAGCCTCAAAGTAACGCAGCAGATTGACACCAGGGCGATCCAGTGACTCGAGCATTAATTGCCTATCAAGATAGGTTTGTAGTTTTTCCGACTGTTGCAGGGCCGCAATCAAATCCCAAGCGATGCGATCCAGACCAAATGGCGAACCAATGCCAATCACCCTGACAGGGGCAAACATATCAGCTGCGTTTGATACGCAAATCAAGAAAATGGGTAGCGCATGAAATACAGGGGTCGTAATTACGCACCACGGTCTCAGCCCGCAGACGCAAGGCTGCATCGTCATGGTTCAGGCCAAAGCTCATCAGTTCACTGCGCAAGTCTTCCTCAATGCGCGCCTGGTTCTGGCTGGTGGGTGGAACGATTTTAGCGCTGACAATATCACCCGAATCATTTAGCTCATAACGATGCCACAACAAACCGCGCGGTGCTTCGGTGCAACCATAGCCAATCCCCGCTTTAGGACTGACCTCAACATAGGCAGCATCGGGCATGCGGTAATTTTCGAGTATGCGTTGCGCCTCGAACAAGGCGTAATAGCATTCAACCGCCCGGGCTATGATGCTGTGAAACATATTTGAGTTTGGAAAGGCCACACCACAATCGACCAACAAAGCCTTCAACGACGCCGGCAACAGGTCATGATTCAGATTGAGTCGCGCCAATGGCCCTAGCAGGTATGGCTCGCCATCAAGATGACAATGCAGGGCAGTTGAATGTGGTGCCTGCTGTTCTTTAAAATGGTTTTCAAAATTTTGAATGACAACATCATGGCCCGCACTTGAAACAATCTGACCCTGGTTCATGGGATATTCACTAGCGTGCCGGGTCGCCACACTAACGAAGTGCTGTTCTGTCTGCGGCAAATCCAGTGCTGCCGTCCAACGCAACAAGGCCTCGGCATTTGGCAGCTGCTCGTTCACCTTTTGTAATAGTGTTTCGACATCAGCCAACCCAGGCGCCTTATGAAACCCACCGACTCGCGCGCCAATGGGATGCACTGACCGACCGCCGAGTAAACGCATAATATCGTTACCCACGCCCTGTAAGGCCAGGCCACGCTTTACTTCATCGGGATACTTTTTTGCCATTTCAGTTACGCTGCTAAAACCGAGAAAATCCGGCAAGGCCAATAGATGGATATGCAGACTGTGGCTTTCCAACCACTCACCACAATAGAACAGCCGCCGCATCTCCCTGACCCAAGGACCGGGGTCACATTCAAACACCTGCTCGACGGCATGCACGGCGCTCATCTGATAGGCCACCGGGCAGATACCACAAATGCGCGCAACAATATCCGGCAACTCGTGATAAGAACGGCCTTCAAGAAATTTCTCAAACAGGCGCGGCGGTTCAAAAATGTGCAGGTTCAATTTCTCAATCTTGCCGCCGCGCACCTCAATATCCAGCGCCCCCTCGCCTTCAACCCTAGCCAGCACCGGCACCTTAATG
>CAMYNQ010000169.1 GCA_947259785.1 uncultured Chromatiaceae bacterium | reverse complement strand
CGCGAGCGGGTCGACATGGCGCCGGAGGAGTTATTCACCGCCGCGATGTTGAGTGATATCGGTGCCCTAATGCTACTGGTTCATGGTGACGGCGTTCTTGCCAAGTGCAGCACACTTGATGACATCGACAATCAGAAAGAAGTGCTTGGCTTCAGCCTCAGTCAGCTGTCCCAGGCACTGGCCAAGCACTGGAAACTCTCCACCTTTATCATCCAGAGCATGGAAAAACAGGATGAAACCGGACGCATTAACCCACGCCTATACGAAGTCCAGCTGGCCAGTGACCTGGCACTAAGTGCCGAAAAGGGCTGGCAAACTGAAGAGATGCAAATACTGATTGAGAAAGTTGCCGCACATCTGCACTGCGACGTCGAAGAGGCCGTGATGGGGGTTCGTGATAACGCCATTCATTCGGCAGATGAAACAGTCTTCTACGGCGTAACCCCCGCCGCTGCCAGCCTGCCTGAACTGGATGATGACGTGTTAAATAGCTTCAGACCAATAAGCATCTATGATAACAACGAAAATGATGTAACAACGACACCACATAGACACAACAAGCCAACAGCACCACTAAGTCAACACAGCAAGGCACAGCTACCACCGGCCAGTCTGGCGCCTACCGATGAAGCGCACTCTCCGCTCAATCACGCCATCTTTGACCGAGCCCTTCAAGATTTAAAGTTTCATCTCGCTAGCGAATTCAATCTTACCGAATTCATGGGCCTGCTCAGACGCGGCTTTCAGGACGGGCTGAAACTCAATCGCGCCTTTTTTGCCATGCTTGACCAGGACAAAAAAAACCTAATCTGTCGATTTGTGTTTGGCAACGAGACCGGCCTGCGCAATCTGCGCATCCCGGTCAACAATCACAATCTGTTTCAGCGTCTGTTAGAAAAACCACAGGCCATCCGTTGTCGCGAAGAAAATGTGCAAAAAATTATCCCTTTGATTCCAAAGGAATTTTATAAGTTAATCGATACAAATCAGTTTTTTGTCATGACCATTCGCGCCAAAGGTAAACCGCTGGGAATGGTTTATGTTGATCGCTACGGCAATGATTATGGCCTTGATCAAACCGACTATGAAAAACTTTGTCAATTATGCCTGCTACTCTCTAAAGGTTTTGAACGTATAGGCAGATAGTCTATTAGAGTCGACAAATATATGATGTATTAACCTCTTGTTAGAGGATCATATTTTCAGCTACCTGGCAGACAGGCCTGTAAAAAAGGAAATAACATGGCGCTTGAAGATCGCAGACATGAACGCACACAGATCAACTATGAAGACACCAATGACTGTTTTCACCTTGAAGTCTATGACCGACGCTATGTGCTCAACCGCATCCATGACATCTCTATATCCGGCACCGGCATCCAAATTCCTGATGAAATAGAACCTGGCACCCCCGTCAAACTAGTACTCCGCAGCGGCGGCCACAATATTAGCGTTAATGGCACTACCGTCTGGAACGACCCCATAACCTCAGGGCAGGAAACAGCACCACCGCAATCCACTTACCGCACGGGCGTCCAATTCGACCCTCGTGACCGCAGCTGCAGCCTGTTTTTCATGGCCCTGCGCGACTTTATCACTGATCGTAAAAAATCGGCTCTCTAGCCCGGCATGACTCAGCAGCATTCGTGGCGAGGCACTTGCGGCCATTTTTTGCTAATTGAAGAGTACAGAAAAAGACGAGCTAGTCATCATCGAGAAAACTCATCACCTCATCACGGCGTTTAATGGTGTCGGAATAACCCAGCGCAATCAGTTCGCGGCAAAAGGCCTTTTCAAACAACAAATAACTCAACAGACTGGTACCGTCTTTATTCAAGGCACCTAGACCACGCAGAAAATAACGTACCGCCCTAGGCAGATGATGGGCGTATTGTTGGGCTATTTTGCTGATATCCCGACTAGGAGCAATCGACAGCACCTCAATCGGTTTAAGCGAAATAGTGCCATCGTTTATATATTTCTTTGGCACTAGATCCAGGGTGCGGTTTATCCGCTGTAGGCGCTCCAGATCCATCTCCATACTATCGAGAAAGATGCTATTCATGGCGTGACCACCTATCTGAGCCAACGACGGATATTCAGTCGTTTTTTCACGATTATAATCTTCATCATCATCACCGCGCACACCAATCACCACCACCTTGCGCGCCCCTAGATGCAAGGCGGGGCTAATCGGTGCAATTTGACGCATTGAACCATCACCAAAATATTCGCGATTAATTCTGACCGCTTCAAAAAAGAAAGGGATCGCCGATGATGCCATTAGGTGTTCAAGGCCAATCTCGGTCGGACAACCAACCCTGATGACCCTGTCCCACGGCTCAACCTGTTCAGCCGATTGATAAAAAGTCACCGATTGCCCTGAGCTGTATCCCGACGCAGTAATGCTCAAGGCATGCAAATGCCCCGCTTCAATGGCGCCACTTATTTGCTCAAATGGCATATAACGGCTGAGTAATTGCTCCAGTGGTTGCCTATCAAACAATGCCGATGGATTATATTTTCCCATCCCTCCCAACATCAGGGCCGAAAACCAGTGTGCCCCTGATTTGGCAATGCCAAGGAAATCGCTGCGAAAGACCTTATCAACAGTAAAACTGCCCCAAACCCGCAGCAGGCGGGTAACGGCATTCTGAAAATCAGGGGAATAAATAGCCAGGGCGGAAGCGTTGATCGCCCCTGCCGAAGTGCCGCAAAGAATGGGGAAAGGATTGGCTGTTTCCGGCGCCCGCATTCGGGCAATGGCCTTTAACACGCCGACTTGATAAGCCGCACGAGCACCACCCCCCGCCAGTATCAAACCGATGCGAGCCTGCTCTTCTGATTTGCTTCCTGCTAACCAAGCCATGACGTCTTGTCTGGCCTCCTCACCATAACTATAGGTTATATCTACAGTTATCTAACGGCAGCTGTGTTGTATAAATGAAGAAGGCAGAATAAAAACGCCACGCTGAGGATCCATGGCTTGAAAACAGTTTTCTGAGGGTTAGTCCTGCCGATGCTGGCGGTGACTACTTAGATCCACAACCTCGGCCGCCTTATCTTCATCAGGGCACTTTCCATTCAGGGCATTGGCCAGGCCTGCCTCACCATAAACTGAATCCAACATCATGCTCGACAGCCGAACACAGGCTAACATGGGGGTTTTAGAGCGATCGCGCTCGACATCGATGCGCCATTGCAGACGTTTGAGGCGATCAGAATGCTTAGTTTGAGAAATCAGCGAGTCAATTAAACGCTTGCGATTAAACTCAAAGGCTTCAGGATTGGTTTCTGCCATCTCTTTCCACTTATCGAAATCGAAGGCACGTTTACTAATTCCAGGCACAACAACAACCTCTTTTTGTAACAAATACACCCTACCCTTACGGCCAATTATAGCGCAAAACAGCCCTACAATCCCGGCTAAAATCAACTGGAAAACAATCCGTTACAACTTCAGCCCTCAATTTGTATGCACATCTCATCAGGTTGCGGAGCCCACCTTAAATATCTGGACAACAAACACCTTCAGCCCTCCAATTCATTCAGCACCTCAGCCAACTGCTTTATCACCACGTCGATTTGATCTCGACTAACGATCAAGGGCGGCGCAAATCGCACCACCGTTTCGTGCGTCTCTTTGCTAAGTATGCCGCGCGCCATCAGCCGTTCACAGACTGTGCGGGCCGAGACCTGGTCAGGGTGCAACTCAACCCCGATCAATAACCCTCTGCCGCGCACCGCCTTGATCAAGGGGCTGCCTAACTGCACCAATGCGGCCATAAAGTAATCGCCCATCTCAGCGGCGGCCTCAACCAGCCCCTCCTCCTCAAGCACCTTCAGGCCTTCCAGCGCTACCGCTGCCGAGAGCGGATTACCACCAAAGGTGCTGCCATGGTCACCGGGTTGAAAAACCGCCATCACCTCTCGGCTGGCCAGAAACATCGACACCGGCAGCATGCCTCCCCCCAGCGCCTTGCCCAGGATCAGGCCATCCGGTTTGACGGCATCGTGGTCACTGGCCATCAAGGCGCCGGTTCGCCCCAAACCCGTCTGGATCTCGTCACAAATCAACAAGACATTATTGTCGCTACAGATCTTGGCCACCCGTTTCAGGTAACTGGGCGGCGGCACAATGATGCCACCCTCACCCTGGATCGGCTCGACCAAAAAGGCCGCCGTATTTGGCGTAATTGCCAGCTCCAGGGCATCGGCATCACCAAACGGCACCGAAATAAAGCCGGGCGGAAATGGGCCAAAGCCTTGTTTATACTGCGCCTCAGAAGAGAAACCGACGATACTGATGGTACGGCCATGAAAATTGCCGTCACAGACAATGATCTCGGCTTGGTCATCGGCCACCCCCTTGACAGTATAGGCCCACTTGCGCGCCGCTTTGAGCGCGGTTTCCACCGCCTCGGCACCAGTATTCATGGGCAAGGCCATCCCCTGACCGGTCATATGACAGATCTTTTCCAGCAACACAGCCAGCTTGTCGCTATGAAAAGCCCGCGAAACAATTGCCAGCTTGCCTGCCTGCTCGGTCAGCGCCTTCACCAGGCGCGGGTGACTATGGCCATGACTGACGGCGGAATAGGCGCTCATCATATCAAGATAGCGTTTACCACTATCGTCCCAGACATAAACGCCCTCGCCCTTGACCAGCACGACCGGTAAAGGATGATAATTAGGTGCACAATACTGCGCCTCAAGCTCAATGATTGGATTCATACGCTGCTCCACTGATTAGCTCTAACATCTGCAACACCAGTTGCAGTGTGCGTTGTTCGACATCGTTGACCGGGTTAAACTCGGCCACCTCCAAGGCTCTAAACTGTGCGTCTAACTGTAAACCCGCCAATGCTGGCAACAACTCTGCCGCCCGAATTCCGCCCACAACTGGCGAACCCACCGCCGGCGCATCGGCAGGGTCAAGGCCATCAAGATCGATGGAAAGACCATAACCAGCAGTCCCCGCCTTGGCTATTGTCAATGCCTCAGCCATGGCTGCCTCCATGCCAATGCAATTCACCTCGTCCATGCCCATCACCCGCACCCCCAGCCGCTGTAATAACTCAGCCTCGGGCGCTTCAAAGCTGCGCACCCCGAGCAGACAAAGATTCTCTGGCCGAACCACCGCACCGTCACGACCCAATGCCCCCTGCCCCAGCAATGCCGCCACAGGCATACCATGCCAGTGACCGCTAGGACTACTCTCTGGAGTGTGGGCATCCATATGGGCATCAACCCAAATCAACCCCAATGACCCGCCGACCGCACGGCTGACGCCACGCCAGCTACCAATGGCACAGGAATGATCGCCGCTGAGGATGGCAATACGCTGTTCGGTTTTTAATAATACTGCCGCCGCATTGGCCAGCTCGGCGACAAACGACTCTAGTGCCTCTCGCCCCCCGCTCAGCGACGGCGTAATAATCTCGCCCTGCCGGCCAAGGGCGGCCATCACCGCTTCGGGGCCCAGGGCACAGCGCTGATCCGGTGCGCCAATACCGGACGCAGCAGCAATAATTTTAAGCACTGACTGTTTGTCTTCCATATCTATAACCATAGTTTATGAGCGCACTCTCATAT
>CAMYNQ010000168.1 GCA_947259785.1 uncultured Chromatiaceae bacterium | reverse complement strand
GATTTGGGGTCTTCAACAATTCAACCTCTGTGCGTTGAATCAAATCACCAATGTAATAAATGTTCTCTGCCTTTAGGCAATTAGCTGAACGAACAGTCAATTCAAGATCATCAACAGGACGCAACAGTACCGGATCAATTTCAGCTTCCTGAGGAACAGCAACCGCTTCTTCAGTCCCCTGCAGATCAACAAAAATAGAGAGCTGATCGCGAAGGATGTTAGCAGCCCGGCGAATCGCCTCCTCTGGATCAATCGCACCATTTGTTTCGAGGTCAATGATCAACTTATCCAAATCAGTACGTTGCTCCACACGTGCACGCTCTACTGAATATGCAACACGGCGGATAGGACTGAATGTTGCATCCAGACGCAAATGACCGATTGGACGACTCTCATCAGACTCTTCACGGGCAGTCGCAGGAACATAACCACGACCAAGCTCTACCTTAAGAGTTGCATTGAGCTTACCCGAATCTGTCAAGTTAGCAATAACTTGATCTGGATTCACTACTTCAACATTATGTGGCAATTGAATATCACTTGCCAGCACCGGGCCAGCACCACTCTTACTGATAGTAAGTACTGCTTCAGTTCCTTCGTGCATGCAAACAGAAAGCTCTTTCAAGTTAAGCAGAATTTCGATTACATCTTCCTGTACACCTTCAATACTTGTGTATTCATGGAGTACGCCCTCAATTTCTGCTTCAACAACCGCAGCACCAGGCATTGAAGAAAGCAGGATACGTCGAAGCGCATTACCCAGCGTGTGACCAAAACCAAGTTCCAGAGGCTCTAAAATAACCTTGGCGTGGTTACTGCTGATTTCCTGAACATCAACAACTCGGGGTTTCAAAAACTCAGTTACTGAGTTTTGCATATGCCGTCCTCTTTAAAAATCTGTAAGCTAAAAAACTACCTAAAACAGCGATTACTTCGAGTACAACTCGACAACCAAGCTTTCGTTGATTTCAGCAGGCAGATCACTACGCTCAGGTACAGACTTGAATACCCCAGCCATTTTACTAGCATCAACATCTATCCAGTCAACCAGTCCACGTTGCTGTGAAAACTCAATTGCGGCCTTAATACGCAACTGGTTTTTAGCCTTTTCACTAACAGCAACTGAATCATTCGCCTTTACTTGGTAGCTAGGGATATTAACCTTAGAACCGTTCACAACCACACCGTTGTGCCGAACCAGCTGGCGGGCTTCAGTGCGGGAAGCTGCGAAACCCATACGATAAACAACGTTATCAAGCCGTCCTTCCAAAAGTTGCAGCAGATTTTCACCTGTGGAACCTTTACGACGATCGGCTTCTTTATAGTAAGAACGGAATTGTGCTTCAAGAACGCCATAGATACGGCGCATCTTTTGCTTTTCACGTAGCTGAACACCATAGTCGGTCAACCGACTGCGGCGCTGCCCATGCTGTCCTGGTGGGAAAGCACGATTCTCTATAGCGCATTTAGAGGTGTAACACTTCTCACCTTTCAGGAAAAGTTTTTCACCTTCACGGCGACATAAACGACATTTTGAGCCTATATATCTAGCCACAACAGTTCTCCGAACTAAACTCTACGTTTCTTAGGTGGACGACAGCCATTATGTGGAATCGGCGTTACATCCGTAATGCTATTAATTTTAAAACCACTCAGGTTGAGGGCACGCACTGCAGATTCACGACCAGGGCCTGGACCCTTAACCATGACATCCATATTCTTCATACCAAATTCTTTAACGACAGCGCCAGCACGCTCAGCTGCAACCTGCGCTGCAAATGGTGTACTCTTTCGTGAACCACGAAAACCTGAACCACCAGCAGTTGCCCATGAAAGGGTATTACCCTGGCGATCAGTAATAGTAATGATGGTGTTATTGAACGACGCGTGTACGTGCGCTATACCATCTACTACATCTTTTTTAACGCGCTTACGCGTTCGTGTTGTGCTTGGCTTTGCCATATTCTAATCCAGTTATCTCTTAATCGGCTTACGAGGGCCCTTACGGGTCCGGGCATTCGTGCGAGTTCGCTGACCACGCAAAGGAAGACCACGACGATGACGGATGCCACGAAAGCAGCCCAGGTCCATCAGACGTTTAATATTCATGGAAACTTCTCGACGAAGATCGCCTTCGACAGTGAACTTGGCAACTTCACCACGAAGTGCTTCTATTTCTGATTCCGGTAAATCTTTGATCTTTGTAGCGGGATTGATCCCAACCACCGCACACAGGTTTCGCGCACGTGTACGACCAACGCCGTAAATTGCTGTTAAAGCAATTTCAGCATGTTTATTTACTGGAATATTGATACCTGCAATACGAGCCATCTCAGGCAACTCCTTTACTCTGGCCTGCTGGCCATATTCGGAAAACGCGAAATTTTAGCCTCGAACACTTTATTAATCAAGCATTCAGGCCCATTAGTAAGAAAACTCTCGTTTTTAACCTTGACGCTGCTTATGACGGGCCTCTTTACAAATCACCCGAATAACACCTTTGCGCTTAATAACCTTACAGTTACGGCAAATCTTCTTGACAGAAGCACGAACCTTCATTGCAACATCTCCAAAATCATAAGGGGGCGATACCCCTCGAAAAAAGTGAGGCGAATTATACCCCAGCTCACTCCAAATCCCAAGAAAAATCTTGTATTATGAGGTAAAGACTAGCGAACCAGACCGCTCCCGCCATACCCTTTAAGATTGGCCTTCTTCATCACTCCATCATACTGGTGAGAAGTTAAATGGGCCTGCATTTGAGCCATGAAATCCATGACTACAACAACGATAATCAACAAAGAGGTACCACCAAAATAAAACGGCACATTCCAGTTAACTATTAAAAACTCTGGCAACAGACAGACCAGCGTGATGTAAATCGCACCAGCAACCGTCAGTCGCGTCATAACACCGTCGATATAACGTGCGGTCTGATCTCCAGGGCGAATACCAGGAATGAAGGCTCCAGACTTTTTCAGGTTATCTGCAGTATCCTTAGGGTTAAACTGCAAAGCAGTGTAGAAAAAGCAAAAGAACACAATCGCAAGCGCATACATCATTACGTATATAGGCTGACCTGGAGACAGCATTGTCGCAACATCTTGCAGCCACGCTAAACTTTCATTCCCCTGCCCAAACATTCCAGCAACAGTGGCAGGAAACAAAATAATACTGGAAGCAAATATCGGCGGTATTACACCGGCCATATTCAACTTGAGCGGTAGATGGCTTGTGTGCCCACCATACATTTTCTTGCCTTGCTGACGTTTAGCATAATTGACAGTAATTCGTCTTTGGCCGCGCTCAACAAAAACAACAAAGAAGGTAACAGCCACAGCCAATACCATGAAAAAGAAAATCATGAACAAACTTAATTCACCAGTACTACCAAGCTCTAGTGTTCCACCAATTGCCGAAGGCAAACCTGCAACAATACCTGCAAAAATAATGATAGAGATACCGTTACCAATTCCACGTTCAGTAACCTGCTCACCTAACCACATCAGGAACATTGTTCCGGCGACAAGCGTTGCTATTGCCGTAAACATAAAAGCAGGACCAGGCTCAATCACAACGGGCAAACCACCAAACTGCTGGCTTTGCAGGGCATAAGCAACACCACCCGCCTGAATAGTAGCTAGCACAACTGTAAAGTAGCGAGTGTATTGAGATATTTTACGACGACCTGCCTCGCCTTCTTTCTTCAATTGCTCAAGCTTAGGCAAAACAGAAGTAAGCAGCTGCATAATAATAGAGGCAGAAATATAAGGCATTATCCCTATCGCAAACACGGTAAAACGCGATAACGCACCACCAGAGAACATGTTAAACATGTCAATAATAGTGCCACGCTGCTGATCAAATAATTCAGCAAGTGCAACAGGGTCAACACCCGGCACAGGAATGTGCGCGCCAATTCGGAACACAATCAGTGCGCCCAACACAAAAAGCAAACGGCGTTTCAGTTCACTAAAGCGCCCCGCAGCGGCCATACCGCCAACTTGTCCTGCACCTGGTAAAGCCACTTATTCTTCGACCTTTCCACCAGCAGCTTCAATTGCTGCACGCGCACCTTTAGTAACAGAAATACCTTTTACTGTGACCGCACGCTCGACACCACCTGAAAGCATGATCTTGGCCCGTTCAATATGCTGACCAATAACATTTGCCGCTTTCAATGAAAGCAAGTCAATCACCTCGCCATCAACCTTAGCCAACTCACTCAGGCGAACCTCAGCTGTTTTAAAACTAATACGAGAGGTAAAACCAACCTTAGGCAAACGACGTTGCAAAGGCATCTGACCACCTTCGAAACCAACTTTATGAAAACCACCTGAACGTGAATGCTGACCTTTGTGACCACGACCACAGGTTTTACCAAAACCTGAACCGATACCACGACCAACACGCTTGGCAGATGACTTAGAGCCAGCACCTGGCTTAATTGTATTCAAGCGCATAATCAGCCTTCCTCAACCTTAACCATGTAATTAACCTTATTGATCATGCCGCGCACACTCGGAGTGTCTTCTACTTCAACAGTATGGCGCATACGACGCAATCCCAAACCAGATACGCAAGCCTTGTGAGAGGCCAGGCGGCCATTCGTGCTACGTACCAATGTTACTTTAAGCTTTTTATCAGACATGGCTTAACCCAATATTTCTTGTACTGTTTTGCCACGTTTGGCTGCCACAGACTCTGGGTCAGCCATATTGTCCAAGCCCTTAATGGTAGCTTGTACAACATTAATCGGATTACTTGATCCGATACACTTGGCAAGAACATTATGAACACCAACAACCTCAAACACCGCACGCATGGCGCCGCCAGCAATGATACCAGTACCTTCTGAAGCAGGCTGCATATAAACCTTTGCAGCACCGTGGACACCATTCAGAGCATGCTGAAGAGTACCTTCATTCAGATTCACATTGACCATGTTTTTGCGTGCTGATTCCATAGCCTTCTGGATTGCAGCAGGAACCTCACGGGCTTTACCTGTACCGTAACCAACACGACCATTTCCATCACCAACAACAGTCAGAGCAGAAAAGCCGAAGATACGACCACCTTTTACTACCTTGGCTACGCGGCGTACAGATACAAGCTTTTCTTGCAGGCCATCACCAGTCGCTTTTTCAAAATTTGCCACAGTCAGTTCCTTTAGAATTCAAGACCATTTTCACGGGCAGCATCGGCAAGCGCTTTGATGCGTCCATGATATTTAAAACCTGAGCGATCAAATGCAACCTTAGTTACACCAGCTGATTTTGCGCGTTCTGCAACAGCACGACCAACAGCTTTAGCAGCATCAGAATTACCTGAATATGAAGAATCTTTCTTCACTTCAGCATCCAAAGTTGATGCACTTGCCAACACTTCGCTACCATTTGCCGCAATAATCTGCGCATAAATATGACGAGGTGTGCGAGTAACAGTCAGGCGATTAATGCCCAACTCGCGAATTTTGGCACGTGCACGGCGTGCACGACGCAAACGAGATGTCTTCTTATCCATAGCCATATCCAATAATAATTATTTCTTCTTGGCCTCTTTACGGACCACATGTTCATCAGCGTAACGCACACCCTTACCTTTGTAAGGCTCTG
>CAMYNQ010000167.1 GCA_947259785.1 uncultured Chromatiaceae bacterium | reverse complement strand
CGCTAACCCTGTTCGATCTGCTGGGCTATCACATCAAGGCCAATCCTAAATATGGTGCGGAGAAAAAGGGACAACCGACCACTTATTATCTATCTGCAGCACCAGAACCCATTCGCATGAATTGTGAATACAGTTATGTAGATGTGGTGCTATCACCAGACCCCAATGTTTTTCACCACACCAATGCTGTTGCGGGATTAAACAAGGGCGGTGTTTTTATTATTCAGAGCGATCTACCATCAGCATCTGAAGTGTGGAGCTCCATCCCGCCGGCGTATCAAAAGACCATCGTCGACAACGATATCAAGCTCTTTTATCTCGACGCATTCAAAATCGCGCGGGAAGAAGCAAGTGATGTTGACCTGCAACTACGCATGCAAGGTACCGCATTCCAAGGGGCTTTTTTTGCTGCCACACCTACTGAAGAAAAAGCCGGTTTTAATGAAGCACAACTACTCGATGCCATCAAACAACAACTACAACATAAGTTCGGCGGCAAGGGCGCCCGTGTTGTAGAAGACAACCTACGCGTGGTTAAGCGCGGTTATGATAGCGTGATCGAAATCACCGACATGCCACTTAGCGGCAATGCAGATTCGCCAACAGCCACCTTACCGGCAATGCCCATCATGCTAAAACGCATGCCGCAAAGTTCCGAGCCCGCCAGCGACACTCATCGTTTTTGGGAAGAGACCGGCAGCCTCTATGCAAGGGGCAAGGGTAACGACAACCTTAGCGATCCATTTGCTGCGCTTGGTGTCATGCCCGCCGCCTCAGCCATCTTTCGCGACATGACGGGGATTCGCTTTAGCCATCCACAATGGATTGCCGAGAACTGTACCGCTTGTGGTAACTGTTATAGCGTTTGCCCGGATACCGCCATTCCAGGCCTGGTCAGCGATCTTTCGCAAGTATTGGACACCGTTGTGCAACGCCTTAAAAAACAAGGCCACTCGCTCGAACACCTTCCCAAGGCAGTGCGGGTATTGGCACGCAAGGCGAATGCTTTGTTTAAAGGGGCAGATGCAAGCCCCCCTACACGCGAACTGCTTGATAGTGCTATCGATGACGTTATCAAAAATAGCGAAGAAAAACTCCGTGACGAACTCAAAAAAGAGTTCAAGCTTTTCCGCGATGAATTAGGCTCGTTCCAGTTTGCACTCACACGCCCTCACTTCACCATTTTTGAAAAGAAACAAGCCGGTAGTGGCGGCCTGTTTAACATCAGCATCAACCCGTACACGTGCAAGGGTTGCGGTGAGTGTATCGATGTATGTAATGACGGCGCACTCGTCAACGTGACGCAAACTGACGAGTCAATAAAAGATCTAAAAAAGAATTGGGATCTATGGCTCGATCTGCCCAACACGCCACAACGCTTCCTGCAAACCGATGATTTTGAAAACGGCATCGGTCCGCTACACACCATGCTGCTCAACAAAGGGGCTTACCTGGCGTTAAACAGCGGAGACGGCGCTTGCATGGGTTGTTCTGAAAAAACGGTCATCCATCTTTTTACCGCAACAGTAGAAACCTTGATGCAAGCGCGTGTGAGCAAGCACACTGCCTATTTAAGAGAACTTATCGAAAAGCTCGAGCGTCACATCCAACTCAAATTAGTGGAAGAGATCAATATCGACGACACAGAGGCATTAACCGCTTCCATTCAACATCTTAGCAATCAGAGCCTCACGCTATCCGCCATAGCCAACGAATTTGAGCAACTACATGAACAGCACCCGATCGATCCGGAATGGCTGAAGCATGTCACCCACACACTGACTCAATTGAAAAAACTGTTGTGGCAATACACCGAAGGCACTAGTGGGCGCGGGCGCTGCAGCATGGGCATACTCAACGCCACGGGTTGCAGCTCGGTATGGGGCAGCACTTACCCCTTTAATCCTTACCCATTCCCCTGGTCCAACCACCTGTTTCAAGACAGCGCCTCCATGGCCATGGGCGTATTTGAAGGCCACATGGCCAAGATGGCTGACGGCTTTAAGGCCATTCGTCGGGCGGAGCTGGAATTGGCCGGTGAATATAACGCCAAGGAACATGAGAACTTTTTCACTTATTTCAACTGGCAACAGTTTAGTGATGAAGAATTTGCGCTTTGCCCTCCGGTCACCGTCGTTGGCGGAGACGGTGCCATGTACGACATCGGCTTTCAAAACCTGTCACGCGCCATGATGTCAGGCAAACCGCTCAAAGTTATCGTGCTAGACACACAGGTCTATTCAAACACGGGCGGCCAGGCCTGTACCTCCGGTTTCTTTGGCCAAGTGTCGGATATGGCACCGTTTGGCAAGGCCAAACCTGGTAAGCAGGAGGTGCGTAAAGAGATCGGCTTGGTGGCAATGGCGCATCGTACAACCTATGTCATGCAAAGCACCATTGCCCACCCCCACCACATGATCGAAGGATTTATTGAAGGACTCAATGCCAAGCGGCCAGCCTTGTTTAATTGCTATACGAGCTGCCAACCAGAACATGGCATCGGTGATTCAATGGGGCACCACCAGGCAAAACTGGCGGTTGAATCACGCGCCTACCCCGTATTCCGCTACAACCCAGACGAGGGTAAAACACCACAAGAGTGTTTTACTCTTGATGGCAATCCATCCAAGCATGAGCTCTGGCCGACATACAAACTGGAATATAAAGAAGGTGGCCAACATAAAAAGATGGAGCTTCCCCTCACCTTCGCTGACTTCGCCATGACTGAAGGTCGTTTCCGTAAGCATTTTCGCATCATGTCGCCTGATACCTGGCATGACAACATGATGCCGCTGGCAGATTATCTAGAGCTTAGCGACGCAGAGCGTGAAGAAAAAACACCCTTTATATGGAGCCTGGATAAAAAGCAGCAACTTTCTCGACTACTGGTCAGCGAAAGCATTGTTAAATCCAGTGAGGATCGTCGTGACTTCTGGACCATGCTTAAGGCGCTAGCCGGCGTCACGGAACATCCAGAAAGCCCACAAGACCTAGAAACCAAGATCCGCAATGAAATGGTGAATAAGATTGCCAGCGGTTTGATGGGGCTGGTGGGTGGTGAAGATACAAACCTGGCCGTTGACATTACTGCCGCAGCTCCTGAGTCTGATACAAGCCCAGAAAGTGAATCCGACTATCTAGCACCTTGGCTGGATACCGATGATTGCACCGCCTGCGGTGACTGCATCGAACTCAATCCCCAAATGTTTGCATATAACGAGAATGAAAAGGCCTACATACTCGATGCCAACGCAGGACCTTATCAGGATCTTGTCAAAGCGGCGGAACGTTGTACTGCCCAAGTGATTCATCCAGGATTACCAAGGTACAAAACGGATAAAGGGATTGAGCAGTGGGTTAAACGGGCGGAGAAGTTTAATAACTAGGACGCAAACTCGTGTTGGGATTTTTCAACAGCCAAAAAACTTTTCCCCACGGCATCCATCCGCCTGAACACAAGGCGCAGACTTGTCATCAAGCGATCCAGCAATTTCCGTTTGCGCCATTTCTGACTATTCCCTTGCTACAACATATCGGCAAGGCGGCCAAGCCTGTCGTGCGCGAAGGGCAAGAGGTGGTTCGTGGGCAACTTCTCGCCCAGGCGGATGGCTTTATGTCATCTCCTATTCATGCACCTGCTTCCGGTATCGTAAAACGCATTACGCTGGTTCCTAGTATAAAAGGTGACATGGTCCCTGGACTCTATTTAGAGCCCTGGCCTGGTTCAACTCAGGAAGTGATTGAGGGAACGGCCTGCAAGGTAGATGAGGCTACGCCAGATGAAATTATCAGCGCTATTCAGAATTCCGGCATTGTCGGCCTTGGTGGTGCAGCCTTTCCCACTCACGCCAAACTCAACCCGCCCGCCGATCAGCCCATCGACACCTTAATAATCAACGGCGTCGAGTGTGAGCCTTACCTCACCACAGATCATCGTGTGATGTTAGAACAAAGCCAAGACATCATATTTGGTATTCGTTATCTATTGAAAGCGAGTAAAGCACCTCGTGCCATCATTGGTGTTGAAGCCAACAAACTCGATGCTGCGGATAAACTGAAATCGGTCATCCCCAATAACATTCCCATCACTGTCGAGACGCTGCCGGTTAAATATCCACAAGGCGCGGAAAAGATGTTGATCAAGGCCTTGCTGGGAAGAGAGGTCCCAAGCGCTGCGCATTCCAGTGCGATTGGCGTGGTTGGTGTGAACGTGGCGACCTGTGCGGAGATCGGCCGTCTGTTACCTCATGGCCGCGGCATACAGGAACGAGTGATTACCATCAGCGGCCCAGCGATGAAACAGACGGGTAACTACCGTATTCCCATTGGTACGCCAGTACGTTTCGTGCTGGAACAGCTCGGAGTAACTGATCAGCTTAGCCAAGTATTTCTCGGCGGCCCCATGATGGGCAATGCACTACCCACATTGGACATTCCCATCACTAAGGGAACATCCGGCCTGGTGGCCTACACGGAACAAGAAACGGGTCCGCAGGCACAGGCGTATCCGTGCATACACTGTGGTGCCTGCGTTGATGCCTGCCCCATGAAACTCAATCCTTCGCAACTGGGTTTACTAGCAAATCAAAACCAGTTTCAACGAATGATGGACGAGCACCATCTTAGCGAATGCTTTGAGTGTGGCTCGTGTAGTTTCGTTTGCCCTTCTCACATCCCGCTGGTGCAGCAGTTTCGTCGTGCCAAAGCCTATTTGAAAAAGAATCAAAGCGCATGACGAACAACAAAAAGACACTGAAAATCAGTACTTCGCCCCACTTGAGGAGTGGTGCCAGTGTCGATAAAGTCATGCTACACGTGGCACTGGCCTTACTGCCTGCGATAGGATTTTCCATCTACCTGTTTGGCTTGGTCGCGTTAGTGACCATCATGACCGGCACGCTCGCCTGTCTGCTCACTGAGCATTTCGTATGTAAACTTGGTAAGCGGCCAAGTACAGTTACCGATAATTCAATCATCCTAACCGGTGTAATCTATAGCTTGACCTTACCACCAGGGTTACCACTGTGGATGGTCGCACTGGGCGGGATTATTGCGGTACTCCTTGGCAAAGCCCTGTTTGGCGGTTTGGGATTCAACTTGTTCAACCCTGCGCTTGTCGGACGCGCCTTTTTGCAGGCTGCATTCCCAACGGCCATGACCACCTGGCACCCCGCCCTCAGTCCGAATCGATTTACTGATCTACCATCATCTAGCTTGGCCTTTCCTTTTACATCACCCAGCTACGATGTGGTATCAGGTGCAACGCCACTATCGGCAATGAAGTTTGATCAAATAGTCACCGACAATAGCGAACTCTTTTATGGGCTCAGCAGCGGCTCACTCGGTGAAACCTGCAGCATCTTGTTACTGTTGGGTGGGCTCTACCTCATTGCGAAGCGCATCATGCGCTGGCAGATACCGGCCGGTATATTCCTGGCGGTAATTCTGCTCAGTACACTCACACACAACTTCGCCCCGGAGAGCTATCCAACACCTTGGTTTATGTTGTTCTCGGGCGGTTTAATGTTAGGCGCCATGTTTATGGCTACCGATCCGGTCGCTTCTCCCATTACACCCCTGGGGAGTTTTGTTTATGGTCTATTGATTGGCACGCTGGTGGTCATCATTCGCCTATGGGGCGGGATGCCCGAAGGCGTGATGTACGC
>CAMYNQ010000166.1 GCA_947259785.1 uncultured Chromatiaceae bacterium | reverse complement strand
TGGGACACATGGTTGCAGTCCGGCATCGCCACCAGCCAGGAAACGCTAAAAGAGCAATGGCTGGATTTCTACCTCACCAGCCCGGTCTGGCGTTTTGTGCTGAGTCAAAATACCTGTGACGAGCAGGCCTGGGCCGGGGTACTCATACCCAGTGTGGATCGCGTCGGCCGCTACTTTCCATTCAGTATCATCCAAGCTCTTGGGCCGGACACATCACTGCTTACACTTCCGAGCAATCAAGATGAATGGTTCAGCCGGCTGGAAGTGTTAGCCTTGAGTACGCTCGATAAAGACATAGATATAGAGCAGCTCAATCCCAAATTTGATGAGCTCGACTTACCCGGCGGGATTTATAATCCTGACCAGCCCTTCACTCAACAAGACTCAAAATCCAAGCCAAACACGCTTGAGCAATGGCATCTCAACTGCCCATCGGCAGCCAACATCAACGACAGCTGTGTACACCTATTGGAGAATTTGATCTATCAACATCTGACATCCTTTAGTATCTGGTGGACAAGCGGCTCTGAACACATCGAACCCTGCCTACTGGTGAGTAAAGACCTACCCACACCTGAGTCCTTCTCCGCCCTACTCGACGGCCAATGGCAGGCCCAGGGTTGGGAAACACAATTGGATATTGCGCCGCCGACCAAGCCAACAGATACGCAAATCGGGGTGAAAAGCGCATGACCGATAATAGCCTCTTGGTCTGGTCTTCCGCCTGTGAAACCCATCCGGGCAAGGTACGCACGGTTAACGAAGACGCCTGCCTGGACCTACCCGAACTTGGGCTTTGGGCCGTAGCCGACGGTATGGGTGGTCACGAAGGCGGCGAGATTGCCAGCCAACTCATTATCGATCAGCTCCGAAACATCAACGAACCGAGCGAGATCCACAGCTTTGTCGCTGAAATAAAAACCCGTCTGCTTGATGCCAACCAACAACTCAGAGAGATGGCCAGCCAACGCTTTCAAAACCGCACCATCGGCAGCACCATCGTTGCCATGGCCGCCTTCGGCAATCAATGCGCCTTTATCTGGGTCGGCGACAGTCGCATCTATCGCCTGCGCAATGCCCGGCTGGAAAAGATCACCAAAGACCACAGCATGGTGGAAGACTACATTGCTCAGGGGCTTATCCAGCCCGAGGAGGCTGAGAGCAGCGGTATCGCCAATGTACTGACCCGCGCCGTTGGCGCCGAAGATAATCTGCTTATTGATCATAAGATCGACCAATTACAGGCCAGCGATGTCTACCTACTCTGCAGCGATGGACTTTATCGGGAAGTGGCTGAGCATCAGATCAATGAATGCATGTCGCTGGGCAGCAGCGACGAGGGTGCCAAACAGCTGCTCTCACTGGCCTTGGAAAACCAGGCCAAGGATAACATCAGCGTCGGCGTGGTGCAGATACGACAGGCGTTTTAGTTTTCGGTGCGCAATGCGCCCCCTACATCTTTGGATAATCCCTACGCCCACCCTCTCGTAGTCTGCTCGCAGAACATACACCTCGTCCTTATTAATGGGGTATTGTTTATTCAATATTCACAAAGCACTCTCTAAGGCCAAGATACGAGTTCTCAGGTTTTCATTTTCAGTTTTTAATTCTTTTAGCGCCTGTATCAGGTGCATTTGAATTTGTAGGCCATACCTAATTTTTTTATAACCTTCATCACCATCGATTACCCACTCGGGGAAAACATTTTCTACATCTTGGGCGATAAGGCCATCTTGTTTACCGGGGCCATATTTTGGATCAATAAATTCGAAAGCTACCGGTTCTAACTGATTCAGTTTGTCCAGCGAGCCGGTTAACGGTATAACATTTTGTTTTAAGTGCCTATCTGAGGCACAAGTCCCTGCCACGCAAGAACCCGAATCTCTATAACCACCAGCAGTTGTATTGACATCTCCACCGCCTATTTCTAATCGAAAAGCAGGGGAATTATCACCTATTCCCACGTCCCCTGTTTGAGTGACTCTAATTCTTTCTGAAGCACCGGAGTAGATTCTCACATGCTTAGCAAGCCCGCCGATATTTCCCAGAAATATTACATCATCGCCCGCGCCATCACAGGAGCCAGCAATAGGCAGCGTAGTGCCATTTGCGGCCGTGCCACTCCAATAACTGCATTTGGCAACCCGGGCAGAACTCGACACGTCAAGCTTTGCAGCTGGAGCTGTTGTACCTATCCCAACATTGCCGCTTATCGCGGAAAACATATCGTTACCTGAGATGGTCCAATCATTATCTCCTCCTGTATTATCTATTCCATCCGCAAACCCTGATGGGATGTTCCCGAGGTTTTGCCATATCAGTTCGGAGTCCCGTGCGATGGTAGAAGCTATGCGAGCATCAGCAACGGTTCCACTAGAAATATCAGCTCCTGAATGAGGATGCGCTGCCAATGCAAATGCGGTGGAATCAAGCGAGTCTAGCGTGTCGGCATCACCTCCCCCTGTTCCAACATCATCTGCTTCACAAGTGACCGTGCCGTCCGAACCGACGCCTACCATTACCTGCCCGGTGCAAGTACCCGTTACTCTGTTCTGGAAAGCTGTTGAATCACTACCATCCAATGTATCCGCATCCAGTCCAACACTATCAATCTTGGACGCACTGATCGCTGCACTAGCATTGATATCTGCATTAGTAATGGAATTATTGACAATAGTAGTGCTGGTTACCGCATCTCCCGCAACTTCGTTTGCGACCTGCGCTTTTAAGGCAAAACCTGTACTGACGATTTGCATGTCGGTAGTGAACTGTTCAAATACCGTCCCCTCAACACTGAACCAGACCCTGAGATATACATCTGTGTTATCAAACACCGATGCACTGAGCGCGTTCATATTTGTAAGACTGGTATCACCGAGTTTGACCGCAAAACGACCACTCGAGACAGGGATGGTGATTGAGGCTGTCGGCTCCGTTCCATCCACGGTAGAACCATCATTGGTCCAGTAGGCCGTATCACCGTCGGCATTAACCATGGCAAATTTAAAAAACCCATTGCCCTCGACCGGCACACTTGAGGCGTCGGTAACACTACCTTGATAATTCATCATCATAGGTACGTCAGCAGCATATGCGTTCGCGCCAACAACTAGAAAAGACAATAGTAATAAGAATACCCCAACACCCTTTTTCATCATTTTCATCACCATTTCCTTTGTTTCATGTTGAGACATACAAAAATACCGAGCACCTCTGGAACATTTCCCTCGTCATACTCAAAAACTACTGAATCCAGCTTCTATCACATAATTTGTACTGGTGGCTGAGCCGTTCACCGGATATCCAAGCGTGTGTTTTATGATGTAGCTTGTTGAAGTTGCCTGACCGAACGAGCCGTTTGATACCACATACACTGTTGACTCTCCTGCAGGAGAGTCAGATGCGTTAAGCGCCTGAGTACCTATCCGAATTTCTGCTAAATTTGTATAGCCGTCCAGATCATCGTCGAAATTTCGATTCAAATCTGACTCACTGACATTGACCTGTGTGGTCGAATCCCGAATGACATTGACCGTTTTAACAGCCTCGGCGATGTCGACGGGCACGCCCGACTCCAAAACAAAGTAGGTAATGGTCAACTGGCGCTCACCCGCTTCCACCCCGATCAATTCCCCGGTCACGGTATTGTCTGAATTCACGGTAAGCGGAACTGGCGTATCGCCATCAACAGAGACCTGCGCTTGTAGCTCACTAATGGGGATCCCCGTTAACGCCCTGGGCAGGGCCAGTTTTACGGCGAGGTTATTACCATCATGCTCGGCGGTATTGGTTTCAGGCTCGGATGAAATGAAATTGCAGGCCGACAAAGCCAAGCTAAAACATGTAATCAAACTCAATGCCAATATATTTTTGTACATGCTAAGCATTTGAACACCTCTAGTGCGTTTTCATGTGGTTCGAAGATCAGCTAAATAGCACGTCACGGCGCCGGACTAGTGATGACCACGGTTCCGGTCCCCACGTCTTCAGTTCCTCCTCCACCGCCACCACCACCGCCTCCTGCAAGCGCGCCAACAGCGACCACGCCCAGACCGACCCACACCCATTTATTCACGCCGGATTTTTCACCCTCATCGGTTGGTACCACAGCTACAGCGCTTGCTTCACCAGCAACACCCTTCGTTGGGGCAACCGTAATCATGAGCGGTGAAAAGGAATGACCAAACAACAAGGTATTACCCGCCAGGTCTGTCGCCTGAATGTAGTACTCAAGGCTGGATGATGGAACATATAGTTTTGACGCGTAGTTATCGGAATCTAAATCCCGCTGCATTTTCATGCGTTTAAAATCCCCATCATCGCTTTCACGATAGAACAGGATGACCTCTTTGACGCCAACATTGTCAGTCACTTTTGCATTTACGGATACAGACTGACCCGGTGGAATATCACCTTTTATGGGTTCATGCTTGATGACAGGAGCGACCAAATCCCCCGACGGCAATGCCAGCTCTGCGGCATAGGAAATCGGTGTAAACACCAGAGTAGAACTGAGAAGACAAACCAATACAAACCGAATCACCTTCATGACGCGTGCCCTCGCATTGAAGAGTATCAATTCTTTTTTTTGTAGTTGTTATGTTAATTCAGTATAGCAGCGGCTTTCAGCAATGCTAAAAACTTTAGATGTTTTTTACCAAGCGATTTTCCAGTTCCCGTTTTTATTTTTTTTAATCTCTATCGGAAACTGACTCCAAGCGCCTGGCTGGATTGATTGTCCTTGAATGTTTACTAAATTTGTAATCTTTATATCCGCCAAACCCTTCTTTTCCTTGCCGATAAATCTGACATTGGAGATCTTAAGATTGCACGATCGGTAGTTGGCTATAAACTGATTTAAAAAACTTTTACGACCGGGCAAAAACTCACTCATCTCTTCGACAGCGATCTTATTTCGCGTTTCCAACGCTTTTTTAAAACTTCCAATCATCTCTTCCACGATCTGCATATCCGGCTTTTCTACTTTCCGACTTTGCTCCCACTTGTTACGCATGCTCTTGGCAAAGCGTGTGCGGGGCATGGTTTTTTCAACCGTCTTGACAAGTGATTCTGCCTTATCTGAATTTTGTGTTTTGATATAACCATCCAGCTGGACATTGAGTTTCGCTTTGACCAACTCGACACCGCGCTTGGCTTTTGTGTTTCGGGCATCCAGCTTAAGAACTTGGTTATATAAATAAAAGGCGCTACTTCGGGAAGGCGATACCAGCCTGTTGGCATCCAGTGCCTGCCTGGCCTGTGACAGCAGACCGTTTAGCTGTGACTGGTATTTCCCTTGTGCTGTCTTGAGTTTGGCTTGAAGCTCATTTAATTTCGGGTGGCCGGGATTAGTGAGCGCGACGTTTCCTACACTTTCTTTTGCCGCGCCGAAATTACGAGATGCAATCTCTTTTTCCGCTCGCTGAATATAATGAGAGGCTATGATTTCTATGCCTTTTTTCGCTGCCAGGTTTTCAGGATCCATCTCCAGCACTTCACGATATACGACCAGGGCATTTTTCCCCTTCGGCGAGACGAAGCTACTTTGCTCAAGATAAGCTTCGGCCTGGGCCAGCAGCTGGTTCAGTTCAGATTGTTCCGCCTGTGCCGCCTGCAATTCTTCTTTTAGTATCAGCAGCGTTTCTGAATCCGGCCTGGCGGCGAGCAGGAGATTCAAAT
>CAMYNQ010000165.1 GCA_947259785.1 uncultured Chromatiaceae bacterium | reverse complement strand
GCAAAAGCAACAGCTGATCCGCGCCTTGGCCCAGTCACTGCGTTTGGAAGAGGACTACATCTTTGCCCCGGACATGGGTACCGACGAGGAGTGCATGGCCTGGGTACGAGATGAGATTGGCCGGGTAGTGGCCTTGCCGCGAGAGCTGGGCGGCATCCCCCTAGATGAGATTGGTGCCACCGGCTGGGGATTAAGCCATGTGGTCGATGTAGCAATGGATTACTGTGGTTTTGATTTGGATGGCGCCCGGTTTGTTATCCAGGGCTTTGGCGCGGTGGGCAAACATACGACTCGTTTTTTGTCGCAGAAGGGCGCTGTGCTGGTGGCGGCGGCGGATTCGCAAGGGGCGATCCACAATCCGGACGGCCTGGATGTGCAGGCCCTGTTGGAGCTAAAAGAGGCTGGCAAGCCACTCACGGATTATGCCGATGCGAAAGCCCTGCACCGTGACGACGTCATCGATGTCGAGTGTGACATCTGGATTCCGGCGGCGCGCCCCGATGTGATTAATGAAGAGAATGTCCATCGGCTCAACACCAAACTGGTGGTGGAGGGGGCCAATATTCCCTTTACCCATGAGGCAGAGCGTATCCTGCATGAAAAGGGCGTGTTGTGTGTGCCTGATTTTATCGCCAATGCCGGTGGTGTGATTTGCGCGGCGATGGAATACCACGGTGCCAATGAGAGTGCGGCGCTGCAGGCCATTGCCGAAAAGCTGCAACGCAATACCAAGTTAGTGTTGGAGGCAGCGAATAGCAAAGGCATCTTGCCGCGCCAGGCATCAATGGATCTGGCGATGGAGCGGGTCAAAAAGGCAATGAGTTTGCGTCGTTTTTCGACCTTTTCAACTGGACCAGGGTTTGTTTAAACGATAAGGAGCAAAGATGTTCCGGATCAGATTTCATGGCCGCGGCGGCCAGGGGATGAAAACCGCAAGCCGTATCCTTGGCACGGCCTTTTTCCTTGAAGGCTATGAGGTTCAGGATGCGCCGCGCTATGGTGCCGAGCGTCGTGGCGCGCCGATCTTTGCCTATGTTCGGGCCGCGCAAGACAGCATCAACGAGCGCGGCATTATTCAGCATCCTGACTTGGTGATCGTCGCCGACGATACCCTAGTGCCGGTTCCAGCGGCGGGTGTGTTGGCCGGCATTGGGTTGGACACCGTGTTATTGATCAATAGCGATGATTCAACAGAAGTGTGGCGGCATCGCACTAATATTACTGGCAGCGTGGTTGCTTTGCCGCTGACCGCCGATGTCGAAGACCGCGCTGATCTGCCTTATATTGGTGCCACCTGTGCCGGTGCCGCGGCGCAATTGCTGGGGGTGATTTCACGTGACTCCCTGCGTCGGGCGATCGAGGAGGAGCTGGCGGCATTGCGCCAGAGCGTCATCGACAAAAATCTCAGCATGGCCCTGCAGGCCTTTGATGCCATGGCTGAAAAAGCAGGGGCGGTGAAAGAGGGCAAAGAGATCTCTGCGGCTGATTACAGTTCGCCCGACTGGGTCGAGTTTCCGTTTGAACAGGCCAGCATTTCGGCGCCGGTGATCCATGGTGCTCTTACCAGTGTTGAGGTGAATACCGGCCTGTGGCGTACCTTGCGGCCGGTGATCGACTATGAGCGCTGCAATCGCTGTTGGTGGGTGTGCAGCACCTTTTGTCCCGACAGCGCCATCAATGTTGTTGAAGGCGGCAAGCCCGAGATTGACTACGATCACTGCAAGGGTTGTATGGTTTGTGTTGCCCAATGTCCGCCGCACGCGATCGAGGCTATTCCCGAACAGGTCGCGCAAAAAGATGAAAAGCAAGGAGAGTCGGTATGAGTCGTATGTTATTGACCGGCAATCGGGCCGCGGCCTGGGGTGCGCGCCTGGCTCAGGTCGATTATTACCCGGCCTTTCCCATCACGCCGCAGACCGAGATCATCGAAGCCTTGGCGGAATGGATAGACAAGGATGAAATGCCGGGCCGGCTGGTGACGGTTGATTCAGAACACTCCATGATTACCGCTGCCGGTGCCGCTGCGGCCACCGGGGTGCGGGTCTTCAGCGCCACCTCCAGTCAGGGCCTGCTGTATGCCATGGAGATGCTCTACACCGTGGCCGGTTGGCGGGCGCCGTTTGTGCTGGTCAATGTTTCGCGTGGTCTGGCTGCGCCGATCACCTTGGAATCAGATCACAACGATATTGTTGCGGCGCGCGATTGTGGCTTTCTGCAGATCCATTGCACTACCTGCCAAGAGGTGCTGGACAGCACTTTGATGGCCTATCGCATTGCTGAGCATGCCAAGGTGCGGCTGCCGGTGATCGTCAACCTGGATGGTTTTTATCTCTCCTTTACCCGGGAGCCGGTTGAGCGGCCTGCCGCTGACAAGGCTGCTGCCTTTGTCGGTAGTTTCGATGCCGAAAACATCCGCTTTCGTGCCAGCGCGCCGGAGAGCCAAGCGATGGCGGTGTTGGGTGGCACGCCATATTCCTATTTTCGTTACGAGATTCATCTGGCGCAGCAACAGGCCTTGGCGGTGTATGACGAGATTGCTGCGGAATTCGAGGCAACGTTTGGCCGCCGTTACGATGCCATCGAAGCCTACCGCTCCGATGATGCTGACTACGTCTATGTGATGATGGGCTCGTTTGCCTCCAAGGCCAAGGCGGCTGTGGACAAGTTGCGCGAAGCCGGTTGGAAGATCGGCCTGTTGCGGCCACGGTTGTTGCGGCCATTCCCGGAAAAACTGTTCCAGTCGCTGTTGGCAGGTAAAAAGGCAGCGGCGGTCATCGACCAAAACATCTCCATGGGCAAGGGTGGTGTGCTGCATACCGAACTCGCTTCGGTGATGTGCGGCCAGGCGAATGCACCGCTGCTGACTAGTTTTATGGGTGGCCTGGGTGGTCGTGATATCAGCGAAGAGGAGTTGTTCAAGATCGCCGAGGTCACGCGTCAGGCCTGTGAAGAAGGCAATCGCCCGGAACCACGGTTGTTGTTTACCAAAGATGAGCTGCGTGAGGTGCGCAAGCTGCAGGCCGTCGCCCATGTGGAAAGAGCAGAGCAGGGGCAGAATAATGATTGAAAACAATGAAGCCATCATTCATCGCATCAAGGACCTGCCATCGGCCCACCTATTGGGTACGGGGACGCCCATGTGTGCCGGCTGTGGCGGTCTTGAAGCACTGCATGAGATTTACGACATCCTCGGTGAAAAGACGGTGTTTGTGAATGCCGCCGGTTGCATGACCTTGTTGTCAGTTTATCCCTTCACACCGTTTCGTGGCTCGTGGTTGTATACCGCCATGGCCTCAGCGCCGGCCGGGGCGCAGGGCATACGTGATGCCTTGGATATCCTTAAACAAAAGCAGCAGATCAGCGAGGCAGAGGATTTGCAGGTCGTGGTGCTGACTGGTGATGGTGCCGCCTACGGCATGGGCTTGTCTGCCACCTCAGGGGCGATGGAGCGTGATCTCGATTTTATCTACATCTGTTACGACAACGAGGGCTATGGCAATACCGGCCAGCAATATTCTGGTGCAACACCGCATGCGGCCAAGACCTCCACCAGCGAAGGTGCGCATGGTTTTGCTGGTTATAAAAAGGATTTGTTTGCCATTTGGGCGGCGCACAAGCCGGCTTATGTCGCCACCGTCATCGGTGCAGAGCCTTTGGATCTGGCGCGCAAGATTGAAAAGGCCAGGACTATGCAAGGGCCGCGCATGATTATCTCGCTAGCACCATGCCCGACGGGCTGGGACTATGACCCCAAACTGTCGGTTGAGATAGGTAAGCTGGCGGTCAAAACAGGTGTCTGGCCGTTGAAGGAATATATCGATGGTGAGGTGGTACATACCAAGGTGCCAAGGCAGCGGCTGCCGGTGGAGGAGTATCTGAAATTGCAAGGCCGCTTCCGGCATCTGTTTGAACCTGAACGTGATGAGATGTTGTTGGAGGAGTTGCAGGCCAAGGTTGATGCATATTGGGAAGGAGTTTAGGGAATACAGTCTTCTTTTTTTGAAGAAGGCTGCTAAAGAAAAATAATGCTGATTTTATTCCCCCTCCCCTCGAGGGAGGGGGATGCAAATAAGCAACAAAACCCAGCGCGCAAGAACACTAAGAAACAATATGACTGATGCGGAACGGTTCTTATGGCAGCAGCTGCGTCGCAAGCAAATGAATGGTTACAAGTTTCGCCGTCAGTTCCCCTTAGGAAAATACATTGTAGACTTCGTTTGTTTGGAGGCAAGGTTAGTCATAGAGCTGGATGGTGGCCAGCATGCAGAGCAGGGTACTTATGATGCTAAGCGTGATGAGTGGTTAAATGAACAAGGTTTTAGAGTGTTGCGATTTTGGAATGACGAGGTGTTTAGGAAAACAGATGGAGTGTTTGAGTTGATTTTAGTAGCACTAGAAGGAACCCCTCCCCCTAACCCCCTCCCGCAAGGGGAGGGGGGATAATGAAAAGTTATTTTCATCGCGGTGGTGAGCAGCCCTTGTTGGGCGCTACCATCCCCGAACATTTCGCAGCCATCGTTCAACGTTTCCCAGACCGCGAAGCAATTGTTTCTGTCCATCAAAATCGTCGCTTAAGCTATAGCGAATTGGCGCAGCAGGTGGATCGTGTTGCCTGTGGTTTGATCGCACTGGGTTTTGGCAAGGGCGATCGCATTGGTATCTGGTCAACCAATAATATCGAATGGTTGTTGTTGCAATTGGCCACAGCACGAATCGGTGTCATCCTGGTCAATATCAATCCTGCCTATAAACCACGTGAACTAGCCTATGCCTTGAAGCGTTCCGAAGTGCAGTGTGTATTCACCATGCCAGCATTTCGTAGCAGCAACTACGTCGAGATGTTGGTTGAGTTGTTGCCTGAGTTGAAGCAGACAATTGACGCTGATTTGTCTAGTAACGAGTTTCCCTTTATGCGCCGGATAGTGGTGTTTGATCCGCTTAAACCAGAGCAAACGCAACGGCCTTATCCAGGTTTCATTGCATGGCCAGATTTTTTAGCCGGTAGTGAAGAAATTAGCTCGGACGAGTTGGACGCATGTACTGCCAGGCTCGACATGGATGATGCCATCAACATCCAGTACACCTCTGGTACGACCGGCTTTCCCAAGGCGGTCGTGCTAACTCATCACAATATTCTTAACAACGCCTACTTTTCTGCTCAGGCGATGCACTTCGGTGAACAAGACCGCCTGGCAGTGCCGGTGCCTTTTTATCATTGCTTTGGCATGGTGCTAGCAAACCTGTTGTCTGTTTCAGTCGGCGCTTGCATCGTGCTGCCATGTGAACACTTTGATCCCCTGGCAGTGTTGCAGGCTATTGATGCTGAACGTTGTACAGCTGTTCATGGAGTGCCGACCATGTTCATCGCTCAGTTGGAGCATCCGCACTTTAATGATTTTGATCTGAGTTCGTTGCGTACTGGCATTATGGCCGGCGCGCCTTGTCCGGCAGTCTTAATGAAACAAGTAATGGAGCAGATGCATTGCCGTGAAATACTGATTGGCTATGGTGAAACCGAGGCTTCACCAATTACCCACCTGACTAGACCTGAAGATACTTTGCAGCGGCGGATCAAAACGGTGGGCAAGAATCTACCGCATCAGGAGGTCAAGGTAGTTGATGTGGAAAGTGGCCAGATTTTAGCTTTAGATGAGGTCGGTGAGATCTGCTTCCGCGGTTATCACATCATGCAAGCTTATTACGGCGATGCCGAGGCGACCACCAAGGCCATCGATCAACAGGGATGGTTGCACTCAGGTGATCTGGGCGGCATGGATGCTGAGGGTTACGTAAAAATTACCGGTCGCCTGAAGGAGATGATTATCCGTGGTGGTGAGAACATCTATCCGCGCGAGATTGAAGAGCTGATATTCAATCACCCCAAGGTGGCTGAGGTGGCAGTGTTCGGTGTGCCTGATGACTTTTATGGTGAAGAGCT
>CAMYNQ010000164.1 GCA_947259785.1 uncultured Chromatiaceae bacterium | reverse complement strand
CCTGAAGCCGTGGTGGAAAAAGAGCGCCAGAAGGTCGCCGAGATGCAATCATCGCTGGACAACCTAATTCAGCAGATCGCCAAGATCGAAGCACTTTAATCCAATAAAAAAAGGGGGGGGGGGAGCTGCGCCCCCCCTGTTAACCCTCAGCGCAGACGAAGCCGCTGGAACATCCAGCCGCTAGCTATTATTCCCACCCCGCTTGCACTAAACTGATCCCCATAGCGTAGATAGGGGAATAAAGCATGGATCAAGACACTCTCAAACTCAGCATGGCCATCACCCTGCTTGCCGCACTGTTCGGCAGCGGCAACATCGCCAATGCTGAAACCACCAGCGAGCCAAGCTCAGCCCAGATCGAAACAGGCATCATCGGCGGTTCGGTATCACGCTCAGCCTTCACCCTGGCGGTGGTCAATCGCGAACCAAGAAAAAAAATCACCCAGCTAAGCAATGACCAACATCACATCTATTACTTCACCGACCTAAAAGGTTTAACCGGCCAGAATGTCACTCATCGCTGGCTCTACAATGGACAGATCATGGCTGAATTGAAATTTAATGTTGGCGCGCCAAGATGGCGAGTATGGTCGAGTAAAACGTTATTGTCTGACTGGACAGGGGAATGGACGGTGGCGGTAATTGATGAGCTGGGGCAGGAGGTGTTTCGGGAGAGTTTTGAGTATGTGGCAGCGGAGACTGCTGTCACTCAATAAACTTTTCAGCTCCGTTATTCCCGGCACCCAAAGAACGGGCACAAGCACATCAAAATCATCGCGACAGCAATACAAACTCAAAACCTAGATTCCAGCCTGTAGGTTGAGGTAAGTGAAAGCACCGCCAAAAAATTGCGTTAATGCATGTGTTCATCAAGCCTGTAACCATGCTTAGCACACTGACTCGGGTAACTAAATATGACTTATAAGCCTGAGCTGGATTAGCGCCGGAAACAATATATTTGTTTCAATAAACAGATCAGAAAAGTCTTTCCAAAAATTAAGATCGAATAACTACACTCAAGAAACCACCCCAATAACCGACTAAGTGTTTGTTGAGACATTTCCCTCAGCCATTACCACAATAAATAACTATGAAAACCCGGGATCAATGAATGTACCAATCATAATCTGTGATGATTCCAGTTTTGCCAGGAAGCAGGTCGCGCGGGCCCTGCCAAAAGGCTGGAATGTCGATATCACCTACGCCAGCAATGGCCAAGAAGGTGTCGAGGCGATCGCCGCCGGTAAAGGCGATGTGTTGTTTCTTGACCTGACCATGCCAGTCATGGATGGTTTTAAAGTACTCGAATATGTCCGCGCCCATGACCTGCCAACCTTACCCATAGTCATCTCGGGTGACATCCAGCCAGACAGCTATGCACGTGTGATGGAGCTTGGCGCAGTGGCTTTTGTTAGAAAGCCTGTTGATGCTGAAGCGCTTTGCAAGACCCTTGATGATTATGGCGTTCTGGATATCTTAATCGCTGACGAGTCCTCACCAGCCATCGTTGAGGTAGATACAAACGTCGACTTCAACGACTGGTGCCAAGAGATTTCAAATGTTTCCATGGGGCGTGCCGCCGAGCTACTTGCCAAGGTCATTGATGACACCGTACTCATATCCATTCCCAAGGTTAACGAACTGGAACCGAGCGAACTCGATATGATGTTGCAGGCAACCGTTAGTGGCGGTGTATATGCGGTTAATCAGGGATTTATCGGTCGTGGCATTGCAGGCGAAACCATGATCATCTTTGAACAGCAGGATCTTCATCAAGCGGCCCAGTTAATGGGGCACACAAGTGATGATGACCAGGAATCCACCTATGAGTTGTTGATGGATATTTCAAACATCCTGGTAGGCGCATTTTTAAAGGGCATCGCTAATCAACTTGATATCGATCTAAGCCAGGGGCTGCCAGAGGTATACGATCACGAAAACAATCACACGCGTACAGCCAACAATGAAACCTCTACAAAAAAAACGCTGGCGATCGAGCTGAGTTATACCCTGGGCAAAGAAAAAATTAATTGCGACCAGCTGGTATTGTTTACCGATGCATCTCAAAAAAAACTACGTCAAATAATCACCTATGCCATGGGCGACACATGAACGAATCTAACAACTCGATTGAAGGGCTACATGAACTGCTAAGTATCTTGCAGTTTATTGACGTTGGCCTGGTTGTCTTGGATCGTGATTACCAGGTCTCTTTATGGAATAGTTTTATGGAGAACCATAGTGGCCTGAGCGGCTCAGATGTTGCTGGAAAATGTTTCTTCGATATTTTTCCAGACGTCCAGGAAGACTGGCTACGAAGAAAAATTGATTCCGTTTTTCACCTGAAAAACCGGGCATTTTCAGCATGGAAACATCATCCCTTCCTTACCAAGTTCCAAAGCGACCGCCCCATTACTGGTAGTTCAGAGTGGATGTATCAAAATTTCACCGCGTTTCCGCTGGCAAACCCAAGAGGTGAAGTGGATAAGGTCTGCTTGATGATCTATGACGTCACAGACATTGCCTTACGTGAACAGGCATTTCAGTCTGCCAATAAACAACTTGAGGAACTAAGCCAAATAGACGGCTTAACTCAACTATTCAACCGCCGAACCTGGGAAGGAATGCTATCAATGGAATATAAGCGTTCGGGTCGCAGCGACTTGGTCAGTTCCGTTGTGATGTTTGATATTGATCACTTTAAACAGGTCAACGACACCTACGGTCATCAGGCTGGCGATGAGATCATACGCATGGTTGCAAAAACTCTGCGCCAACAACAGCGCGAAACCGATATTTCGGGCCGTTATGGTGGTGAAGAGTTTGGTGTAATCTTGCCCGATACCAATAGCGAAGGGGCACTTGTTTTTTGCGAACGCCTGCGTAAAGCGATAGAAAAATCAGTCACCACGTTTGACGGGCAAGAAATACCCATTACCATCAGCCTTGGTATAGCCGAAACCCATGATAATGACGGCGACCATACTAAGTGGCTACAACATTCAGACGAAGCCTTGTATCAGTCAAAAGAGGGAGGGCGTAACATGAGCAAAATATTTAAACATTACGACTCATAAACGCAAATTTTAAGACTCCTGTGCCATTTTCATATCAGCCAATAAACTACCCACAGAACACAAAAAAATTCATCATAAAAAACGAAGATCAATGCTCCCGCGTTGAATGAAACTCCACCTCAGGATATCTCTCCTGCGCCAACTGCAAGTTCACCCGCGTCGGGGCAATATAAACCAACTGATTTGCACCATCCAAGGCCAGGTTGTCTGCTGCCTTTGTCTTAAACAAATCAAAGGCCTTCTCATCTGCACATGTCACCCAGCGTGCTGTCGCCACCTGCACCGGTTGGAATAGGCACTCAACCTTGTATTCATCCTTAAGCCGTTGCGCCACTACCTCAAACTGCAGCACACCAACGGCGCCCAGGATCAACTCATTATTACTGAGTGGTTTGTACAACTGCGTCGCACCCTCTTCGCACAACTGCTGCAAGCCCTTTTGCAGCGCCTTCATCTTCATCGGGTCTTTCAGTTGAGCACGGCGGAATAGGTCCGGTGCGAAGTTGGGAATGCCGGCGAACTTCAGTTCTTCACCTTGGGTAAAGGTGTCACCAATCTGGATGGTACCGTGGTTATGCAAACCAATGATGTCACCGGGATAAGC
Source organism: uncultured Chromatiaceae bacterium (assembly GCA_947259785.1). Classification (GTDB taxonomy): domain Bacteria; phylum Pseudomonadota; class Gammaproteobacteria; order Tenderiales; family Tenderiaceae; genus Tenderia. Next base: position 2,257 of record CAMYNQ010000164.1, on the reverse strand, counting down.
GGTCTCGACATGATCCCTATCACTGGCCATAAAGGTGATGGCGTTGGAAATCTGCACGTCACGAGCAATGCGCACATGACGCATCTTCATGCCTTTTTTATAACTGCCGGAGCAGACACGCATGAAGGCCACTCGATCACGGTGTTGCGGATCCATGTTGGCCTGGATCTTAAATATAAAGCCACTGAAGGCATCTTCCGACGGTTCAACCGTGCGGGTTTTGGTTTCCCGTGACTGCGGTGCTGGCGCCCACTCGGCGAAGGCATCAAGCAATTCGCGGATACCAAAGTTATTGATGGCCGAACCGAAAAACACCGGTGTCAGCTCACCCCTAAGATAGGCGTCAAGGTCAAATTCATGAGATGCACCACGCACCAGTTCAATCTCATCACGGATATCTTCGGCCAAGCTACCCCACAACTCATCCAGGCGCGGATTATCCAGCCCCTCAATCACTTCGCCCTCCTGGATCTTGCCGCCGTGGGTGGCGCTGAACAGATGAATGCGGTCGTTGTAGAGGTCGAACACGCCCTTAAATTCTTTACCCATGCCAATCGGCCAGGTAATCGGCGCGCACCTGATCTTAAGGATATCTTCCACCTCATCGAGCAGCTCGATAGGGTCACGGCCTTCACGGTCGAGTTTATTGACGAAAGAGATGATTGGCGTATCACGCAGACGGCAGACCTCCATCAGCTTGATGGTGCGATCCTCTACCCCCTTGGCGCAGTCAATCACCATCAGGGCCGAATCCACCGCCGTCAGAGTACGGTAGGTATCTTCCGAGAAGTCTTCATGGCCCGGTGTATCGAGCAGGTTCATGATCTTGTCGCCATGCGGAAACTGCATCACCGAAGTGGTGACCGAAATGCCACGCTGTTTCTCCATCTCCATCCAGTCAGAGGTAGCATGGCGGGCGGCCTTACGGCCCTTGACCGTACCCGCCATCTGGATCGCTCCCCCGAACAGCAACAGCTTTTCGGTCAGGGTAGTCTTACCAGCATCGGGATGCGAGATTATCGCGAAGGTACGGCGACGGGCCGTATTGTCATTGAGCAGGGACATAAATGAGGCTTAATTTCAGCGAATTAAAAACGGCCAATTTTAACCTTTTTTGGGCTACTGCGCCTGTTTTTAATATTTGACAAGTCAGTTCCATTTGATTAATAATGCATCTCAAGTACATCTTTAATGTTAAACCCTAACCTATATAGGGCGATTGCCGACAACATAATGCGGGGCTTAATCCGCACCCCAAAAATTCAAAACTTTGATTAGGAGATAACAATGAGCGACAGCCTTTTTGATCGCATCGGTGGTGAAGCAGCCGTTGACGCCGCAGTAGACCTGTTTTATCGCAAGGTACTGGCCGACGACCGCATCAACAGTTGGTTTGAAGGTACAGATATGGAAAGACAACACGCCAAGCAAAAGGCCTTTCTGACCATGGCCCTAGGCGGCCCAAATAATTACACCGGTAGAGACATGCGTGAAGGCCACGCCCATCTGGTAGCCAAAGGCCTAAACGACAGTCACTTTGATGCGGTAATCGAAAACCTGGGCGCCACCCTGACAGAGCTAGGCGTACCAGCCGAGCTGATCGGTGAAGCGGCGGCGATTGCAGAAAGCACTCGCAACGATGTATTAGGCAAATAGAATAGAAAGCAAAGTTTCACATCATGGCGAAGATTACATATTCAGAACAGACATTTGATTGTCAAAGCGACGAATCAGTCCTGGAATGTTTAAGCCGACATGGTGTGGAGCTATCCTCCTCCTGTCGTGCGGGGGTCTGTCAGACCTGCCTAATTAAATCAACCGATGGTACACCGCCTGTAGAGGCGCAAGCAGGGCTTAAACCCCAATTACAAAAACAGGGCTATTTTCTGGCCTGCATCTGCAAGCCTGAACAAGACCTCAGCTTTATTAATCCGGATGACAGCGCCCAGCCGAAAATCACGGCAACCGTAGTCAGCAAGACACGCTTCAATGACAAGATCATCCGCCTCCGCCTAAAACCAATATCTGAATTCCATTTCCAGCCCGGCCAGTTTCTCAACATTCACCGTGAAGACGGCCTGGTACGCAGCTACTCCATCGCCAGTCTGCCACAAGAAGGCTATCTCGAATTGCATATCGAGCGGGTTGAAAACGGCACAATGAGTGGCTGGTTACACAATCAAGTCGCCATGGGCGGCAACATCAGCATCGACGGCCCACACGGTGATTGTTTTTACATCGATGACAAGCCAGAACA
>CAMYNQ010000163.1 GCA_947259785.1 uncultured Chromatiaceae bacterium | reverse complement strand
ACTGGGGAATCTGTTGAAAAACCCGCCAAATGGCGGGTTTTCTGGTTGCAGGGACTGAAAAATGCTAAAATCTGCGGCCATTTGTTAACGTGCTTTGAATTATGAGCCAGAAACTTTTTATTAAAACCTTCGGCTGTCAGATGAATGAATATGATTCGTCGAAGATGGCGGATCTGTTGAATGAGTCACACGGCTTGGAATTGACCACGAGTGCCGAAGAGGCTGATGTGTTGCTGCTCAATACCTGCTCGATTCGTGAGAAGGCGCAGGAGAAGGTGTTTTCCCATCTGGGCGTCTGGCGTGAGTGGAAGCAAGCGCGCCCCGGCATCGTGATTGGTGTTGGTGGTTGTGTTGCCTCGCAAGAGGGTGATGCCATCCGCAAGCGCGCCCCATTTGTCGATGTGGTGTTTGGCCCGCAAACCCTGCATCGTCTACCTGAGATGATTAAAAATGCCCGGTTGAAAAATGCGCCAGTGGTTGATATCTCCTTCCCTGAAATTGAAAAATTTGATCGTCTTCCCGAACCACGTGCCGATGGGCCAATGGCCTTTGTTTCGATCATGGAAGGTTGCAGTAAGTATTGTACTTTCTGCGTGGTGCCCTATACCCGTGGTGAAGAGATTAGTCGCCCGTTTGATGATGTGATTGCCGAAGTTGCATCCTTGGCTAAGCAAGGTGTGCGTGAAGTTAATCTGTTAGGTCAAAACGTTAACGCCTATCGTGGTCTGATGGATGATGGTGAAATCGCTGATTTAGGTTTGTTGATTCATTATGTGGCCGCGATTGATGGTATCGACAGAATTCGTTACACCACCTCGCATCCGGTGGAGATGAATGACAGTATTATCCAAGCTTATGCCGAAGTGCCTGAGCTGGTAAGTCATTTGCATCTGCCAGTACAAAGCGGTTCAGATCGCATCCTCGCGCAAATGAAGCGCGGTCATACCGCATTGGAGTACAAATCAATTATTCGCAGGCTGCGTCAAGTGCGCCCTGATATCGATATGTCGTCGGATTTCATTATTGGTTTTCCCGGTGAGACCGATGCCGATTTTGAGGCAACCATGAAGTTGATTGAAGACGTTGGTTACGATCGCTCTTTCAGCTTTATCTATAGCCCACGTCCGGGTACGTTAGCGGCAAGTATGCCTGACGATGTGCCACATAAGGTCAAACAAGAACGCCTGGCAAAACTGCAGGCCCGCATCAATGAAATGACCCAGGAGATTAGTCAGAGCATGGTGGGTAGTGTGCAGCGAGTTTTGGTTGAGCGTCACTCAACCAAGGACGCCTCTATGTATGCTGGTCGCACTGAGAATAATAGGGTTGTAAATTTTGCTGCAGAGGCCGATATTATAGGTAAGTTCGTTAATGTTCATATAACTGAGGCCTTGCCCAATTCTTTACGCGGTGAATTTATTGAGACTGCAGAACTTGATTCAGCTATTGCGAGCTGTGCGTAGTCTCAAACGTCTTACCTCATCAATAAACGGTTAATTTAAACGATTTGAACGGTCAGTCAAACTCCTCCGATTTCCTTCTTGATCCTGCAGATAATCAGCGTCTGGCCAATTTGTGTGGTCAGTTCGACGAGCATTTACGGCAAATGGAACAGCGTCTTGGTGTTGAGATTAATAATCGAGGCAATATGTTTCGCGTGGTGGGTGAAGAACAGGCAGCGGTCGTCGCGGCAGAGGCCGTGATTAGAGAGTTATATGCTGCGACTGAACGTGAAGCCATAACACCTGAACATGTACATTTGTTGTTGCAACACAAAGCGGGTGCCTTGTTTGTTGAGCAGCAGCCTGCAGTGCTAAAGGGTGTTGAGACATCCATGATTAAAACACCTCGTGTGGTGGTTAAGGGGCGTGGTGCCAACCAGTTACGTTATCTGCATAATATTCGCAGTTACGATGTTAACTTTGGTATTGGTCCAGCCGGTACCGGTAAAACGTATTTGGCCGTGGCTTGTGCGGTTGAGGCCTTAGAGCGTGAAGATGTGCAACGTATTATTTTGACGCGCCCTGCGGTTGAGGCGGGTGAACGGCTTGGCTTTTTGCCAGGAGATCTGGCGCAGAAAATTGATCCCTATTTGCGACCTTTGTATGATGCTCTGTATGAGATGTTGGGTTTTGATCGTGTTGCCAAGTTGATCGAGCGCCAGGTGATTGAGATCGCACCATTGGCATATATGCGTGGCCGCACCCTTAATGATGCCTTTATTATTCTTGATGAGGCACAGAATACTACCCGCGAACAGATGAAAATGTTTCTGACACGTATTGGCTTTAATTCACAGGCAATCATTACCGGTGATGTAACCCAGATTGATTTGCCGCGTGGCAAGGCTTCCGGTTTGCGTCATGCCATTGATGTGCTTGGTGGTGTTGATGGCATTAGCTTCACTTTCTATGGCGCCAAAGATGTAGTGCGTCACCCGCTGGTGCAGAAAATTGTGACTGCCTACGAGTCGCATAATATAGAAAACCCTGATCAGGAATCCCCGCGAGAACAATAATGAACGTTGATCTTGATGTTCAATATGCCAGCGCCGATGACGATGGCGAACCTCCCAGTCCAGGATTAATTCGTACCTGGGTCGAAGCTACCTTGCATGACCAGCGTGATGAGGCGGAGCTAACAGTGCGCATTGTTACGGCTGAAGAAATCCAAGAGCTCAATCGTAACTACCGTCACAGAGACAAACCCACTAATGTGTTGTCCTTTCCATTTGAAAAAATAGACGGGATTGATTTGCCGTTATTGGGTGATGTTGTGATTTGCGCTGCCGTGGTTGCCTATGAAGCGCAGCAGCAAAACAAACCCGTTTTTGATCACTGGGCACACATGGTTGTGCATGGTGTGTTGCACCTGCTTGGCTATGACCATATAGATGAGGTTGAGGCCGAAGAGATGGAGTCGCTGGAAATTAAAGTGCTGCAAGGCCTGGGGATTAATAATCCTTATGCGGCCGATGTTTCGCCATCGACAGTAATTAACTAGATTTAGATAAACAATGAAAACAGGAACGATAAAGACAATGAACGAAGACCGACCGAGTAGCAGCCCGACATCACGTACCTGGCTTGAAAAGCTGGGGCAGGTTTTGTCGGGCGAGCCTAAAGACCGTTTTGAGTTGATTGAATTGTTGCGTGATGCGCAGCAGCGCCACCTGATGGATATGGATGCCTTGGCGATGATGGAAGGCGTGATGCAGGTTTCAGAAATGCAGGTGCGTGAGATCATGTTACCCCGAGCGCAGATGGTGGTTGTGCAGCAGGGTTTATCCCTCGATGAGATTCTGCCGGTCATAGCTGAATCTGGCCATTCTCGTTTTCCAGTGATTGGTGAAAATCGTGATGAAGTGGTGGGCCTGATTTTGGCGAAAGATCTTTTGCCATATTTCATCGCCGACAAGCGTAATGAGTTTTCGGTGCGTGATGTGTTGCGGCCGGTGGTGTTTGTACCTGAGAGTAAACGCCTGAATGTATTGTTGAAAGATTTCAAGGCCAATCGTAATCACATGGCCGTGGTGGTGGATGAGTTTGGTGGTGCGGCAGGTTTGGTAACGATTGAAGACGTGGTCGAGCAAATCGTTGGTGAGATCGAAGATGAGCATGACATTGAAGAAGACAGCTATATCAAGAAGCAGAATGATAACCGCTTCATTATCAAGGCACTGACACCGATTGAAGACTTCAATGAATACTTTAAGACAGACTTTAGTGATGAAGAGTTTGACACGATTGGCGGTCTATTAATGCAGGCGTTTAGTCGGATGCCCAGTCGTGGTGAAACCGCGGTCCTTAGTCAGTATCGCTTTAAGGTGTTGAGTGCCGATAGTCGAAGGATTTACCTGCTTGAAGTGAGTCTTGTCGATGCGCAGGATGTGCCGCAGTCTTTGATCCAAGATCAAGGTTGTTAGTGTGAACCCAGTTGGCGCCGCATTCCAGCGGATTGCTCGTGGTTGGCGGGGTGATCTTGCAGCTGTGGTTGCCGGCGCAACAGCGCCTTTGGCATTTTCCCCCGTGGGCTGGTGGCCTGTTTCTATTCTGGCTTGCTCATTGTTATTTGCTTTGTGGTTGTTTTCCTCTCCGGCACGTTCACTCTGGCGTGGCTTCTTTTTTGGGCTTGGTTTTTTTGGTGTCGGCATTAGTTGGGTATTTGTCAGCATCCATTACCACGGTCATGTTGGGCTGGGGCTTTCGCTTTTCCTAACCCTGGCGCTGATCATGGTGATGGCCATGTTTCCGATGTTGTTGGGTTATCTGTTGGGGCGTTGTTTGCCGCAAGGTTTTGAGGTCAGTGCTACACGTTATAAGTTGTTGCTGGTGTTTCCTTCTGCGTGGCTGTTGATGGAATGGGTGCGTGGTTGGTTTATGACCGGCTTTCCCTGGTTAAGTTTGGGTTACAGTCAAACAGATTCACCTTTGGCAGGCTTGTCTCCACTTGTCGGTGTTTATGGTGTTTCCTGGGCGGTGGCTTTTAGTGCGGCATTATTGGTTGGTTTGCTGTTCGATAAGGTCGGGCGTATTTTCTACTTATGTATGCTGGTGTTGCTTTGGGGGCTTGCTGCGGTTGCCGATTCAGCGCAATGGACCAGCCCTAGCGGAGCACCTATCAAGGCCGCTTTGTTACAGGGAAATATTCCGCAGGACCTGAAATGGCATCCCGATGTTAGACGACCAACGATAGAGTTATATACCGAATTGAGTCGCAAGCACTGGGATGCAGATTTGATCGTCTGGCCAGAAACGGCATTACCGGCCTTTTATTATGAGGCTGAATCATTTCTTGATGATTTCGAAACCGAAGCCAAGGAGCATGAGACTGATCTTCTGATTGGTATGTTGAGCTTGGATAAAAAAGGCCGACACTATTACAACACCATGATGAGCTTTGGCAGTGAGCGTGGTCAATATCACAAGAATCACCTGGTGCCTTTTACCGAATACCTGCCAATGAAGTCTTTACTCGGCGGCTTGGTTGCCTTTATGCAGGTGCCGATGTCTGATTTTAGTAAAGGTGGTAGTGAGCAAAAGCCGTTAAAGGTGGCAAATCAATATGCCGGTATCTCAATCTGTTTCGAAGATGCCTTTGGCGAAGAGACGATCAATGCTCTGCCGGAGGCAACCTTTCTGGTCAATGTCAGCAATGATGCCTGGTTTGACGATTCCTGGGCGCCGCCGCAGCATTTACAAATAGCGCGGATGCGGGCGCTTGAGACTGGGCGGCCTATGTTGCGTGCCACCAATACGGGTATGACTGCAATCATTGATGAAAAAGGTGAGATTCAATCATTGGCGGATCAATTTGAAGTGACCTCAATTACTAACACCATTCAGCCGCGTGGTGGCATGACGTTGTATGCCTACACCGGAAACTGGCTGGTGGTGTCTTTGGCTATGTTGTCGCTGTTGCTGGCGGGCTGGCATTTGCGGAGGCAACAACGCTGAAGGTTGGACGTCATCGGTATATCTGTTTAGGATGTGATAGTTGGATTTTTACCCGAGAGTTTTGTCTATGGCCAAGCCAGTAAAAATAAAAATTACCCCTGAGAATAAATGCAGTTTTTGTAAAGGATCAAAGTGTTGCACGTATGTGTCACAACAGATCGATACGCCGCGTTCAATGAAAGACTTTGATTTTATTATGTGGCAGCTGTCGCATAATGAAGTACAGCTTTATAAAGATGAGGATGGTTGGTTTTTGTTGTTTAACCAGCTCTGCCGGCATTTGTTGCCGGGCGGTGGTTGTGGAATTTATGAAACCCGGCCACGGATATGTCGTGAGTATGACAATGATTTTTGTGAATACGATATGCCGGCTGAAGAAGGGTTTGAACTCTTTTTCAAGGATGATGGCGAGCTGGATGAATATTGTCGCAAGCGTTACAAAAAATGGGATAAGCGTTTCGAGAAGTGGGGTGTTTAGGTTTTTGTTTTAAAGTAAATAAGTCCTATCTTATAGCTTGTCATAGTTTTTGGTTCTTCGTAGATCCGTGTGAAATTACTATAAAATTTTACCCCAAAGCGGAATCAACTATAACGGTATAGGTTTTGGAAATAGAAGAACATTACGGCCTGTTGTTAGGCATACATACTCCCTGGGAAATCACTCGCGTCGATTTGAAGGTGGCCGAACACCGGGTCGATATTGAGATTGAATATGCCGATGA
>CAMYNQ010000162.1 GCA_947259785.1 uncultured Chromatiaceae bacterium | reverse complement strand
GGTCGCTGACTGAATTACAAACCCACCTGCAACAACTCGGCTGGCAATCACCCAAGCAACTGTCCGCCAGCAACGCCCTACACTGGCTCGACCCAGATGCCGAGCTGACATCAATGCCACTGTTACCCCAAGTGCACGATGGCCGCCACGCCGAATTAACCATGCTGCTGATAAAACAAAAACTGATCCTCAAACTCTGGCCAAGCAACCACAGCTTAAGCAACGGCAAGCAAACTATCTGGCTAGGTTACGTCGGCAAGCTAGAACGCAAGCAACTTGCCATCATTAACGTTCCCGCGCCAGGCAAAGATTTCAACACCCCCATGCAACAGTTCAAACCCTTCATCGCCCTACTCAACTGGCGCCTTCAACAACGCGACAAGAGCATATCGCCAACCGCGCCCTGGCATGGCGAGACACTGCTGCTCTGGTCCGAGACCGTCTTCGATAAATAACTCAACCACGCGCAACACTTCCGCACTCTTAGCCGCCAAATCAGATAGCAATTAATAAAACCAAACTTTTCAGATATGCTGCAACAATATCGATAGCCTGATCATGCCGGAAATTAACAACAAACCAGCGAGGCAGCGCAATATTGAAAAAGGCAAGCAGGCCGACTTCTATGACTACCTGGCAAAGCCCATCGATATTTAGCCAGTTAAACAAACTGCTTGATCAATTATGTGATGGTGTATAAACCTACTCAACCGGATAATCAGCGCTTATCCATTCCGGCATGCCTGAATGACCGACACAGACGAGGTTATTTAAGCCCATAATCGACAGATTGGTAAAAACAGTCTGGGCACGGCGGCCCGAGCGGCAATAAAGATAAACTCGCTTGTAATTCTTTAATTCAGCAACATAGTTACCTTCATCCCCAAACGGTATATTTTTTGCCCTTGGCACATGTCCTCCGGAAAATTCAGCCGCTGAACGGGTATCGATAACCAGCTCATCCTGCCCAAGCGCCTGCCAGGCCTGATGCAGATCGACCATGGAAAATTCCTCATGCAAGTAGCGCTTGGGGTCAAAGCTTATCCCGGTTTCCATATTTGCTGGCACAGCCTCGTTAATCTTTTTCGGCAAATCAAGGTTAAGATTATGCATAATCTTCACAAACTCAGCCTTGCTCTTGCCACCACCCAGGCGGCGGTTCCAGCGTTTCTCTTCTGCAATGGTCGAACTGGTTCTGCCGGCATAGTCATGGCCGGGATAAACCAGTGTTTCGTCTGGCAAGCTAAACAGTTTCTGGGTAATACTGTCATACAGCACTTCGGCACTACCTTGCTGAAAATCGGTTCGCCCACATCCATGTATCAATAAAGCATCACCACAAAACAACATGCCATCCACCACATAACTGACACAGCCATTGGTATGCCCTGGCGTCATCAACGCTGTAATAGAGTAAGCGCCAATCTCAAGTTTATCGCCATCATTAATCGCAATATCGATTGCTTGAACCTCGGCAGCCTTGCTATAGACAATCTTCGCTCCCGTCTGCTGGCGGATCATACCCGCCGAGGTAATATGATCAGCATGCACATGTGTCTCCAGCACATAGTGCAACTCAACACCCAGCTCCTTAATCAGCGACAGATCCCGTTCAAGTTGTTCGCGTACCGGGTCAATCAACACACCCTGCTGTGTCCGTGGATCAACCAGTAAATAGGTATAGGTCCAGGTATCACGATCTATTAGCTGACGCACCAACAATTCAGGCCTAGCGACATTTATTACCATTTTGATTCATCCATTTATATTTAGACATTCATGCCTATTATACTCATCCACACAACGTTGGCAGATGCAGGCCTTACAACGCATTGCTTTCGGCAGCTGCCTAAGCAAACCCTCCGGAATCGTCACTTTATGACACCAGCATGAATTCACCGCCACCGTGGTAGCCCCGGCCATGGCACAATGATTAAGGCGCCCGCACAAGGGGCAGTGCTGTGGCGCATCGCCAGATACATGGTCTATGGTCTTTTCTGCCATTACTTTGCTCTGCTTCCACCTGCCCGCAACGACGTTGCGACTGTCCACTCAAATACTCCGAATATCAAGCATATTGCATTTTTATTAATCATCGTCCAAAGATATTAACCATAAAAAATAAAATATTAATACTCGCGCACAAATTTCATGAACAATATCGCTGACTAATATAATTTTAAAATTATCACTGTAGGTAGAAAATTTTCTGCCGATAAATCCAAATGACACAGATGCAGAAGAGATTCAAGACCATGAGGCTAGCTAAAACCACACGAACTATGCTGCCTAATATTTTTTATTGTATCAGGTTGCTTTATAACAACCCTTTTCTGTAAATACTATTTAAATTGAATTAAATACATGGCACGGCGGGAATAATGATTAATTCTATACTGGTTGTTGATGACTCTAAAATGTCACGAAAACTGATTATCCGATCAATGCCTGAAGAATGGGATGTCCCCATATATCAGGCGGCCAATGGCATCGAAGCGCTAGAAATTTTTCACGAAAAAAAGCCTGATGTCGTCTTTCTGGATCTAACTATGCCGGAGCTTGATGGCTTTGGTGTACTTGAAGCCCTGCAAAAAGAAAACAACAAAGTGCCTGTGATTGTCATCAGCGCCGACGTGCAAACTCAGGCCTATGAAAGAGCTATCACTCTGGGGGCTAAAGCTTTTATCCAGAAGCCGCTATCGGGCGATGATGTGAAAAAAGTTGTCCAGGAGCTACGCTTGCTATGATTAAGCTAAACGAGAAATTCAATGAAGATCGTCGGGATGCCTTGCAGGAGGTAGTCAACATCGCCATGGGGCAAGCCGGCGATTCCATGGCAAAACTGTTTGACACCTTTGTTGAACTTTCAATTCCAAAATTTCATGTCAGCAACATAGATCAGCTACGTGAATCACTAGCAGGAAAAGAGGAATATCGTGAAAAAATGACCGTCCTACGCCAGCCATTTTCAGGCGAACTGGAAGGCGAAGGCATCACTTTATTCAATACCAGCGGCACCCATGAACTCGCTACCCTAATGGGCTATGAAGGTGAAATCACGCTCAATAATGAGAGAGAAATGATACTGGATGTTTGCAGCATACTGGTTGGCGCATGCCTGAATGGCATCGCATCCCAGCTGGATATGTCTGTTAGTTATACAGCCCCCTCAGTTGTCGTTGCCAACACTGGCATTGCAGATTTCTTCACCGCAGGCTCAACCAACTGGAGCTATGCCTTGGTAATGGAGATACGCCTCACTCTGGAACAACATTCATTTTCAAGCAATATGCTGCTATTTCTTGCCGAAGACTCATTCGAACCACTTATCCAAAGACTTGACATCTTACTGGATGAATTATGAGCACTCTCCCGCAAGAAACATCGACCCTGGTAAACATGGCTGTCAGCCAGATCAATGCAGGCATTGTCATACTTGATGAACATTCCAATATCGTCCTCTGGAACAGATTTATGGAAATCCATAGCGGCATCAAATCCTCAGAAGCCGTCGGCAATAGTCTTTTCGAGCTATTCCCAGAGACCGCGGGAAGCGGCATTGAAAAAAAAATTAAAAGTGTTTTTTTATTAAAAAATCTTGCTTTCACATCCTGGGAATACCGCCCCTATCTATTCAAGTTTCCGAATCCCAGATCCGTTATGGGCGGCGAAAAATATATGTTGCAGGATTGCACATTCTCACCCATGACAGATGAATCCGGTAAGGTCACGCACATATGCCTATCAGTATTTGATGCCACAAACACAGCTTCCTTCCAACAGAAACTATTAAGGACATCCGCATCGCTCATTAAACAACGCAACAAATTATCGGCGCTCAATCGAAAGTTAGAAGAAGCACAAAATCAGCTGCTTCAGTCTGAAAAGATGGCTGCAATTGGTCAGCTTGCAGCCGGTGTTGCACACGAAATCAACAATCCTATTGGCTATGTCAATTCAAATGTTTCTTCGTTAGAGGGCTACATAAGTGAAATGTTGAAACTGCTATCCGCGTATGAAGAATGTGACTCCCTGCTAGATCACAACCATGAACTAGCGCAACCACTCAAACAGGCAAAAAATGACGTTGATCTTGAATATCTCAAAGAAGACCTTACCGACCTTATCTCAGAATCAAAGGAAGGCCTCGTACGGGTAAAAAGAATTGTTCAAGATCTGAAAGATTTTTCCCATGTCGATGAGTGTGAATGGCAAGCCACAGACATACACCAAGGTATAGACAGTACAATTAACGTTGTTAACAATGAAATAAAATACAAAGCCGAAGTAGTCAAGAATTATGCTGAACTGCCTCTAGTTACCTGTCTTTCTTCACAAATCAACCAAGTCATAATGAATCTTTTAATCAATGCCGCCCATGCAATAGAAGAGCACGGCATCATAACCATTACAACCGGAACTGAGGAAAATGGTATATGGCTAGAGATTGAAGACACTGGCTCAGGCATTCCAGAAGAAAAAATCGGCCGTATTTTCGAACCATTCTTTACAACCAAACCCGTAGGTTCAGGCACCGGACTTGGCCTATCACTTTCATACAACATCATTCAAAAACATAAAGGGAAAATTAGTGTTGAGAGTGAACTTGGCAAGGGCACCAAGTTTCATATTTGGCTACCTATTGATGCTGGCATCACTCATGATCTTGATACAGGTGCCAGCACTATTCAAGCCAAAACAAATTAAATAGAAGTGCACCTCTGAATCGACCCCAGTTTTCTAGAGAGTACCTTGCTTCACAAAGTATCGTTTCTCATATTCAATGGGCGATACATTACCATTGTAGCCATGCTTTCGTTTTGAATTGTTGAACAACTCAATATAATCGAAGAAATCTTGTCGTGCATCCTCACGAGTTTTGTATATCTTTCGTTTCACTCGCTCACGCTTGAGTGTCAGCTTGACCGCCTTTGATACTCATTGAGCCTTCTCCCCCAGCATAGTCATTTTTCCTAAACTGGGGTGGCAACCAAACCACAAGGAGAAAACTCAATGAACTTTTATAATAACACTCACCCATACTACTGCGGTATAGATCTACATGCCAGATCACTCTATGTCTGCATTATACGAGTGTACAACGCAACATTGATCTCGATATGGCCATCCTCGATTGTTATGCCAAAGAACTCAGCAAGAACGAATGGTATATCGAACAGCAAGCGAAACAGCATAACCCCGCCCATTTAAAACTGCTCAGAAGCATCTCAGGTATTGGCCGTATTCTTGCGCTGACGATTATTTATGAGATTGGTAACATTGACCGATTCGAATCGATTCAAAAGTTTTCCTCTTACTCACGGCTGGTCAAATGTAAAGCAGAGTCGGCAGGCAAAAGTTACGGCGCACAGGGAAACAAAATCGGCAATGCGCATCTAAAATGGGCCTTTTCTGAGGCAGCCGCGTTATACCTGCGTGGCAACAAAGATGGCCAAAACTAATTGCTCACGCTTCAAAAACGAATGAGCAAGGCCAAAGCACTTTCCGCCCTGGCGCATAAGATCGGGCGTTGTGTTTATTTTATGCTGGTGAATGAGACGACATTCGATGAAAAACGATTTCTAAAGGGTTAGTCACACAATGGCGTCAGCTCAACGTCTAACTGGACACACAGGCCGACTATACAAATAATCGATCGCATCAATAGATAGTAATATCTCGATTTATATAGCATCACGCCTCAGCCTGTCGCTTTGATTAGCGACGCCATTGGTGTGCATTAATACAATGAGTAAAGTCGTTTACACCTTGACTGAGCCTGTAACTAACTGGTCACAATGAACCAGCCCCTTGAATAGTGCCAGCACAAGGTTAACCGATGAATGTCTAGTGGCCCTGCACATTCAATGGATTGGATAACAGCAGGCAGCGGTGAGACCGCAATAAGAGACCCTCTATATGTGTTTGCTGTAAGCGACTGACTTAACAGCTACCATGACAGACGAAGTGACCGGGTTTACTGATTGATAAATATTTTGGCCAAAATATTGGCTGAAAAGTACTCTAATATCTATTGACTTGGTGGCGGCTCATATGTGTTAGGCATTATGTTATTTTTCTGACTACTACACATCTCTACCTTTAATATGATTATTAACAAACTTTTCGAAAGGAATGTATAGCCCTGGCCTACCTAATTGAACTCTGCGAGCATCTATAT
>CAMYNQ010000161.1 GCA_947259785.1 uncultured Chromatiaceae bacterium | reverse complement strand
GGCGCCAGACCAACGATTAACAGCTGGGGTTTTTTAGCCCCAAACGGTGCCACTGGACGGGCGTGATAATCAGGGTGATCAACCTTCACATCATCAAGAAAGCTGGCCAAACGAGGGCAGAGACGGCAATCAGGATCAAACATCAGACAAGTATTGGTTGCTTAAAACAGACAGGAATTTTAGCACATGGCTAGTCCAGCTTGTTTCGCAGTTCCAGCTCTTCTAAAAAACCGAACTGGTTCATATCCTCAATCTTTTGCGGATAAAGAATGCCATCCAGGTGATCCACCTCATGCTGCACCACTCGGGCATGAAAATCCTTAGCCATGCGATCAATCGCATTACCGGCCTGATCGACACCGCAATAACGGATGTGCGTATAACGTGGCACCACGCCGCGCAACCCCGGCACACTCAAGCACCCTTCCCAGCCGGCCTGCTGTTCGGCATCAATAAACTCAATCACAGGATTAATCAATACCGTCGTTGGTATTGGCTCGGCGTCTGGGTAACGCTCACTCAGCTCAAAACCAAATATGACAATTCGCAGGCTCTCATCAATCTGAGGCGCGGCCAGACCCACCCCCTCCTGTTCAGCCATGGTATCGAACATATCCTCAATCAACCGATCCAGCGCGGCTGTGTTAAACTCAGTCACCGGTTGAGCGACCTTTAATAAGGTCGGGTGGCCCATGCGCAAAACCTGCCTAACTGCCATCCTACTGCCTCTAAATAATTAATAATTGAAATCATCATAACCCGACCAAAGTGTTTATGAAACGCATAATCAACGGCCTAATTTTTGCCTTATTCAGCCTACCTGTACTGGCACAGGATTCAGATAAGAAACCTGAACGCTGGTACGAAGTAGAGATCATTCTTTTTGAACAACTCAACCCTGTCAGCACAGCATCAGAGTTGTGGCCGCTGGATATTGAGCAGCCAGACCTAAGCAATGCCATCGACTTATTTCGCAGTCCGGAAGAAGCGCAAATAGCAGCAATCTCAGAATCATCTGTTCAAGCCAGCAAAGATCCCTACCTGGACACTCCCTACCTGATCCTGCCTCAAGAACAGTATCAACTCACAAATGCCTATCAAAAATTGGTTAATTCTGAAAACTATCTACCCTTGGTGCATGTGGCCTGGCGTCAGGTCATTCCACCACGCGAGCAACCAGACCGGATCTTTATTCATGACAAACTCAACAGCCCTGTTGATGAGGCACCTGGTATAAAACCAGAGCCTACGCTTGCGACACCACCCAGAATGGCTTTCAGTGATGGAACAATGCTCGAAGAAAACGCCATGCTCGGCACACCTGAACACAATCTCAGCGGCATTATCAGTCTCGGCCTGGGGCGTTACATCCACGTAGAAGCAGATTTATTGCTCTATAAACCAGAATCAGAGAACGCCATCGAAGATGAACTGGCACCGCCTATCTTTTCACCGCCAGAATCAATGCCATTTATATTTGATGATTATGAAATTGAGCTGTTAACAGCAGAACAGCAGACTCCCGAGTTGTTCCGCATCCAGGGCAATTTGCGCCTGCCCAGTAAAGAAGTACATTATCTCGATCACCCACTAGTGGGAATGCTGATACTGTTTACGCCGTATGAAGTGCCAGAGCCAGAAATAACAGAAGAACTGGAAGATCAGCCCATGCCGACTGAAACCACTATTAAGGATGTAATCGTTCGCCCAGGGCGTGCGGTTGAGGATAGAAGTTTTTAAACTTTTCTCCTGAGAATTGAGACACCCCCCCTCTCATAAGCGCCTATACTCCTCATCAAGCATCCATTTCACCTCAGTGATACAAGCAGATCAGGACGGTAAGGTGACACAGATCTACGAAGAACCATAAAGAATAAATATACTGACCAGGGGTATATCAATGTTTGGTAGAGGCTGTTCAAGAATGGCCGGGACCGACCGAGGCTGTGTGAAAACTACGGGATTAGATGAGACTATAAATAGTTTTCCCACTCCACCGTTAAACTCGAACGAGAATGTTATTCAAATTGGGATAAGAGGATTAATTTATTGCTGATATGAAAACCGGATTCCCACTTAAAAAATTAGTTCCGAGTTTTCACACAATCTCGGCCGAGAGTTGTCTATTGCGTTATGTCAGCACATCGCGGGGTGAAATTGTTTCCTTCACTGGTTATCTGAAAGGCGCTACAGTGCTCGTTGCTGCCTTTCAGTACCTCGGCCTCGAACGGCTGGTTTGTTAAAAATCAGAAGTTAGTGAAAACTCGATCAAACTATATTTCTAACTAAAAGGGCAATTTCTGAGTGATCTGAATAGAGAAATAGGTTGACCCTAAACCTTCAATTTCTGATTCTGGTTTTAGGCCAATTGAAAGAAGCCCCCCTACTAATGATTATTTCCTGCGAACGAAAGAACAGTAACGCGACACTTAGTTTTGATAACAAAAATGTACTGCAAAATTATTCAGTATTAGGTTGAGTATGTGTAAGTTTGGCGTATCGTTAAACCTAAAGGTGGATTTTGTGATGATAAGGCTCTCTCTCGCGGCCGTACTAATCAAGCACCAACCGCGAGAGAGGGGTATGGCTTTTATTTGACCAAGTTAGCGTCGAACTTGTAGACCAGGCCAATGGATACAGCGCTTGGATCTTGCCCTGCAGCAGCAGGTGCTACGGCCTCACCATGACCATAGTTGTTGGCGGTAAACGCAACATTTGCGTCATTGTCGGTCGTGGCATAGGCGAAATAGATCGTCGTGGCGTCATTGATCATGTGATCATAGCCAAAAGCGATCTGTGTTGCTGCCTGATCGCTACCATCTGAGTCGGTCTGGGTCAGTTGCAGCTTAACTACGCCGTCGCCGACTTTGGCGCTGCCACCCAGCGTAAAGCTGTCACGATCATTACCGGCTGTACCACCGATATCAGATTCGTCCTGGAAACCGCCGCCGATCACGAACTGACCCATATCATAACTGGCAGTGAGGGCAATAACAGAATGCTCATCCATACCGGCGCCTTGACCCACTGAGGCAAAGGCAGCGCCCACTTTTAGCTCATCAGCAGCATAGTTGGCTTTGAGAATCTGGGCGTCGGTATTATCAACCCCCTCTTCAGGGACATAGGAAATCGCGAGACTCAATCCTGACAGATCGGGTGATGCGTAGTGCAGGGCGTTATCTATGCGACCGGGTAAGCCGTTGGCACCCCAGATATTACCCAGGTCACCTACTTGGTCGGCGAAAAGGTTAAAGTCATAAAGCCACTGGTTCAAGCCTCCAAGACGCCCAAGCAGGAAGGTACCTGAGTCACCACTTACACCCACATAGGCGTCGCGTGTGCGAGTAAATAGTTGTCCCTGTTGATGAACACCTGCACCATTGCCATCGTTGGCGCCCTCACCGGTCAAGTCAGCACCTGTTTCATATTGGAAAAGAACCTTGGAGCCTGCGTTAAAATCATGATCGCCACTGATACCAAGGCGAGATGAGTTACTAGCCAGATAAAGGCTGCTGTTGGCACCGTCATCGACACTGTCAATAGATAG
Organism: uncultured Chromatiaceae bacterium; assembly: GCA_947259785.1. Lineage (GTDB taxonomy): Bacteria > Pseudomonadota > Gammaproteobacteria > Tenderiales > Tenderiaceae > Tenderia. The sequence continues at coordinate 2,703 of CAMYNQ010000161.1, read as the reverse complement.
GTGGCCAACTCCCCATATTCCAAGATTCAACGCATGTGCTGATGGTGTCATACCTGCTGCCAGCGCAACAGATATTGGTATGATGAGCTTTTTCATTATTTCTTCTCCTTGAAGATAAATTTTATAGCTTCTTTAAAAGCCTACGTCCTCTTTGTACTGCATCTCGTTGAAAGTTAAATATTTTAAGGTTATTAAATCGATCAAAATCTTAATACAACTTCCAGTTGTTTTATTACTAAAAAATAACAAGTGGCTTATCGGCAGCAATGCCAGATAACTTGAGCCAGGTAGGGTGGGCACCGCCCACCAATTCAAACACCTTCAACATATTCACCAAACCCTCCAATATCAGCAGATTCACCACCGCCCCAGTCCCACGTATATACACCAGCACGCACATAACGATGGAATGTTGAATAGGGCCATTCATTCACCCTATCCACCAACCCATGTTTGACGGAATTGAAATGGATATAATCCATGTGTGTTTGGTAATCAGTTTCATCTCTTATTTGATGTTCCCAAAATCGCCGCTGCCATATCGTTGCCTCCCGATGACGCTTTTTTGATTTGTTCATCCATTCATCCCGTTGAAACAGGTGTTTCGTTTTCTTTGTAAATCCAGCCTTAATCAGGCCCCACCTCTTTGAAAAATCATTGTCACCAGTAGGTAGCCGCCATATGCAATGGAGATGATTTGGTAGAAGTACCCATGCGTCAATATTGAATGGATATTGGCTGCGCACCTGTTCAATTACATTTCTTAAAGCAGCCCTGCTTTCGGGCATAGTTAATATTTCTCGCCTGCGATACGTCACCACAGTGAAAAAATAGGTTCCACCTGATGTCAAAGCTCTACGATAATTTGACATGTTTGATTAATTTATCTGCGTGGGCGGTGCCCACCCTACCTGGCTATAGTCACGCTAATAGATGAAAGCGCGACCAAGGCTGCGCGCGCGTTCACATCCGTCTTGGCCTTGCTAACCATAGCAGCTGCATCGGTCGGCATCAGTTCGACTTGAAGGCTTTGAAGTTGCTCAGCCTTCGAATCAAAAAATGCTTTGGCGTTGGTCTCAAAGTTGGCTTCCGTGGTGCTGCCAAGCATGGGCTTACCCAGATGCGCACCTTGCAGCATATCGAGAATTCCTTCGGAGCCGACTTTGGAAACCAGTTCTAGCGGTATTGCTGCCACTGGATCTTGCACGCCCACTAGCAAATTAAACCACTCGCGAGGGGATCCCAAGGCGGTTATATCTGACAGATCCCTGATATCCCAGGCTACGGCAGCGTCTAGCGCAGTTATGTCGGTGATGCCTGTTGCCTCAAACGCATAGCGGAACGATTCCCAGGCATACAATACGTTTTTAATGTCACCTAAAGTGTCGAGCTCTACGAGGTCGTTTTCGTGTAATTGAAGCAGGCGACCAGTAAAGTCCCCACCGAGTTTGCCGAGCATCATGATTCCGGGCCAGGCTTGGTTGAGGTTCAATTCTTCCCCTTCACCGGCATCAGCTTCGTATAACGTATCGCGCACACCGTTTAAGTCAGCAATACCAATTTCTTCGACGGTTGGTAACGTCCAACCACTTTCAAAAATCTGCAGATAAACAAGTCTACCCACTTCATTAGAAGCCTCTTGAAGTTTCACATCGCTGAATGTCGTCCCATAGCGCAATTCACCCTGACGGATGTTGTATAACCGGATGATTGAGGAGAATGCGCCTTCGTCGGAATTTACCCCCATCGCACCGTCAAACCACACTCGGGTAAGACGAACCGGATCATCATCCCCCTGTTCTGCGGCTTCGGCCACTGAGGCAATATATTCGTACATCGGTGCATAGGCACCGACTGCGGCCGCGCCACCCAGTGCTGCATCGATAAATGCCTGATCGTAAAGGCGGGTAATTTCAGCCTGTTGTGCAGGCGTAAACGTGTATGGAGTTGGCATGTTGACTCTCTTAATTATTTAATTTGTAAATTGCAATGCGTCTAATACGAACTGGTGGACGTCTTTCCAATAGCGCAGATACTGGGGAGGAAAAGAGTAACGCACATTCACCCCCTTGTGCCCAAAATGGGCACTGCACGATTTGACTTTTTTAGGATCAGCTGGCACGGGGTCGCAACTCATGAAAAAAATCCCCCCCCCCGGCATTGTGAAATTCGGATCCAGCGAAAAATAGACTGACAAAGGGTTGCCCGAATCAGTTGAATAACGCTTCAGCCCTAACTCTTCCATGATTTGCGGGGGATTTAATGGACCTAAAAATGATAAGCGTATCGCGCTTTCTACATCATATTTTGTGAATCTCCCATGAGCGGGGGTCTTGCTGACATAAACAAACACATTGTTGTAGGTATCAAACGGCAGCGCTTTTTGAATTTCTTCAGTACTAGTTAAAAACTTGGGCTTGCCCTCTTGATCAACAACGATGTCTGCCTCCAAAATCACGTTTTCTTCATTAACCCGGCTTAGATGGTCGGATGGAATCTTGATAATCGTATCGCCGAAAGAAAGCAACTGATACGGCTGTGTCCAATCCAATGTCTCACGGAATGGAATTGTTCGTTTCGATACTTGCTCAGCGCCCTCTTTCTCGGTTTGATGTGTTGGGTCTTTATCGCAACCCATGAGGAATACTCCTAGCAAAACTAACGGGGTCAGAGAACAATTCTTTCTAATATGCGTCATACATC
>CAMYNQ010000160.1 GCA_947259785.1 uncultured Chromatiaceae bacterium | reverse complement strand
AGGCCAGATGGCTCTATCTGTAATGTAGTGATCAGGTTGATGGCATCTTTTTTCATTAAGTTCAGTTTGTATTCTGCAGCTATGCCACGGGCGGTTAGGTCTGCAACACGCATGGCTTCTTGCATCTTGCCGCGCAGTTGTTGGCAGCGCCAAGCCATTGCAATTTTACCGGCCTGAACAAACGGATCGCTGTTGCTGCGCGCCTCTTGCATGTATTCCCGGGTCTTTTCATCCAGGGCCTTTATCTGGTTGTCTAAATAACCGAGGCCGGCATTGCGGGGCAGGGCAGCCAGAGCGTGATAACGGTTGTTAGTGTTATCAAACCACTGCTCGACAATTTTAAGTTTTTGCAGAACACGCCTAACCTCAGGTGAAGCGACTGTTAGTGCTGATTGCGGTAGATGGGTCGTGTTTAGTTCATAGCCGGCGCCGACAATGGCTTGTTCAACCGGCATTTCATATTCAGTGGTATCGATGAGAAAGTGACGACTGACATTGGCGAGGGCCTGTTGTGATGCCTTTTCTGCAGTTTCTGCCTGAGTGCGACTGGTGATGTAGTCAGCGCGGGGGTAGTTGGCGCTCTCATCATCCACCCATGTGGGCTGTTGTTCTGAAGATATAGTTGGCTGTGAAACAGCCGGCTTAGCAGCTTGTGAGGTCTGGGTGACAGTTTGATTCGATTCATTTGTTGGTGTTGATGCACAGCCAGTACAGATAATGGCGATGGTAAGCGTGGTCGCTGTAAAGTTGTTGGCCATTATTCCCCTCCTTAAGTCCATTTTAATTATGGAGAATAACTTAAATTCATTGTTGCTGCCGGTCAATGCTTAATTGCTGGGTAGTATCTGACTGCGGTTCATTCTCAAGCAGTTCCTGCTTGTAAGAGTTTAGCTGGGCCTTGATTCGTTCGGTTTGATAAGGCGTATTGTCAGATTGTTTTAGCGCTGTTTCCAGTTGCTCGATGGCGGTGCGTGTCTGGCCAATCATGTAGTAATAGTCAGCCAGGGCCATATGCGCATTGCTGTCTCTTTTTGCCGCACTCTCGGCCTTGGCCAACAACTGGTAATAGCTGGGTAGAACGAACTCCTGCTGTTGCTGGATCAGTGACCGTATTTTGTCGGCGGCTATTTCCGCTTTGCCTGAGTCGATTAGGGCTTGTGCGTAGAGGGTGCTGAGTTGCGGATGATTGGGGAACAGTAACAAGGCCTGCTGCAGACGTGAAACGGCCGACTTGGGTTGTTGCATTGCGATTTCAACTCGGGCCTTAAGGGCAATGTAAAGGGCAGACTCTTTTGAATTTTCGAGTAGCTTGTTTGTCAGTGCTTCGGCTGCTTCCAACTTGCCCGTCGTGAGCTGGTGTAGGGCGTATTCATATTGTTCAGCAGTTGACAGCAGTTGTGAGTCAGCCTGTTTTGTTTCAAGTCTTTTTATATTTAGGGCCTGGTTTGTCTTGTCATAACTACGCAGTTTTGCCTGCATAAATGATAATCCGGTGGATAGTTTTTCTTTTGTTGGTGGATATTGGCGCGCCCTGTTTTGCGAGTCGGCGATGCGGTTGGGGGTCACTGGATGAGTTCTTAGCAGTTCTGGCAAGTTGCTTTCCATGTAACGATAGGCCTCTTGCAGACGGTAGAAAAATCCAGGCATGTGGTTGGGGTTGAAACCGGAATTGACCAGAATATCGATACCGACACGATCGGCTTCACGTTCATGACTGCGGGTAAAATTAAGTTGTTGCTGAATATTGCCGGCGGTCGCGGTCGCAATCATTGCTGTGCTTAGTTCAGGAGAACCTAGCAGGATTGCTGCCAGGATTGCCGCAAAGGTTTGAACTTGGGCAGAAGAGGCTTTTTGAAACGCACGGGCTAGATGACGTTGAGTGACATGAGCAATTTCATGGGCCATTACCGCGGCAAGTTCGCCCTCGGATTCTGCCGCCAGGATCAGTCCGGAATGCAGTCCAATATGGCCACCAGGGCCAGCGAAGGCATTGATGTTTGGTTCGTTGATGATGAAGAAGCTGAATGGTAATTGCGTATTTGCAGCTGATAACAGGCGATAACCTAGGGCATTTATATAAGCGTTTAACTCGGGGTCCTCGATGATCTCGACATTCTGACGCAGATTGCGCATAAAGGCCTGGCCAAGACGATAGTCATCTTCGGCGCTCAATACACTGGCTGATGAATCGCCCAGGTCGGGCAGTTCTGATGCGACTAAGCTGCCGGGCAGGACAAGGCAAGCGAGTGCCAGAATAGCGCTGAAAAATATCGCCATTAAGGGCGGTGAAACATTTTTGTGAAAAACTGACATCATCAAAAAATAACCATTATGGTCTGCGCAAGCAATGCAATGAGTTGTTTTGGACAGAATGATATCATTGTCAGTTCATTTCTTTGATGTAAAGACTGTGATATCTGATGGCTGAAAAAATAGATCAAGAGCTTGATACCAGTGGCCTGGAATGTCCAATGCCTATCCTGAAGCTCAAGCAGGCACTCAAATCCATGCAAAGTGGCCAGCGGGTGCGAGTGATTGCCACTGATTCCGGTACGCAATCCGATTTTCCTGCTTTTGCCGCCCAAACCGGTCATCGTCTGCTAGAGGCCAAGGTAGTGGACGGTAAGTTTGTGTACGTGCTTGAAAAGGCCTAATCAACATTGTTTTTTGAAAGTTCCCAACCCGCCGCGCCGTGCTAACCCCCTAGTCAAATTCATTTGGATTTGCGATTTAGGTTTTCCTGATTTATCCGATACATAGTTCGGACGTGGGGCCGTATTTTCGGCTTTTGTGGAAATGTTGGTGTCTATCTTGTCAGACTGGGAAGGGAAAAATGCAGAATATCACTATAAAAATAATCTTTCGGATAACTATCGCCTTGATAGCCGTTTTGGTGTTTTGCCAGTCTTTTTTCAGCCTGAGGCAAACCTCTATTGTAGAAGCAGAAACCACCAGATTGATAAACAGCAGTATTCCCATACAGGCCAAGGCTAAAGAGCTTCAGCTCAATGTGGTTCAGGTGCAGCAGTGGTTGACAGATATCAGTGCGACGCGTGGCCTGGATGGTTTGAATGATGGCTTTGATGAAGCCGAGAAGCACGCCAATGTGTTTCGTGCCGAACTAGATCAGTTGATTAAACTCGATCAAGCCAATGCCGGTCAATATACGCCTATTAAACAAGCCTTCGAGGCCTATTACAGTCAGGGTAAGGCGATGGCTCAGGCCTATGTTGAGCAAGGCCCCATTGGTGGTAATGCCATGATGGCTGGCTTTGATGGGGCGGCGGCTGCCTTGCATAAGCGTCTTGAGCCGATGGTGCAGTCGATTGAAGCAGAGACCCTGCGACAGCAACAGTTTCTTGAGCAACAGGCAGGCTTGAGTCGGACGATGGTGTTGGGCTTTTCGCTTCTTTATGGCGTGATACTGGTGTTGCTGTTTGTTGGTGCAAAAAGCTTATTGATTAAACCGCTTTGTCAAACGGTGACCATGTTCAGAGACCTTGCCGAAGGCGATGGCGACCTGACCAAGCGATTATCTGAAAAGGCGTTTGGTGAATTGGGTGCTTTGTCCAAGTTGACCAACATCTTTGTTGCCAAGGTGCAGGAGCAGGTCGGTTGTGTGGCAGCGACAGTTGATCATCTGGCTGCCACTGCAATCCAGTTAAAAGGCTCAACCGATAACACCTGCGCCATCATGGATAAACAGCAGGCAGAGACCGACCAGGTAGCGACTGCCATCAATGAGATGTCTGCCACTATCAACGAAGTGGCTCAAAATGCCGCCAATGCCGCAGACTCGGCGCGTCAGGCTGATGAACAGGCGCAGAAAGGCAATGTCGTCGTCAGTGAGACTATGCGGGGGATCAACAGTCTGGCTGCTGATGTGGAAAATGCATCTGGGGTGATTAAATCAGTCGCCAGTCATACCGGCAACATTGGTCAGGTCTCTGATGTGATTAGTGACATCGCCGAACAGACCAACCTGCTTGCCTTGAATGCTGCGATTGAGGCGGCACGCGCCGGTGAACAGGGGCGGGGGTTTGCTGTGGTAGCAGATGAGGTGCGGACCTTGGCCAAGCGTACCCAGGACTCTACCTTGGAGATCCAGACCAGTATTGAACAACTGCAAAACAGTGCCAACCAGGCAGTCGAAGCAATGGAAAAGGGCAGTGTTCAGGCCAATGCCAGTGTCCAGCAGTCTATTGAGGCCGGCGCGGCGCTGGATTTGATCACCACGGAAGTAACCAATATCAGCGACATGAACACCCAGATTGCCAGTGCCGCAGAAGAGCAGGGTGCTGTCTCGGAAGAGATAAACCGCAGCGTCGTGCGCATCCGTGAAGTTTCAGATGAGACGGTGGTTGAAATGGACTCTTTGACCCAGTCTAGCGGCAACCTGATGAGCGTGGTCAATGATTTACAAAAATTAGTGTTGCGTTTCAAATACTAACTCTGTGAATTTAAAGCCCCATATAAAAGGGGCTTTTTTATAGGGTTTTATATAAGTATGCTCTAATATATAATGATTTTCTGTACATATATGCTTTACTTATAGTGGTTGCGTTGCAAGGGAGAATAGAAGGTGAGGATGAACCTTAAATACTGGCTGATTGGAATAGCCTTCCTGGGTCTTAATCAGGCTGCACTGGCAACAGATCTGAAAACAATTACCGCCCAACAGCAACTCAGCAAACAGGAACGTGTTTTTGATGCTGTTATCGAGGCCGTGCATCAATCAACCATGTCATCACAAATTGTGGGCCGGGTGGTTGAAATCAATTATGACGTTGATGATTTTGTTCCCAAGGGCAGTGTGATCCTGCGTTTTCGCGATACCGAACAAGGCGCTCGCCTGGACCAGGCTAAGGCAGGGCTGGGTGAAGCACAGGCACGTCGCAAAGAGGCCGATGACGAATACCAGCGCGTGAAGGGTATTTATGCCAGGAAGTTGGTGGCACAGTCTGAACTGGATAAGGCCGCGGCTGGACAGAAAGCAGCCCGAGCACGGTTGGACGCAGCGCAGGCCAAATTGGCCGAAGCCAAAGAACAGCTTGAGCAGACGGTCATCAAGGCCCCCTTTAGTGGTTATGTCACCCAGCGCCATGTTGAGATTGGTGAAACAGTGGGTGTGGGCCAGCCCTTGATGAGCGGTTTTTCCTACGAGCATTTGCGCGCTACCGTGCAGATTCCGCAGGCCTTTGTTGATTCTGTCCGTCACCATGGTCAGGCGCGTGTGGTCTTGAAAGATGATCAGAGTGTCGATGCCGAGTCGTTGCGCGTCTTTCCCTATGCCGATGAACAAAGCCACTCGTTCAGAGTGCGCGTCAATCTGCCTCAGGCTGATTACGGTGTTTACCCCGGCATGTTTGTCAAAGTTGCCTTTGTGACCGGCGATGTTGAACGCCTGTTGATTCCCGTTGATTCGGTGGTCAAACGCAGTGAATTGAGCGGTGCGTATGTAGTGGCCGGTGACGGCCGTGTCAGTTTGCGTCAGCTTCGCCTTGGCCGCCGCATAGGTGACAAAATGGAAGTGCTGGCAGGTTTGACGGCGGGTGAAAAGGTTGCGATCGAACCGGTTGCAGCGGGCATCGAACTTAAACAGCAGCGGTAACAGCTCATGGACAAGGAAAAGCTGGGGATATCAGGGAAGATTGCGCAGAAATTTCTGCGTAGTGAAATGACGCCACTGCTGGCCTTGGTCGGTATTTTGCTGGGCATCTTTGCTGTGCTGGTAACACCGCGTGAGGAAGAGCCGCAGATCGATGTCACCTTCGCCAATGTCTTTATCCCTTATCCAGGTGCCACGGCTGTTGAGGTAGAAAATCTGGTCAGCACACCCGCTGAGCAAGTTTTGTCCGAGATCAAAGGCGTCGAACACATCTATTCTGTTTCGCGCCCGGGTATGTCGGTGCTAACAGTGCAGTTTGAAGTCGGCGAAGACCGTACCCAGAGCATCGTCAATCTTTATAACCAGGTCTATTCCAATGACGACTGGCTGCCACCGGGGCTGGGTGTGGGTCGGGCCATCATCAAACCCAAGGGCATCGATGATGTGCCCATCGTCAGCCTGACCCTGTGGACCCAGGATGAATCCCGTGCAGGTTATGAACTGCAACAGGTGGCCAACACCATCGAAGCCGAACTGAAACGGGTGCCGGGCACCCGTGATATCTACACCATTGGTGGGCCAGAGCAGGTGGTGCATATCCTGCTTGACCCGCAACGCATGGCCGGTTATGAGATCGGCTTTGATGACCTGCGTGGCGCATTGCTGGCGGCCAATGCCACACGTGATGCTGGCGAGTTGGTTAGCAATAATCGTGAGATTGAAATCCAGGCCGGCAGTTTTCTTACCAGCCCGGCAGAAGTCGAGGCCTTGATCATTGG
>CAMYNQ010000159.1 GCA_947259785.1 uncultured Chromatiaceae bacterium | reverse complement strand
GCCTGGTTTACGAAAGAAAGCACTTAATTCAGGTTTACTCATACGCACTCCTGCCAGATCCAATATCGCCAATATATCCTCATCTTTCAGATTTAAAGCAATTCTTAGTTTTCTAAAAATAGTATTATTAGACAAACGCTTTTCTGGCTTGGGTCGTGGACCCTCTTTTTTGCCTCGTTTGTCGACAATCAAGCCATTTAGAAAAATCGCCAGCCGAAGGTCATTAAATTTTGAAAACGCGGGATCATCCTCTTTTTTCAACCAATCGCTAATCTCTGCACGTGTAACTTCATAATCAGCCAAAGCAAACAACTCAATCATTTTTGAGTCATTGAGGTCAAAGGTATAACGGAGTCGGCGCAAGATATCGTTATTGGTCACATGTATGCCCTGTTCTACACTGCAGTTGTGCCACAACGACTGACTGCTAGGTTAAATTGATATTTTAACAGCTTTTAGTGAGTCTTTAGCCCGCTTATCCGCTACCCGGCTCGGTGACAAACTCTTTCCACGCAGCTAACACCAGACGAAAATCATTCAAGCCACAACTAGCCTTAGATTCCTGATCATAATGACTCAACTCATCAGGCACCTCATCATCCGTATCACCAAGCAGTGCAGCACACACCTCAACACCCTCCTGGTTCATGCTTAAGACGAACTCACGCCCAGCATGACGATACTCCCAACTCTGTTTATTTATTAGTTGTTCGAGCTCATCTAGCAAACAAGCAATCATTGCATGATCCCCGCCAAGTTCTTCACTAAACCACAACCCTAGAGCTTCATAACCCATTGAAAATTCAGCTTGGTAGCGACCGTAGAGGTTACGGCGAAATTCATAATCCATCGTTTTATCTTTAAAGAGTTGATGCCAGCAACGTTATTATTCCGTAGTTTGTAAAAAAATGATCTATTTAACAACAAGCATCACTGGCAGCAGAAATCAGGGCAAGGAAACAGCGGTGCTTTATTGTTGTCCGAGTGCATGCACCGCTTGTTAAGTGATTTTTGGTAAAACATCAGCAAACAAGAACTCGTCACGATCGACGATATCCCCCATCAAGATTTCTATTTTTTCATTAAACATCGGACCATCAAAAACGAAACTATGAAATTCTCCATTTTCGCCACAAGGGTCCATAGTGCTAGGCAACGAATCCAAAAAACTATTATTGTACTCCCTGCCAACAAATTCTCGGGGCGTTTGTTTAGGATCTATACATGTAATCACCGCCCTCATGCCACTGCCAATCATTTCTCTTGAAAGCTTATCTGTCGGTATGCCCCAGATCGGAAAAATAGCTTCAATTCCAGAACCTTTTAACTTTTCCTCTCTATAGTCACGTATATTTTCAAGAAATAAATCACCAAATGCAAAACTCTCAATATTGTCGCGTTTTACTCTTTCAACAAATTGGCCCATTATTTTCTCATAGTCAGCATTGCTACATGGATTAGGTATTTCAATTATTTCCAGAGGAAGACCGATACTCTTTGCCTGTTTTTGTAAAAGCTCAACCCTTACGCCATGCATGGCTACACGATCAAACTCTTTATTAACCGTGCAGAAGAGGCCGACTAAATCAATTTCCGGATTTTGCTGTAATTTATGTAATGCCCATGCACTGTCTTTTCCACTACTCCAAGACATAAGGGTCTTTCTTTTCATATTCCGCTTTCCTTCTTGCACCTAACAATCAGTATGCCGACACCATCGATGTATCATGCATCATTTTTGCTACACCATATTCTTGATACGGAACAACCAATCAAAGCAACATGAATAGTCGATTAGCGTGACTCGTTTGTTACAACCAACTCGGCATTGGCACCAGCCGTACAATCGTATTTAATTAACCATTCGTCAGACGATAGATGACAGGCAATTCCATTTCAATAGCGCGGCCATTTAACCATTGACTGATTTTTTTTACGTTTCTTATTTTCTTCACTGTGTTGATGGCTGTGTTGTCCAACAATGAATAACCGCTACTATTCATTAACAAGATGTGACTAATCGTGCCGTCAGCCTCGATCCTCAAATTAAGCAGTGCCTCGCCTTGCCAACCGCGTTTTCTGGCCAGGCGTGGGTAGTGGAAATGGCGGGCGAAATTCTCATGCATGTGACCACGAAGCTGTTCTCTCACTTGAGTCAACGACAAACGTGGTTTGGCCTTATTTACATTATCGACTTGGCGCTGGGATGGCTCCACCCTCCTCGGCTGCTCTAGCTGAACCACTGTTTGAGGCGGCGCAAATGAAGTTGCGATGACTGCTCTCTCGGCAACCATTGTCGCGGCGATTGTTTTTTCCGATTGGGGTTTTTCTGCTGGCACGGTTATGACAGCTTGCCGCTTGGTTACCACCGGCGCAACGGTTTGCATCTGCGAAGCGACTGATTTTGTATCAGCACTTGAGGCAGCTGGCTTGGCTGTTTCTGGTTCACTTCCAACTTGGCTCGTTTGCTTGGTTGCGCCGATTTGCTCGTCTTGGGATTGCAGCAAAGTAACAGAGAGGGGTGCGCTTGTTATTGGCTGTGGGGAACTGGATTGGAACCAGTAGCTCAGCAGTACCAGATGGGCAATAATTGAGACCGCAACAAAGCCGCTCAAGCGTTGCCTGGGGCGCGTGAAAATATTAGTCACCGCGGCCATAGCTTTTACTGACAAAAGGGACTTCTTTAAAACCAGACTGTTGATTGAGGTAAAGCGTCAGTACGAAAAAGACATTGCACACAAGATTGCAGAAACGGTGCAGGATGTCAGGAACCTTTATCCCTTCTTGGTCTATGCGCACCATCAGACGGATCGCCTTCTTCGCTGTTGAGCGGGCCTGGTGCAGTTGCGGCACCGGCTGTACACCGCGCGGTAGCACAAAGCCATTGGCACAGCCGCGGGTTAACGCTTGGTAGTGGTGGTAACGTTGCAGCAACCAGGCAAGATCATCTTCAGTGATCGCCACTCTGCCACGAATGGAACCGTTAAGATGAAAGGCTAACGGTTGCAGGGCATCAAGGTCGGCGTATACATCGCTGAACTGCTGTGGCAGTAGCGTCAGGATGGCGCCGATATGGCCGCACAGTTCATCGGTGACCACCTCATAATCACACAGATAAGAGCTCTCGTAGACAAAGGGATAGCAAAGTTCGTCCTTATTGTTGCTACGCTTCAAAGCCATATCATCATCCCCTATTTCGGCAACACGATGGGTGGATTGTGTTCCAGGTTGACCTCCACCTCCACGCCATATACCCGGCTTAATAGAGATTCGGTCAACACCTCGGCCGGGCTGCCCTTGGCAACCATTTCACCCGCCTGCATCAAACAGAGGCGATCGCAAAAACGCGCCGCCAGGCTCAGATCATGCATGGCCACCATGACGCCATTGCCTTCGTTGGCGTAAGCCTTTAGCACCTCCATCACTTCGAGCTGATAGTGGATATCGAGGCTGGCAATGGGTTCATCGGAGAGCAGCGCCAAGGGTTCACCGGCAAACACCCGCGCCAACCAGACTCTGGCCCGCTCACCGCCGGAGAGGTGATCAATGCTGCGTTGCGCCAGTTCGCTCACCCCGGCGCGTTGCATAGCGTTCTGGATTGCTTTGGCATCAGAGTCGCCCCAGGGCATACGGCCCAGGGCAACCACGTCGGCAACGCTCAGCGACCAAACGCTGTTGAGGCTCTGTGGCTGCAACCCCAGCAAGCGAGCCCGTCGCTTGGCCGGCAAACTATCGAAAGCCTGACCATCTATGCGCACTTCGCCACTGCCCTGCTCCAATCCGGCCAAGCTGTTGAGCAAGGTGGATTTGCCAGCACCGTTGGGGCCAATCAGCCCCAGTACTTCGCCCTTGTCAAGGCTGAAGCTGACTGATTTGACCCGCGTGTCGACGGAAAGATTTGAAGCTGAAACCAGGGGCTGGTGGTGGTTCATTTGCGTCACTGCTGGAACCTCATTTTTTGCCTAACGAGGCAGAAGGAGCGTAGTTTGGTTGTTCCAAATAAGCGACTGATAACAAAGTTAGGTGGAAAATGAGGTCCAGCCCTTCGGGTTGTGCCTGAAAAAGCGCCACTCAGCGTTACTCGTACCCAATGCACTCGCTGCGCTCGCGGGGCAGGCTCTTGCTCATTTAGAATAACTAAACTACGCGCCTCACGCCTTGAGTGGCGCTTTTTCAGGCACAACAGAGACGCAAATGAACCACCACCAGGCCCTAGTGCCATCGCTTGCGCTCCTTCCATACCAGCCAGATAAACAGCGGCGCCCCCAGCAACGAGGTCAGCACTCCCAGTTTCAATTCCGGCCCAGGCGGCATAGCGCGGACACAGATATCGGCAGCACAGACCAAAATGGCACCGAGTAGGGCCGAAGGGATTAATAATCGGTCCGGGCGATGACCAACCCAGGGGCGCATGATATGAGGTACCAATAGACCGACAAAACCGATGCTGCCCGCCACCGAGACCGAGGCCCCCACCAGTGTGGCCACACCCAGGGCGGTGAGACGACTGCCCCGCGCCACCGATAGGCCCATGCTTTCGGCGACAGACTCTCCCAGGCTCAATGCCGCTAACAGGTGGCGTTGCTGCCAGATCAACAGCCCGCCGATTAGCAGCGCTGGCAGCAATATCCACAGGCTATCGAGGCCGCGGTTGGAGACAGAACCCAACAGCCAGAACACCAGCTCCTGCATGGCATAAGGATTGGGGGCGAAATTCAGCACCACCGCCAGGGCCGCGCCGGCAACGGTGGAGATGGCCAACCCGGCCATGATCACCAGGGCCGGGCGACCGGAACCGGCCAGCACCAACATCACCAACAGGGTCACGGCGGCGCCGAGCAGTCCTGCGAAGGCGGTCGCCAGTCCGCCAAGACCGGCAAACAAACCGAAATAAAACACCATCGCGGCCCCCAAGGCGGCGCCCTGGCTAGCCCCTACCAGGCCTGGCTCGGCCAGCGGATTGCGTAGCAGGCCCTGCAAGGCGGCACCTGCCAGTCCCAGGGCAGCCCCGACCGTCAAGGCCAACAGGGTGCGTGGCAAGCGCACCTCACCAATGATCAGCGCCGCGCGGCTGTTGTCGTCCTGCAGCCAGCCCCATAATCCGTCCCATACCGGCACGGGCACAGAGCCTAGTCCCAGCGACACCCAGGTCACCAGTAACAGCAGAAAGATTAGAAAAGGAATTAGAATTCTTGCCATTGTTTCAACTGGCTAACCAGCTCCCAGGTCCAGGGACCTGGGCATTGCCAGCTCCAATAGTCGGTAGTGAGCCAACGCTCAGCTGGGACTGCGCGCTTCAATACCGGATGCTCAGCGAATTGATTGGCCAGCGCATCCGAGTGGGGGGCCGACCAAAGGATGGCATCCGGTGGGTCGGCAATGAGTTGCTCCAGGTCGAGGCTGACATAACCATCGGCCTGCAGATAATTGCGCCAGCCGGCGTGTTCGATCAGGCCGTGTTCAAAGGTGGTTCGGCCAGTACCGATGCCATTAGCGCCCAACAGCAAAAGGCGCGGCGGTGTGGCCAACCCTTGAACGGCTTCGCTTGCCTGACTGGCCAGGCTTTGCGGCAAGCCCATCAGCGATAAAAAGCGCCGTTCATAATCCCTCACCTCTGAAAGACTACGCGGCAAGGCCAGCACTTCGACCCGGATTCCAAGCTGTTGCAAACGTTGCCGTAGTAATGGGGCGTTGTACTCGCCACTAATGACCAAGTCGGGTTTGAGTTCGAGAATCTGTTCCAGGCTGCCGTTATGGGTGGGCCAGTCTTGGCCCACCCACTCGACAGGGTATTGCTGTATCAACGGTGACAAGGCCAGAACCTGGCCGCGATCGGCATACCTGGCCAATAGCCAGTCACTGCATAGGTCGAGAGATAACACTCTCTCGACCCGCTCGCCCGCCGCCTCAGAAGCGCCAGTCGAGACTAACAGTGCCAGTACGGCCCAGAGTGCCGTAGCTGTATATCTCTTCATACTCTTCATCAAACAGGTTATCGATACGCGCACTCAGGCTTAAGTCATCACTGACTTCATAGCTGCCACCAAGATTAAACAGCCAATAAGCATCCAACATAACATCCTGTTGCAGTGCCCAGTTCAGGTCACGCCTTTCTCCCTGATACTGAGCTTCCGCCCAGATGCGTCCGCTAGAATAAAAGTAACTGCCAGTCAGATGCGCAGCCAATTCAGGCACGCGATAACGGTCACGTTCAACGGCGGCGACAGTTTCATTGGCATCGAGCCAGGTAATTGCTGCGCTTAATTCGCTTTGTTGCCAACTGATTCCGGTGTTCAGCTCCAGCCCACGACTCTCTGCATCATCCACATTTTGCAGCTGAGCACTTGGCCAGGTGCCAACGCTACGAATTAGATTGGTCGTATTTTGATTAAACAGCGTCGCGCTGGTGTAGTAATTATCATGGCGGTATTCAA
>CAMYNQ010000158.1 GCA_947259785.1 uncultured Chromatiaceae bacterium | reverse complement strand
CAGAGCTGTCAGCAAACGTTGTTTAAGCACGCTTCATCTGCTCCACTTGATCACCAGTGCGGCCAAAACGACGCTGTCGTCCGGCAAACCACTCTAGCGCAGCATCTAACTGTGGCTTGTCAAAATCAGGCCACAGCACATCGGTAAAATACAGCTCGCTATAAGCCAGCTGCCACAACAGGAAATTACTGATACGTTGCTCACCACCAGTGCGAATAAATAGATCCGGGTCAGGCATATCAGCCAGGCAAAGACGTTGCTGGATCATGGCTTCATCCACCGCTGCGGCAGAAATCTCACCATTCTCAACCTGAAGCGCTAGTTTTTGCACCGCATGGGTAATATCCCAACGGCCACCATAGTTGGCCGCGACCGCCAGTAACAGACCAGTATTATCCTTGGTCTGTTCTTCGGCCTTACTGATTTCTCTTTGGAGTTTGTCGGAAAAGCGGCTCAGGTCCCCAATCACGCGCAAGCGAACATTGCGTTGATTGAGTTTTTTGGTTTCGCGCTGCAAAGCGACGATGAACAACTCCATTAGCAAACCGACCTCTTGCTCCGGTCGACGCCAGTTTTCGCTACTAAAGGCAAATAGGGTTAAGGCCTCAACTCCAAGCTCACCACAACGTTGAATAATAGAACGGAGTGATTCTACCCCGGCACGGTGCCCAGCCACCCTTGGCATGTGACGCTGTTTGGCCCAACGACCATTGCCATCCATAATAATGGCGACATGGCGAGGCAACTTGCCATGATATTCTTGAGCTTGTTCGCCTTCAGACATGCATTACCTACAGGTATTAGTGCAATTCGAATTAAAATCGCGAAGCAGGCAACAAAGCCTGCTTCGTATTCTGTTTCTAGATTTCCATCAGATCTTTTTCTTTTACCTCAAGCATCTGCTCGATATCAGCAATATGCTTGTCGGTGATCTTCTGAATTTCATCTTCAGCACGACGTGCGTCATCCTCTGAAATTTCTTTTTCCTTTAAAAGCTCCTTAATGTCGTGATTAGCATCGCGACGGATATTACGACACGCAACTCGTGCGCCTTCGGCCTCGCTTCTGACCACTTTAATCATTTCTTTACGACGTTCTTCGGTCAACATTGGTAGCGGCACACGAATAACCTCACCCGCTGTTGACGGATTCAAACCCAGGTCAGAATTCAAAATGGCCTTCTCAATCACTGGCACCATGTTTCTGTCCCAAGCTTGAACAGCCAGTGTTCTGGCATCGGCAACAGATACAGAGGCGGCCTGATTGATTGGTACTATGTTGCCGTAAAAATCAACCTTAACGTGATCCAGCAAACTGGTGTGAGCACGACCGGTCCTGATTTTGGTGAACTCATCCTTCAAGGCAACAAGACTCTTGTCCATGCGCGTTGAGGTGTCTTTTTTTATTTCTTCAATCATGCTTCTATCCCTTTAGCGAACAAAAGTGCCGACCAGTTCACCCTGCATGGTCTTCATCAGGGCACCCGGCTCATTGATATTTAATACACATAACGGCATATCGTGATCGCGACACAGTACAATTGCCGTAGCATCCATCACCGCAAGACGTTGATCCAAGACATTATCAAAGCTTAGGTTGTCATAACGCGTAGCAGATGGATCTTTAACAGGATCAGCCGTATAGACCCCATCAACCTTGGTGGCCTTGATCAACAGATCGGCACCAATCTCAATGGCACGCAGACTAGCGGCCGAATCAGTCGTAAAAAATGGATTACCCGTACCTGCAGCGAAGATAACTACTCGGCCCTTTTCAAGATGCCTGACGGCACGGCGTTTAATGTAATCTTCGCAGATCTGATTAATCTTGACCGCAGACATAACACGGGCATAGACACCCTGGTGTTCCAGTGCATCCTGCATCGCCAATGCATTCATGACGGTAGCCAACATCCCCATGTGGTCACCGGTGACGCGTTCCATGCCAGCTTCGGCCAGTCCAGCGCCGCGAAAAATATTACCGCCACCTATGACCATACCGACTTCGACACCGGCCTTTACCAGCTCGTCTACTTCAGCAGCGATTCTTTGAATGGTATGAGGGTCAATACCATATTGACCCTCACCCATTAATGCTTCACCGCTCAGCTTCAGCAGTATCCGTTTATAAACAGGTTTCGCCTTGCTGTCAGACACGGATTAAGCTCCTTTGGCTTGAGCCATAACTTCGGCAACGAAATCCTCTTCTTTCTTCTCAATACCTTCGCCTACTTCCAAACGATCAAAGGCTGTAACTGTCGCACCCTTAGACGCCAGCAGTTTTTCAACAGTCTGGTCAGGGTCTTTAACGAAAGGTTGACCAACCAGAGTGATCTCTTTCAGGAACTTGTTGATACGACCGCCGATCATCTTTTCGATGATTTCAGGTGGCTTGCCGCTCTCAGCAGCCTGAGCAGTGAAAATCTCTTTCTCTTTTTCAATCACTTCAGCTGGCACATTGTCAGCACTGACACAAACTGGCTTGCTTGCAGCAACATGCATGGCGATATCCTTGGCCAGCGCCTCATCACCACCTTCAAGACTAGTCAGCACGCCAATGCGGCTACCGTGCATGTAGGCGCCAACAACACCAGTTGATTCTGCACGGCTAACGCGGCGAATAGTGATGTTTTCACCGATCTTGGCAATCAGTTCCTTACGCGTCTCTTCAACAGACTTACCACCATCGATGGCTACATCCGCCAGTTGTTCGGCAGAGCTAACACCAGCATTCAAAGCTGCATTTGCTGCAGCTGCAGCAAACGCAGTGAAATCATCGCCTTTAGCAACAAAGTCTGTTTCACAGTTAACGTCGACCAAAACAGCCTGTTTTCCATCAGCACTACGCGCCATCGCAATAACACCTTCAGCGGCGACACGATCAGCCTTTTTATCTGCCTTGGCCAAACCAGTTTTGCGCATTAGCTCAATTGCAGCTTCGATATCGCCACTGGTTTCAACCAGGGTCTTTTTACATTCCATCATGCCGGCGCCAGTGCGCTCGCGCAGTTCTTTTACTTGGGCTGCAGTAATTGCCATTGCCTCAACCTCTCAATTGTATGTATTCAATTTATAAAGTGAGCCGCCCTGTCGGGCGGCCCTGAAACGTATTCTTCAAATATGAAGAAACGTTATGCTTCAGCTGAGTCACCGGCAGGGGCAGTTTCTGCCGCCACAGCCTTACTCTTCTTAGCCGTTTTCTTAACTGCAGAAGATTCATCAACTTCAACAACATCACCACTGCCAGCATTTGACGCTGCACGACCATTGATAACGGCATCGGCAACACCCTGCGCATACAAAGAAATTGCACGGGCTGAATCATCGTTACCAGGAATCATATAATCAACAACACGAGGATCGCTATTAGTATCAATTATGCCAACAACTGGAATACCCAGAGTTTTGGCTTCAGCGATAGCAATCTTTTCATGTCCTGAATCAACCAGGAAGATCGCATCAGGCAGAGTAGGCATATTTTTGATGCCACCCATGCTGCGCTCGAGCTTGTCTTTTTCACGCCTCAGACCCAAGGCTTCTTTCTTGTTGAAACGCTCCATACGGCCATCATCTTCCATTGCTTCAAGATCTTTCAGACGCTTGACAGACTGTTTGATAGTTTTGAAATTGGTCAACATACCACCCAACCAGCGGTGGTTTACATAAGGCATATCGCAACGCTCGGCTTCCTTACGGATAACATCCTGTGCAGCACGCTTAGTGCCAACAAACAGAACTTTACCCTTTTTGGATGCGACGCTACCAACGAAGTTCATCGCATCGTTGAACAGCGGCAGAGTCTTTTCCAGGTTGATGATATGGATCTTGTTACGATCACCGAAGATGTATGGACCCATTTTCGGGTTCCAGTAGCGGGTTTGGTGGCCAAAGTGAACACCGGCCTCCAGCATTTGACGCATAGAAACGTTAGACATTTAATTCTCCATTAAATCGGGTTAAACCTCCGCACATCGCTGAAACCCAACCCCTTAATTCAGGGCACCCAGGCTCAGGTAATGATGTGCGTGTGGATTCCGGCACATGCCGGTTACGTACAACCAAACCAGACGTTTTTTGTCCAGTTGGCGCGCTTTATAGCATAAACAGGCCACGCACTCAACAATCGAACCCATCTGAAAACCATCCCAGAAGTGGAAAAATATGTGGGCTGACAAGGACATGCAAAACAGGCTACTATCTCGCCATCGACGAAATCCAGCAAATACAACCAGAGTTTTACAACCATGCCAGTCAAGATAAAAAACGCCGAAGAAATTGAAAAAATGCGCGTTGCCGGCCGTCTCACAGCTGAAGTCCTGCACATGATTCGTCCACACGTTAACGCTGGCATAACCACCGACGAACTGAACCAGATCTGCCATGACTATATAGTCAATGAGCAACAGGCCATCCCTGCGCCGCTGAATTACCATGGTTTCCCCAAATCCATTTGCACCTCAGTCAACCACCAGGTCTGCCACGGCATCCCTAGCAAAAAAATCTTAAAAAACGGTGACATAGTCAATATCGACATCACCGTCATCAAAGATGGTTACCACGGTGATAGCAGCAAGATGTTCTACATCGGCGAGCCCAGCATCCTGGCCCGCCGCGTCAGCGAGATCAGCCATGATTGCATGAAACTAGGCATAGAAATGGTCAAACCGGGCATCAAGCTCGGCGATATTGGCCACACAATCCAGCAACATGCTGAAAGCAATAACTTTTCTGTGGTACGTGAATATTGTGGGCACGGCATTGGCGTTGATTTTCACGAAGAACCACAGGTGCTGCACTATGGCAAACCAGATACCGGCATAACTCTAAAACCTGGCATGATTTTTACCATCGAGCCAATGATCAACACTGGCAAACGTGACGTTAAAGTGCTGCCCGACAAGTGGACCGTTGTCACCCGCGACCGCGGACTGTCAGCCCAATGGGAACACACTATCCTGGTCACCGAGGATGGCTATGAGGTTTTGACCAAGCTGCCAGAAGACGAAACCTAGATCTAAGCCGTCCAGATGATAGGCCCACAATCCGAACCCGTCCTCAATATAGCTGAGCTCAACAAACAGCTAGATGAAGGCAGAACCGCCGTTCAGACCTACCGTGACTGTCTTAACAGTGCCCACCAGACAATAGAGCGACGTTTTATTGAAGGTCGCCAAGCCGCTGAACTGGTCCATCTACGCGCAGAGCTCATCGATCAGGTTCTGACTCGGGCATGGTCTGATCACTTCCCCGCCAATGACCTCGATATTGCCCTGATTGCCGTTGGTGGTTACGGTCGCGCTGAACTTCACCCCGGTTCGGATATCGATATTCTGATCCTGCTCAGAGATGACGTTCATAACCGTTACCGTGAAGCACTAGAGCGGTTCATCATGTTTCTCTGGGACATCGGTCTGGAGGTTGGTCAGAGCGTCCGTTCAATTCAAGAGTGTATCGACGCCGCTCGCGACGACATCACCATTGCCACCAACTTGATGGAGGCCCGTCACCTGATCGGACCACAGGATCTGTTCGAAACCATGCGTCAAGAGACCGGCCCAGACAAGCTCTGGACCAGCCGCGAATTCTTTGAGGCAAAATGGCAGGAACAAATCGCACGCCATAACAAATATGATGACAGTGGTTACAACCTCGAACCCAACATCAAGGAAGGCCCGGGCGGACTGCGTGATATGCAGATGATTGGCTGGGTAGCCAAACGTCACTTCAATGCCGAAACTCTTTACGACCTGGTCAAGCACAACTTCCTCAGTGAACAAGAACACTTGCACTTGATCGAGGCACAAAACTTCCTCTGGCAGGTTCGTTTCGGGCTGCACATCATCACCAAACGTCATGAAGATCGCCTGCTATTCGACTATCAACGCAGCCTGGCTGAGATGCTTGGTTATCACGATAAAAACAGCAACCTAGCTGTTGAGCAATTCATGAAAGATTACTATCGCACCATCATGGATCTCAGCCTGCTCAATGAAATGCTACTACAACATTTTCAAGAAGCCATTCTCTATGCAGACGAAGTCGGCAAACCGGTCGCCATCAACAAGCGCTTTCAGATCAGCAAGGGCTTTATCGAAGCCACCAATGAGCACATTTTCAGGCGTTACCCGTTTGCCCTATTGGAAATATTTCTGTTAATCGAACAACGCCCCGAAATCAAAGGCGTCAGGGCATCAACCATCCGTCTGATACGCAGCCACCGCCACCTGATTGATGACTCATTCCGTAATGACCTGCGCAACCGCAGCCTGTTCATGGAGATTATGCGCCAGCCTGCCGGCATTACCCATGAACTGCGCAGAATGAACCGATATGGCATTCTTGCCAACTACATCCCCGCCTTTGGCAAGATAGTCGGCCTAATGCAATACGACCTGTTTCATATCTACACCGTCGATGAACACATCCTGATGGTGGTACGCAACATGC
>CAMYNQ010000157.1 GCA_947259785.1 uncultured Chromatiaceae bacterium | reverse complement strand
ATTACAAGACAGACACCGTTGATTTTCAGCAGGTAGTGGATCAAAGTCTCAGCTGGGCAGAACAGTTACAACCTATGACTGCTGATATCACCGGGATGCTGCATGATTATCGTGATAATGGTCATAGCGTCATGTATGAAGGCGCCCAGGGTGCATTGCTGGATATTGATCATGGCACTTATCCGTTTGTAACCTCTTCGAATACCACTGCTGGCGGTGCAGCAACAGGCAGTGGTATGGGCCCACGTGGTCTGGATTATGTTGTCGGCATCACTAAGGCCTACACTACACGCGTGGGTGCGGGGCCATTCCCGACTGAGTTGTTTGATGAAATGGGCGAGCATCTGGCGAGTCGAGGCCATGAGTTTGGTTCTACAACCGGTCGTGCCCGTCGCTGTGGTTGGTTTGATGCTGTGGCTTTGCGCCGTTCGAATCAGGTTAATAGCGTGACTGGGTTGTGTATTACCAAACTTGATGTCATGGACGGCCTGGATACTATCCGTATCTGTGTTGGCTATGAGCGTGATGGTAAAGCGCTTGAGTCGGTTTCATTGGCGGCGGATGTGTTGGAAGATTGCTCACCCGTCTATGAAGACATGTCGGGTTGGAAAGAATCGACTGTTGGTGTCAAAAGTTACGAAGACCTACCTGAAGCAGCCCGTGCCTACCTGAAACGCATCGAAGAGATTTCAGGTGTGCCGGTGGATATAATTTCGACCGGCCCTGATAGAGAAGAGACCATCGTTCTCAGGAATCCGTTTGACGCTTAAATTTTAAATAAGCGAATGATAAAAGGCCGTAGCACAATAAAAAGTGCTACGGCCTTTTGCGTTTCTGGGTGCGTAATTTAGGCTAGGCGTATAGAATCATATTTATTTGAGTGTAAATAGATGCATGAAGTCTCGCTTTGCCAAAGTGTCTTAAAGATCATCGAGCAACAGGCTGCTGAGAAAAATTATTCGCGTGTTAAGACAGTTTTTTTGGAAGTGGGGCGACTGGCAGCGGTAGAGCCTGAGGCGCTGTATTTTGGTTTTGATGTGGTGATGAAAGACTCTATAGCCGATGGCGCAAGGCTTGAAATTATAGATGTTCCTGGCCAAGCGTTTTGCTCTCAGTGCAACAATAGGGTAGAAGTGAAGCAACGTTTTGATGCTTGCCCAAAATGTGGCGCAGCAGCAATGCTGATTGAAAAAGGTGGAGAGTTGCGTGTTAAAGAGTTGGAGGTGGAGTAGTGTGTCTTGATTGTGGTTGCGGTAGTGATCAGATAAGTATTGATAATGAATCACACACATGCGGCAGTCGCAGGATCAGTATCGAGACAGATATCCTGACGGAAAATAACAGCTATGCCGCAGACAATCGCCAGTTTTTGTCGGAAAAATACATTCTCAGTTTGAATTTTTTATCGAGCCCAGGTTCGGGAAAGACAACGCTGTTGACACGAACGCTCATTGATTTAAAAAAAAGATATGAAATGGCTGTGATCGAAGGGGATCAACAGACTAGTAATGATGCCGAGCGGATCCGCGCAACTGGTGTCCATGCCATTCAGATCAACACAGGTAGGGGATGCCATCTTGATGCCCACATGATTGGTCATGCATTGGAAAAGCTTCAACCGCAGGAAAACAGCTTGTTGTTTATTGAAAATGTCGGCAATCTGGTTTGTCCCGCAAGCTTTGATCTGGGTGAGGCATATAAGGTAGTGATACTTTCTACCACTGAGGGTGAAGACAAACCGCTCAAATACCCGGACATGTTTCATGTCGCTGACGTAATGATTATCAACAAGATCGATCTGCTGCCGTATGTTGAGTTTGACCTGGACAAATGTATTGAATACGCCCGTCGGGTAAATCCAGAAATAGACATTATGCAGCTGTCTGCCACTAAAGGCGAAGGGCTTGTTCAATGGTATGAGTGGATAAACGTGCAACGACAAAAAGTGTTGTTGGTAGAGGGTGTTTAGATGTGTCTTGCCATCCCTGCTGAGGTTATCTCTATTGACCAAGACAATGCCATGGTCTCAGTTGGTGGCATCAAAAAACAGATTTCACTGACGCTGGTGGATAATGTAAACGTTGGTGACTATCTGCTTATTCATGTCGGTTATGCCCTGAACAAAATCAATCCAGACGAGGCACAACAAACTCTTAAACTGTTTGCTGAGGCAGGCATGTTGGAGCAGACTGACAGATGAAATACATCGACGAATTTCGCGATCAGAAAACCGCCAGACATATTGCCGCAGTTATCAAACAAGAAGCACACACAGAACGTCATTACCGACTGATGGAGTTCTGCGGTGGCCATACCCACGCCATCTTCCGTTACGGTATTCAGGATCTGATGCCAGACAACGTGGAGTTTGTTCATGGCCCTGGCTGTCCGGTTTGTGTCTTGCCTGCGGCGCGTATTGATGAGGCCATGCAGTTAGCGGAACAACATGGTGTCATTCTCTGCACCTATGGCGATATGATGCGTGTGCCTGCTGGAAGCAAGCGTAGTCTGATGCAAGCCAAGGCCAGTGGTGCCGATATCCGAATGATTTATTCAACCCAAGATGCCTTGCAGATTGCCCGAGACAATTCGGGCAAGCAAGTGGTCTTCTTCGCCATTGGCTTTGAAACCACTACACCAGCCACGGCGGTTTCCATCAAGCAGGCGGCAGTGGAAGGACTGGAAAATTTCTCTGTTTTTTGTAATCACGTCCTCACTCCGGCGGCGCTGGGGGCGATTCTTAACGCGCCTGAACCTGTAACTATCGACGCCTTTCTCGGCCCTTCTCACGTCAGTACCATCATCGGTAGCCGTCCCTATGAGCACTTTGCTAAAGACTATGGTAAACCAATTGTAATCGCCGGTTTTGAACCCTTGGATGTAATGCAGTCGGCCCTGATGGCAATCCGTTTAATCAATCAGGGTAGTCATGCCGTTGAAAATGAATACAGTCGTGCGGTAACGCCCGACGGCAATCGTAAGGCACAAGCGTTGATGGCTGAGGTATTTGAGCTGCGGAACAGTTTTGAGTGGCGTGGCCTGGGACTCATTGCCGACAGCGCCTTACAAATCAAACCTGAATTAGCCGCCTTCGATGCTGAACAACGTTTTGCGGTAGCGGCGCAGGCCAACAGCGATGTAAAAGGCTGTGCTTGTCCCGAGATACTGCGTGGCCAAAAGAAACCGCTCGAGTGCAAACTGTTCGGCACGGTCTGCACACCGGAAAACCCAATGGGTTCCTGCATGGTCTCATCCGAGGGTGCCTGCGCGGCCTATTGGTCTTATGGTCGTCATCGCAATAAGCCAAGCTGTGAACCAGTCGCATGACTCTTGATCTTGGCGATGGTGTTATCAACATGGGGCATGGCAGCGGTGGTCGTGCCACCGCCGAGCTGATAGAAATGCTATTCCTCAAACACTTTGATAATGAACTGCTGCGTCAGGGCAACGACCAGGCTATGTTTGAAGTTTCCGCAGGGCGGATGGTGATGAGTACTGACAGTCATGTCATTTCACCCTTGTTTTTCCCCGGCGGGGATATCGGTAGTCTGGCCGTGCACGGTACGATTAACGATGTCGCCATGTCTGGTGCCAAGCCACTCTATCTATCGGCTGGATTTATCCTTGAAGAGGGTTTTGCCTTGGCCGATCTTGAGCGCATTGTTGTCAGTATGGCGAAAGCTGCAACGCAAGCGGGTGTGAAAATCATTTGTGGCGATACCAAGGTGGTGGAGAAGGGCAAGGGCGATGGTGTTTTTATAAATACCACTGGTGTTGGTGTTGTGCCTAAAGGTGTGAATATCTCTGGTGATTTGGCTCGCCCCGGTGATGTGGTTCTTATCAGTGGTACTGTTGGTGATCACGGCATCGCTGTACTTTCCAAACGCGAAAATATCGACTTTGAAACCACTATTGAATCAGACTCAGCGGCACTGCATGAGCTGGTCGCTGCCATGGTCAAGGCTGTGCCACAAATTCGTTGTTTGCGAGATCCGACCCGTGGTGGTCTTGCTGCATCTCTGAACGAGCTGGCTAAACAGTCAGGTGTTGGTATGCAGATCAAGGAGGCTGCTATTCCCTTGCGAACAGAAGTTTCTGCTGCCTGTGAATTGCTGGGCCTTGATCCACTCTACATTGCCAATGAAGGCAAGCTGATTGCTATATGCTCCGCTGAAGATGCCGGTATGCTGCTATCCGTTATGCACAACCACCCACTTGCACAAGATGCGGCCATCATCGGTAAGGTGGTGACGGATAAACATCAGTTAGTGCAAATGGAAACAGCCTTTGGCGGGCAAAGGTTGGTGGATTGGTTGATGGCAGATCAGTTGCCGCGGATTTGTTAATGGGTTTGCTTGTATCCCCGTGTGTATGAAAATGTAATCGCCCATCTATATAAATGACGATTTATGTTTGATAACGAAAAATGGGCAACACTTACCCAGATAGTGGCAGCTAAGCCGCTGATGCAGGTTTGGCATCGAACCGAAGTTGACTGGCATTATTCATCCGGGCCATCGTGAATGCAGGGTTTTGCTGCGACTGGATGGTTCGTCACTCGAATTTCTGATCACTCTGGAAGGCCGTTGAGGGTCGCAAGCGAGTCACTCATCACCGCAGCTATTTTCATGGTGTTGCCCATGCCGTCTGGGCCAATCTGTCTATCATTAAAAATACGTTAATATTTTTCTTTTCAATTCCGATAAAACACATTAACCTAGCAATCTTGTTTTCTATATGGTTATAGATTTTTTTGACTATGTAAATACTGGAAAAGAAGTTTTGATGGGGGTCTCTAACTTTTTTGTTTGTAATAATAGTGATTTGGAAGAACTCATGAGTCAAAGCGAGAGTGTGGATAGTGCAACCTGTCTGAGGTTGGCAATACCGATAATGACCCAGCATAACGTCCCAGTTTATCCGCGGAATTATGCGATTTGGTACGAATACGTGGCTGGATCAAATCCCCTCCTTAAACAGACTATCGATGAACTGATTGAGAAAAAATCCCCGTTTTGTGAGAAAACCAACGAAAGACTGTATCTGGAACATGTCGCCCAGCCTAGCGAAATCCACCTTCGCAGCCTGCAACAGGAATTAGTCGCAGCCATATTGGATATGCAGAGTTATCTCACCAGCTCACATTATAATTCAACTCAGGTGGAAGGATCTTTAACGCAGCAAGCGCAGTTACTGAATGATGCCCCGGGCCTAGATTGCATTAAGAATGTCTTGCAGACGGTGTCTGGCGATATCCTCGCGATGCAAAACTCCACACAGGCATTACAAGACTGCCTTGAGGAAAATTCGGCGGAAATAGCCCGACTGCGCAAAGAGCTGGATACCAGCAAACGAGAAGCCGAAACAGATCCGCTCACCGGGCTGGCCAATCGTAAGGTGCTGCTTAACACACTTGAAAACCATATCCAACAAAGTGTAGATGATGAGGAGTTTTCTCTTCTGATGTTGGATATTGATAAATTTAAGGAGTTCAATGATAACTATGGTCACCTCATGGGAGACAATGTGATCCGCTGTGTCGCAAAAGTCATTAAAGATAGTGTCAAAGGTGCGGATCTTGTGGCGCGTTATGGCGGTGAGGAGTTCACTGTTGTGTTGCCTAATACTCCGTTCGAGGCAGCCTTGAAGGTGGCAGAAAATATACGTAAAAATGTTGATTGTACGAAGTTGGTCAGAAGCAGTAATAAGGAAGCTATCTCGCGGGTAACAATATCAATTGGCGTTGCTAAATATTTACCGACTGAAACATCAGAAGATCTTATTCAGAGAGCTGACTCGGCTCTGTATACTGCAAAGACAAAAGGCAGGAACCAGGTAAGGGCAGCAGTTGGAACTATATAGCTAGCGTTGAAACGAATGAATGAGCAGGCGCAGTTAGACGAATTATTTACAGCCTCTATGGCTGCGAATCATCCTGGCTAGGGTGGTTGATATTGCTGAAGCACTAGATATTCATGTAGTTATACTATTTGGGTCCACAGCATTAGGATCAAAAAAGCCCCGCTAAAGCGGGGCTAAAATCAACACAGATTCGTATTTACGAACCTATAATGCCTCCATCCTTACGCGTATCACGATAGTGGTATCACGCGGTACAGTGACACCATCATAAGGCACAGGAAAATTGGTCAGGCTGGCATCACCATCACCATTACCATTACCAGGGTGCTGTATGTTGACAAACATGGTGCGGCGATCCGGCGTGACGGCAATGCCGCTAATCTCGTCCTTGGTGACACCGGTAAACAAGCGACGCGGTTCACCACTACGAGTGTCCGCCACCAGCATCTGGTTATTCAAACCATCTTTCTGGCCACCATCGGTCTGGATAAACAGGTGCCCATCCGGATCGGCCCAGATACCATCTGGATCACTGTAGCGGCCTTCACTGCCGTGACTAATCTGCGCCACCAGAAAGATATCCCATTCAAAGGAAGTTCCTACATGCTGATCCGCATCACGCCAGCGGATGATATGGCCATCC
>CAMYNQ010000156.1 GCA_947259785.1 uncultured Chromatiaceae bacterium | reverse complement strand
GCCAGTGTCAACGAAGCCTTAGCTGCATGAGATTGAATTGTGTCATTTTGTTGCACACTGACAACGTCTGCATTTTTGATAATATCGTTCAACCAGTAATCGCGACTGTTAATCTGGCCAATCTGTGCGTAAATACTCGCCAGCTGCGAACGAACATAGAATGCCTGCTCAGTTAACACGGGATACTTATATATATAACGCTTGTAAATAGCTGCCGTTTTATCAAAATTATCGACCTGCTGATAAAGCTGCGCTGATTGCAACAATGCCTCTTGCTGAACTTTGACATCCTGACCGTGATTAGAAATCTGCTCATAGGCATCAGCGGCATCGGCTATTCGACCCAGCTTCATATAAACATAGGCAAGCTTGACTGGAACATCTGCCTGTAATTCATGACGTGGATATGTGTCTTGAAATGATTCCAACAAATTCACTGACTGTTGCCACTCTTCCAGAGCAATCATCTCAGCCGCAGCATCGTATTTTGCCTGGGCAACAAGCTTGCTATTGGGGGCAAGATTCTCAATCCTGAACAGCTGTTCAATAGCTAAATTTTTCTCACCCAATGCCAGCATTGCCTCTGCCTGTTTGTAGATTGAAGCTGCCAGCCACTCTTCAGTTTCACGCGCCTGTTTAGTATATTCGCCCACATATCTACGTGCATTCTGAAAGGCCTGTTCTGCCTGCAAGTAATCCTGAGTTTGAAAACTAACATGACCAGCAATTGTCCAGGCCGAAAAGGCATTGTCATCAGCAATCTTTTGTTCGCCATTAAGCAGCAGCTCAACCAATAATTTGGCATTATCAAAATCGCCTCGATCAAAATCATCATTAGCAAGTGTCAAAACTGTATTCGGGACACGCAAATCATTAGGAAAGGTGGAGATAAACCTTAGTGCACTCTGGCGTTGCAGTTGAAGCCAGACATCAGTCTCACCATCCACATCATTTTGCGATAGCTTTTGATAGCTCAAAATTGCGCTATAGCCTGCCTCTGCAGCCCTTTCATGTTTTGGATAATAATAGCCGACCTGTTCAAACTCATCCCCAGCCTCTTGATAGCGATTGTTGTCAAACAAAAGTTCAGCCAATAAAAAGTGTTTTTCAATGGCATTATCTTCCGCATGAAAGTTTTTAAGATAGACCTGATACCAGTTAACTGCAGCATCAAAATCAGTTTCAATTTTCGCCTTTTGAAAACGAGAATGATAATAATCGGTCAAATCATTCAAGTAGACCTTAGCAAAACTAGAAACATGGGTAACATATTCAGGCGGGAGACCTGTTACTGCCACATCGGGCCGCCAAAAATTATTTAGAAATTTTTCCTTTGCTGCTACAACTTCTTGATGATCATTAAGGTAGCGATAACTTTCCACCAGCCTCAATTGAAATATGGCCGCATTGGCAGACTCAGGATAGCGAGCAATATAAGCTGCGTAGATCTGTGCCTCGTTCAGATAACGCTCGTTTTTATGATAAAACTCGGCTAGATTCTGGTAGAACAAATGATTGTAGTCTGCCTGGCCATAACTCTGACTAAACTGCTCCAGATCCTGAAGACTATTTTTCATTGCAAAGATCAACGTCATACCACGCAGGATATCCGCCAGTATTTCTTGATCAGCCTTGCCAATATCAAGTGGTCCGCCGCTGACCGGGTCAAACTTAAGCTGATCAACCTTCAAATCAATTAGAATAAAAAACGATTTCAGCGCCTCATCGAGCCTATCTTGTTTAAAGACCGTCCAACTGTATTTAAGCAAACTTTGTTCATAAAACGGCTTGCCTTTACCCACCTCAAGCACCGCCTGATATGAAGCAGCTGCTTGCTGGTAATCACCAAATAAAAAACTCAACTCTCCAAGTCTAAACTGGGCTTCAGCAAAATATCGGCTGTGCTGAAAATGTTTGATCAACCTTAATAACAATTGGCTAGTCTTTTCAATATCACCCAGTTTGTCATAGACACGAGCAAGCTGATAAAGCACCAAATCAGTCTCTGGATAATCTGGATAACTACTGAGAAGTTCTTCGTAGATTAATACCACTTCAGGATATTCGCTGATTTCCTGATTTCCCCCTTCACCCGCCAGCTTAATTTCACGTTGTTCACCATAATCCAGCAATAGGTCAGCAAGTCGATGCATGGCGCGTGGACGAAACGGATTGTCCGCTGGAAAACCTAACAGCTGCCTATATGACTGGATTGCTTCAAGCGGAGATGCTTCTAGGGTCTGCACTTCAGGTTCTATATCAGCAGTCTCAAGCTCGGACAGTGTTACGCCTGCGTGCTTTGAGCTGCTACAGGCTGTCAGCAATAACGCAGTCATCCCCAGACATAAGGGCTTCACTGCCTGGCCTCATTAATCTTCAGGTTAAGATCATAAATGTGCGCAACCGCAAGCAGCGCCTGGGAACGATATATCTCAATCTTTTCTTTTATCGCCAGCAACTCGTCTCTGAGCATGGATTGCAGAGACCCCTCATACTGTTGCAACAAAGCCTCGACCTGCACAGTAGCAGTCTGCATGTCCTGAGCCGCATCTCTTAATCGCTGTCTATAGCCATCGTAGCTCTGCGGCAAAGACTTAATAATTTCTTCGATATTGGCCTTAAATTGATCGGCGTTGCGGTTCTCCGCCTGTAGTTCAGCAAGGCTTTTGTTGAGCTTCCTCAGCCGTATTTTATAGCTTGTCAGCAACTCCCATTTCAAAACCCCATCCAACAGGCGCTGCTTTTTCTGCAATTTATCAGCCCGTTCAACCAGTTTTACAATCTCAAGTTTGTCTTCAAGGTTTTCCAAGTTATATGCAAGCCGGTATTCAATGCTGCGTAATTGATGCAACTTTTCCAGCTCAACCGAATCTGCAAATGCCAGAGCATCCTCATCTCTCTCTATCGCCACAATTTTGTCTGCAAGCATCTGAATCGACTTAGCATGATTCTGCTCGGATAACTGCCTTAGCCTCGCCTCTGCCTTTGGTTTAAGTTCGGCATTGGCTGCCGTTTTAACATCAATAATGTCATCAAATACATGAATGCTTGCCTGCCATTTATTCAGATTTTTTTTAATGAACAACAGGTCACGATAGTTCTTCAGGCTCTCCTGAAAGTCATGACTGGAGATAAATCTCAACATATAGCGGTTCAGTAATGGCCCCTCCAGCACGTCATGCTGCCAGTACCAGCCGATTTCATCATCACTTTCAAGCTCGACCATAGTCAATATCAGCCCGGAAAAATCAGTTTTATCAACCTGTGACTCAATTAAATCCAGCTGCTGCTGATAAACATCAATCGCCTTTTTATAATCAGCCAGGGAATCGGCATGGCTTTTTGTCTGGTAATACAAATATGGCCTAGCCAAATACGCCTCTAAAACGCTGATATCAGAGTGATCACGACTGATTAGTTCAGTCCATGCCGCGTTTGCAGTAGCAAAGTCTTCCTTGCCGAACGCCGACCACCCTAGGCCTAAAAGGGCCTGATTTGAGAATCGACCATGCAATTCAACCTGACTAAAGTACTGCTTTGAAAGTTCAAACTGTTGATTCTCAAGATATTGATTAGCCAACAACACATTGACCCGGTCAATCAAACCAGCGAACTCGGCATCACCTTTAGGCATTGTCGACATTTCACTCAGCAGCTTCATCGCTGATTCCTGCTTACCCAGTTTGAGCAATGAAACCGCAAGATTGAAACGGGCGTAAACTGCATTTTCATGGTCTTTAGTCTGTTGAGTTAGAAGGTCAATGGCTTCTGCAGACCTATTGAGCTGCATCAGGCTAAGCGCCATTAAGGTCAAGCGCTCATCCTCAAACGGATCAGACAATGGAGAGGAAATTTTATCGATATGGTCAACCGCTCGCTGGTAATAACCACGTTGAAATTGAATTTTTGCCAGATAAAACCAGGCAAGGTTCCGCGATTTGTTATCGACTGACGATTCAAGCACCCGGTTGAATATCTGCTCTGCATTTCGATGTAGACCATAGCCCAGATATAAACTGCCTAGCAGGGCCTCTGCTTCGCTTGTATCATCGCCTAACAGGCCCTGACTCAACCCCTTTTCCAGTTGAACAATGGCAGAAAAAAAATTCTGCTGATTGAAGCTGAACAACACCTCGCCATAAAAGGGACTGTTGACGCGTTGGACATCGGCCCTAAGCGGCGTAACAAAAAGGCATAATACAATTAGTGCCGAGGCAAATAAGCGAATAGCAACCATGCCCCATCATTCCCACTCTTTAATGGCAAACTCGGGCTGGTTCTTTTGTTGTGACTCTGAAATTTTAAACTCGATGTATTTTGGCTCGAATTCTTTTTTAAAGCGATGACTTGATCCGCGCCGATAATCACGGCCATTTGGGCCTTGGCCCATAAAAATCACCACCACCTCATGCTCACCTTTTTTTAGGTTCTCAACATGAAGCTTCTGCACCCCACCCTTGCTCAAGGCCGCGACCTCTCTATCCGTATAGAGATAATTGCTGACTACTTTGCCATCAATCGTCAGCTCGACTGAGTCCAGGCTGAAATAGGTGTCACCTTCCATAGAAAGAAAAAAGAAGGTTTGGGTGTTGGCAGGAAACAGTAGTTCTTCTTCAAGGATAAATAATTCACGATTGATGGAGATGACTTCTTTTTTAAGGCTTTCAACCTGTTCATCGAGACTTTGAAATGTTCTTTTATCAGCGGCAAGGCCAACAGTTGGCATAACAACAATGAGTAGCAGCCCGATTCCAAACAGCATTTTTTTATTAATAGATGCCATAACTAAACTTTGCCCTAAATCGTACCATTAACAATTGGGTTAAAGGCCGTCAGACTATCCAGCATAGTGCTATTGCCCAGGCCATGATTTGGAAACTGTGCAGCAAAATCACCCTGCTCACCATGCAAAGCCATGTAATTCAAGGCGATGGTTTCAACAAGTAAATTCACATTATTGGCTGCTGGGCTTGAGGCAGTTTCTACCGAGGCGTCAGGTCGAAAATAACCAAGCTGTTGATGCCTGGCCTGTTGATCAGCGTTGGCTCCCAACAACGTTGCCCGCCCAGCAGGATTGTAGACCAGGAAGAAGGAAGCCGCTGTTGATGAATTATCTCCCGTCCAGACACCCTTGCCCCGCCCTTCAACTGAGTCATCAACCATGCCATTACTAGCAACAGAGCCGTCACTAAAGACATAGATCATCAATGGCATACCAACCCTGGCTGCATATTCAAGACAGGCACCTATACAACGACCGGCGCGTAGATCACGAATTTCCCCCGCTGAACGATTACCGGTGTGGTAGTCATAACCACCCATGGTAACGGTGCCAGCCCCGGCAAAACCATTGACCACCAGCTTCATCACTGCCGCCGTTTTGCGAAACTCGGCATCACTATCCAGTTCTGCCTGTGAAAAAATAGGGCCAACAATGTTGGGGTCAATTTCCGGGTTTAAAGTCGTCGGATCACCATAGCGATCCACCAGATCGGCAGCCTTGACATAACCACAGTTGATCATGTCTTTCAGTACCGCATCAGCTGTAACCTTGGTATCTACTCGGTCCAGCTTTTTTGAGCTGATACGCTGAATCGATTCCAGCACTGCCACAGCATCATCCTGGCTCAGCAGCCCAACCAATTTACCAGTATCAACCAGGCCGGTAACATCACTAGGTCTATCAATCTTAGTCGGTCTCACCGTGCTATCAATCATGGCTGCGGGGGCAAGCGAATTACCGCCTGAATCAGAACTGCGCGAACCAATCAGGGTCAACAACTCACCATCGGCACCGGCCTTGTTAATGGCATACATGGGATTGTGAGGGTTATTGCCAGTATCATTATCTGAACGAGCGGGTATCACAGCACCGTTAACACCCGCCTGGGTCGTGACCGTGGTTCTTTCCTGAATACCGCGCAAAAAGGCGCTATCCGAGTGAAATGCCAGACCGAGATCGGTATTGATAAAATCACGCGTGCCCGTATCGACGTTGGCGATAGGGGGCGCCATATCACCAGGCAGACCCAGCTTGTTATACCCCGCAGTGGTGAGAAAATCGAGCTGTCCGCCCTGCTGCCCCACCAGTACATTTGAGCCACTGATATTGGCCCCACCGGCCAGGTCAAAACAGATGAACGGAATTTTTCCTGCCCCTTGTGCGGCAATGCCACAACTCGTCTTTAATGTCTCAAGGTCAGCAGACAATGCCGCCTGGGCTGTGCGTGGATTGGCAAACAGACTAAAAATGCTCGGCCCCATGGCAAGCCCAAGCCCTGCTGTCAGACCTTGGGCAAGAAAGTCACGTCGAGTAACAGGCCTTTTGTGATTGGCATGCAACAACGGCGCATCGGGTGAAAGCATTCTGGATTTTCTCGACATTTTATATTCGCCCCTTACTGAATCAGCATTACAGCGCTGCCCAACATGGCGGCACAACTTGCCTTAACAACCACCTCGGTGCGGTCTGCGGCACAACTGCCACCACAAGCGGTCAGTTTGGATAT
>CAMYNQ010000155.1 GCA_947259785.1 uncultured Chromatiaceae bacterium | reverse complement strand
ATCAATGATTAGTGATCTCAGGTTAATTCAACAAAATTTTTAATGGTCATGATCATGACCATCATCATTTTTCATCGTATCCATGTCACTGAAATCCATCTTCATTTCATCTTGATGTTCCTTTTCGCTGTGATTATTGTGACGTTCTTCCATACCTGTTTTAGAAGCATCTTTATGATCACTACTTTCGCCATGGGCGTGGTTATGTCCGTCACCCTCTACTTTCGGTAACGACATCACGCCAATGCCATAACGATAGACCACTTCGCCACCGTGCC
Organism: uncultured Chromatiaceae bacterium; assembly: GCA_947259785.1. Lineage (GTDB taxonomy): Bacteria > Pseudomonadota > Gammaproteobacteria > Tenderiales > Tenderiaceae > Tenderia. Next base: position 6,293 of record CAMYNQ010000155.1, on the reverse strand, counting down.
AAGCGGTAGAGCCCAAGACAGCGCCTGCGATCGCAATACACACCACAAACGCTGTTCCCAACGTTTTGTTTTTACGTACCCAGACTATAGACCACGCAGCAAGCGCTAGAAAAAGCGAGATTGTCACAATCGCCCAGTTGCGATGTTCCGTCATTGCCAGGTGCGACGGAGAATCGTGATCAACTGTGTTATATGCATAAAGTCCGGTGAGTCCCGTAATGATGGTGATTCCCGCGCCGAACCACAACGTCCACCGGGCAACGATGATCCACTGTTCTTTCAACGGAGATTTAATAAACGGTGTTACGACAAAAAGTCCGGCTGCCAGCGATAATAATGCGACAGTAAAGTGCACGAAAATCGGGTGCCAATTGGGAATTATTTCAATCATTTAATGTTCCTCATTACTTGTGTTAAGAGATGTCATAATCATTGACATAATTCAGTCCTGTTTTTAAGGGACTATGGATAATAAACACCGCCTTTGTGTTTCTTACCATCAGCGGTCTTAAACAAAATCATTAACTGGTGTTTACCTTCGTGCCCCAAGTCATAACCTGCCATCAGCCAATCCCCCATCTTCATGGCTTTTTTACTTTCCGACTTGCCGTTTGGGTGTTTAACTTTCGTATTCATAACAATGTTAGAAAGTGCCTTTCCATCTTTTTCGACTTTAACCATAAAGTCATGGGTGCCACCCATCTGTTTGCCAGGTTTGGCTTTCATGATATGAAAACTAACATCGTAACCATCGATCTCCGTTTTCTTTAGAAACATTTCTCCCATGGTAGAGCCGTGATTATCATGTTTCATTTCAGACTTATTATGATCATCGTGACCCTGTGAGTGATCACCTGATGCGTACAAAGATCCTGTTGCCGCTAACAATGCGACGAAGGTGATCGCTGATAAAGGTTTTACTACTTTTCTCATTGCTTAATCCTTACAAACTTTGGGCTAAATGATTAATTATCGAGTACCAGTTTCGCCCAACCCATTATGCGAAGCTGTCTCCTGGTCGTTATGACCCTGTTTAAATTTTTCCTGGACTTGAAGAACCAAGCCATAGATTACTGGTAACACCAGCAGGCAGAGAATCGTGACTGTGACCATACCACCCACCATTGGTGCAGCGATGCGTTGCATCACTTCAGATCCTGTGCCAGTGCCCCACATGATGGGTAGCAGACCAGCGATAATTGCAGTGGCCGTCATGGCGATGGGACGAACCCGTGCTGATGTGCCGCGATGCACAGCGGACATGATGTCAGCCGCGTCTAAGTGACCTTTTTCTTTACGACGCCGAGCCAATTCTTGATCGATGAAGGTAAGCACCAAAACGCCAATCTCCGCCGCGACTCCTGCCAGGGCGATAAACCCGACCACCACAGCAACCGAGAGATTGTAGCCCAACAAATAGATCAACCAAAAGCCACCGATCAAACCAAATGGAATGGAGAGCATGACGACCAACGGCGCAGTGATGTTGCGGAAGTTGAAGTAGAGCAACAGAAAAATCACCAATAAGGTAGCGGGCACGACGATACGTAAACGTTCGGCCGCCCGCTCCATGTACTCGAACTGACCGGACCACACGAGGTTGTAGCCGGGCGGGATTTTGACCTGGCTGGCCACCACCTTTTTGGCCTGTTCCACATAACCGCCAATGTCCGAAGTTTTGATATCCACATAAACCCAAGCATTGGGGCGAGAGTTTTCGCTCTTGATGCCTGGTGGACCACGACGCAGTTCCAGATCAGCTACCAGCGACAGAGGAATTTGCGCGCCGGTGGGTGTGGGAATCAATACTCGCTTTAGACTATCGAGGTTATCGCGTAGCTCGCGGGGATAACGCAAGTTGATCGGATAACGCTCCAAGCCTTCAACGGTCTGAGTCACGTTCATGCCACCGATGGCGGTCTGAATCACATCCTGTACATCGCCAGTGGTGAGCCCGTAACGGGACGCCTCTTCGCGGTTGATATCGAAGTCGAGGTAGTAACCACCGGCTGCTTTATCCGCAAAAGCAGAGAGCGTATCGGGTAGTTGTTTCAAGGCCTGCTCGATATCATTACCAACCTCCTCCAATACCTTTAAATCAGGCCCGCTAACCTTGATGCCGATGGGTGTTTTAATACCGGTGGAAAGCATATCGATGCGGGTCTTGATAGGCATGGTCCAAGCGTTGGCTAGCCCCGGAAATTTAATCGCCGCGTCCATCTCGTCCATCAGTTCTTTCACTGTCTTTTTCGGGTCAGGCCACTCGTCTTTGGGTTTGAGTCGAATCGTGGTTTCGAGCATTGCCAGCGGCGCCGGATCAGTAGCGGTTTCGGCTCGCCCCACCTTGCCGAAAACACTCTGCACCTCGGGAAACGTTTTAATGATCTTGTCTGTCTGCTGCAAGAGTTCCTTGGCCTTGGTGATAGAAACACCAGGGTAGGTAGTCGGCATATAAAGAATGTCACCCTCATTCAGCGGCGGCATAAATTCACTGCCCAGCTTGCTGAGTGGATAGGCCGTTGCAACTAACAACAGCAGGGCCAACGTTAATGTCACCCAACGCCAGCGAATGGCAAGATCCAGTGTCGGTACATGAATGAAATGGAGAAAACGGTTGACCGGATTTTTGGCTTCAGGCGGAATCTTGCCGCGAATAAAATAACCCATTAGCACCGGTACTAAGGTAATCGCCAAGATAGCCGCCGCAGCCATAGCATAGGTTTTTGTAAAGGCGAGTGGCGCGAAAAGTCGCCCTTCCTGTGCTTGTAAGGTAAACACTGGCAGGAAGGAGACGGTGATAATCAGTAGCGAAAAGAACAGTGCCGGGCCGACTTCTCGGGATGCTTCTGAGACAGCTTGCCATCGTTCGGGCGAAGTTAGTTCTCGGCCTTTCTCTTTAACCATTTGCTCCAGGTGTTTGTGCGCGTTTTCGATCATCACAATCGCCCCATCCACCATGGCACCAATGGCAATCGCAATCCCCCCTAAGGACATGATGTTGGCATTGATGCCCTGCCATTTCATGATCGTAAAAGCGAGCAAGATGCCGATAGGCAGGGAGATAATTGCCACTAAAGCCGAACGGGCATGCAGCAAAAACAAGATACAGATGATGCTAACGACGATGATCTCTTCGATCAATTTCTCTTCAAGGTTTTCCACCGCCCGTGTAATGAGGTCGCCCCGATCATAGACTGGCACAATCTCTACCCCTTCAGGCAAGCCGGGTTTTAACGTTTCCAGTTTGGCGCGCACTCGTTCAATGACCGCCATGGCATTTTCACCGTAGCGCATAATCACCACACCGCCCGCCACTTCGCCTTCGCCATTGAATTCCGCCACGCCACGGCGCAGTTCAGGGCCCAAGTGCACATGCGCCACATCCTGCAAACGAATCGGCGTGCCATTTTCATCGACGCCAACCGGTATCACATTGAGGTCATCAATAGACTGAATATAACCCAGGCCGCGCACCATGTATTCAGTCTCGGCCATCTCCACCAACTTACCACCGACATCGTTGTTAGAGCGCTGAATGGCATGCTTCACTTTCGACAGCGGAATGCTGTAGGCCAGCAACGCATTGGGATCGACTTCTACCTGATACTGTTTGACATAACCGCCAACGGACGCCACTTCGGCGACCCCTTCTACCGTCTGTAAGGGATAACGCAGATACCAGTCTTGAATAGAACGCAATTCTGCCAGGTCGGTATTGCCGGTTCTATCGACCAGGGCATATTCATAGATCCAGCCTACTCCGGTGGCATCCGGCCCTAATGAAGGTGTTAAGCCATCAGGCAGACGACCGCTGACGTAGTTGAGATACTCCAGAACCCGCGAACGCGCCCAGTACATGTCGGTACCGTCGTCAAAGATGATGTAGACGAAGGAGAAACCAAAAAAGGAATAACCGCGTACTACCTTGGCGTTGGGCACGGCCAGCATGGCCGTAGTCAACGGATAGGTGACTTGATCTTCAACCACTTGGGGTGCTTGACCAGGGTATTCGGTGAAGACGATGACCTGCACATCTGAGAGATCAGGAATCGCATCCAGCGGTGTATTTTTCATCGACCACAGCCCTGCCGCCACGATTATAATAGTGGCGATGATAATCAGGAAGCGATTACGCAGGGAGGCGTCAATGATGCTGGTGATCATGGTTGATCCTCCATCAATGCATCGTCCATATCCATGTCATCCATCTCCATGTCCGACATATCTATACCAGCGGAGTCACCCTCACCCGCCATCGCTTTCATCATCTTGGCCGTGGCTTCACGCAGCTTGGATTCGGAGTCGATGAGGAACTGGCTGGAGGTCACCACCTGCTCTCCCGCCTCAACACCAGATAAGATTTGAGTCAAACCTTCAGCACTCACACCCAGTGTCACTTCACGGGGTTCAAACTTGCCTGGTTCACGCACGACAAACACTTGTTCGCGACTGCCTGAACGCACAATCGCTTCGCTGGGCACCACCACGGCACTGGGTTGAGGGTCGACATAGAGTGTAACGTTGGCAAACATGCCTGGTTTGAGTGAATGATCGCGGTTGTCGAATTCCAAACGTACCTGTACTGAGCGGCTTTTACGATTTAATATCGGATGAATAAAGGTAATTTTGCCTTCATAGGTTCGACCCGGTTGCGCACGCACGCGCATCTCGGCACGATTACCCAACTTCAACCAGCTTAATTCATCTTCAAAAATATCCACATTGACCCAGATGCGACTTAGGTCAGCAATGAGATAAAGCTCGTCTTTGGGTGTGACATATTGCCCTTCCCTCGCACCAATGTGCATGATCTGACCTTCAAAGGGAGAGTGGATGTGGAGTTGTTTTTTGATTTTTCGGTTTTTTTCCAGTTCTTTGATCTGATGTTCCGCCACATCAAATAAGTGCAAGCGCTCACGGGCGCTTTCCAGGACGGTTTTGGCACTTTTGTTCATTTGGGAAGCAGCGCTGTCACGCACTGCTTCCCAGTTAATAAGCGCCACCAAATACTCCTGCTGCGCAGCCACCAAGTCGGGGGAATAGATGCCAAGCAGGATGGTGTCTTTATTCACTCGCTTGCCAGTTTCATCAATCATTAATTGTTCAATCCAACCGGAGGTCTTGGGATGCAAACGGGCCAGTCGTTCTTCGTTGAAATCAACCCGCCCCAGGCCGTTCAGTGCCCGTGATAAATCACGGGTTTCCGCAACTGCTGTACGTACACCAATATTTTGCACTGTGACTGGATCAATTGTAACCGTGCCAGCGAGTTCATCTCCCGCACCACCGTCGGCATAAACGGGAATGTAATCCATACCCATTTCGTCCTGCATAAATACCGGTGAGGTAATAGCTGGGTTCATGGGGTTACGATAAAAGAGCACCTCTTTTTCTTTGGGCCTCTCTCCATCGGCGTAGACAGGGATGTAATCCATGCCCATGTCATCCTGCATGAAAACCGGCGAGGTAATGGCTGGATTCATGGGGTTACGCCAAAACAGCACCTTGCGTTCGCCTGATTGGCTCTGCGTTGCATCCATTTTCTCTGAGGTATTTGGGCTGAAGAGAAAATAGCCTCCACCAAAGCCAATACCCAAAGCAAAAACAACGACCAATGCTACAGTACTCTTATTCATAAATAGTCTCCTCGCCAACCGCAGCAATCAATCGAGCTAAAGCCTGATTCGCGCCACTCAGGGCTTTCCAATATTGGGTTTCATAGTCATAAAGTGTGGTTTGGCTGCGAATTAGATCCAAAAAATCAACCTTGCCAACCTGATACCCCGCCAACATGGCATCTACGGTCTGGCGAGCTTGAGGAAGAATTTTCTGCTGAAAAAGTTGTGTCCGTTCACCGGCTCGACGATAGTCAATCATGGCCTGCTGTACTTGAGAAGCTACCTGATTACGTTGATCATGCAGCTGGTATTTTTGCTGCATCCACTCAGCATTACGCTGATCAACGGCGCGATCCTGCTTGCTACCGGTGTAGAGGGGAAGATTCATGCTAAACATAACGGAACCAAAGTCAGCGCGCCCGCTGCCATCGGGGTTGTTACCATTACGCAGGCCATATATTGCGCCCACTTTAAAATCAGGTGCGTAATCCTTTTTCGCCAAATCAACACGACTGCGTGCCGCTCCCATACGTTTGATCTGCGCTACCAGGCTTGGGCGCGTTGTTTCTACCCGCTGTTGCAACACGTCCACACTCATCATCACCAACAATGCTTCATCAACGACAACCGGAAGTAGGATGGCTTCTGCCACAGGACGATCCATCAATATATTCA
>CAMYNQ010000154.1 GCA_947259785.1 uncultured Chromatiaceae bacterium | reverse complement strand
CCCCCATGGAAACATTGCTTGATGGTAAATCGATTTGGGCGGAGAAAAATTTAGCTCAAATCTAAACTGACAGGCACTGATAAAAAACGGGTAACTGTCAGATCAAGTCTGAGCTACTACAACTGAGGACACCTAAAATCAGGCAGGCGTCCGGTAATTCAAACTATCCACTACCCCTTATCACCTCAATAACAACATACCACCAACATTGACCATCACTGAGTTATAACGGATCATTCAACTAACACAACTCGAAAAGATAAAACCAACGACATTATGCCAACACATTCTCTATCTATAATTTTACCCGCAAAAAATGAGGTTAAAGGGTTACAAAAATTGCTACCTGAAATTTCACAGCAATATCCGGATGCAGAAATCATCGTTATTAATGATGGCTCTTCAGATAACACCGCCACTATAAGTGCGACAGCTGGCGCCAGAGTCATCAGCCACCCCTACAGCATGGGCAATGGCGCTGCAATCAAGACAGGTGCTAGAAATGCCAATGGTGAAATACTGGTATTCATGGATGCTGATGGCCAACATCGCCCAGACGATATTTCAAAACTATTAAGTAAAATAGCTGAAGGATACGACATGGCCGTAGGGGCTCGCCAACTCGATACCCATGCATCAGTTTTTAGACGCCTGGCAAACATTGGCTACAATCGTCTCGCCTCATTAATAACAGGCCACAAGATAGAAGACCTGACCTCAGGATTTCGGGCCGCACGGGCACAACACTTCAAAAGATTTCTTTACCTGCTGCCTAATGGATTTTCCTACCCGACTACCAGCACCATGGCATTTTTTCGCTCTGGACTGGCCGTTACATACGTTTCGATAAGGGCGGAAACCCGCGAGGGAAAGAGCCACATCAGCCCCTTACATGATGGCACCAAATTTCTGCTTATCATCCTGAAAATTGGCTCTCTTTTTTCACCCATGCGATTCTTTCTGCCTATCAGCCTGAGCCTGTTTTTTATTGGGCTATGCTACTACGGCTACACCTATTTCAGCTTTAACAGGCTCACCAATATGAGCGCACTCCTGTTCATTTCATCACTGCTAACATTTCTCATCGGCATAGTCTCAGAACAGGTTTCTGCCTTACATTACAAAGAAGCCGAAGAAAGCAGGCGTAAGGAAAAACAGGACTAGCCCAAAAAGATCAAACAAACCATGCATCACAACCATCTACATTTCATCATAGGAACAAAGGCCCAGCTAATCAAAATGGCGCCACTCATACTTGAGGCCATTAAAAGAAACATTCCATACACCTATATCGACTCTGGCCAACATGCTGACACCACAGGTGAACTTAGAAAAACATTCAAGCTACCAGAACCCGACCTTAGACTGTTTAGCCACAACGCAGATATTTCAACGCTTGGCGATGCCGCTAAGTGGGCAATAAAGTTCGCCCTTTATCGACTTACAACAAAACAAAAGGCTTTAGAGCGTTTCTTTCTCAATAAAAAAGGGATTTGTCTAGTACACGGCGATACCTTGAGCACACTCTTTGGTGTCTGGCTAGCGCGTTCAGCAGGTCTACCCATCGCACATATAGAGTCCGGTTTACGAAGTTACAATATATTCAACCCATTCCCCGAGGAATTGATAAGAATATATTGCATGAAACGCTGTCAATTGCTATTCACACCATCAGACGAAGCCTACGATAATTTAAAAAAAATGAAACCACGGGGAGAAATATTTCACACCGCAGGAAACACCGTTGTTGATGCGTTGCTTAACATCTCCAACAAACTACCACCGCCACCACTAAACAACTTCGGCCTAGCAACCTGCCATCGCTATGAAACCATTACAAACAAACAAAGACTGTCTCAGGTTTTAGAACTTATCAACCAGGCATCCAAAACCATGCCTATTATTTTCGTCACTCATAAACCAACCATCAACCACATTAAAAAATTCGGTTTATCTGGCATGCTTTCCAAAGATATAAAAGTTCTAGATATGCAGGGATACGCATCATTTCAATCACTGGTACATCACGCGAACCTTGTAATGACCGATGGCGGCAGCATTCAGGAAGAATGCGCCTATCTCAATAAACCATGCTTGATAATCAGAAATCATACCGAGCGCAGTGATGGGGTTGGTAAAAACGCAGTGCTTTGGAAGTTTGACAGCAATATCTCCGCGCATTTTCTGAGCAACATCGACGACTACACATCAGAAGAAGCACCCGACTGGCCCTCACCCTCAGCGGAAATCATTGATATTCTAGCCAATAAACTTTTATGCTTAGTTTAAACTAGCCCGGCATCAGCTCCGCTTGGTAAGGCTAAGGCAATAGACAGTTAGTGGTGGTGGCCAAGCCACCAATCCTTTCCCTTTAAAAAAGGAATGCAGCCTATACACCCATCCTGGGGCCTTCCAAGGCAGGCAATCCGTATCAATTTCTCTGGCAATCAATGTCGTCAAACAACCGGGGGCAGCAACGACATTCTCAAGCTCAAACGAAGCACCTCCATCCACCTCAAGCTTGTCTGCCAATAAGCACAGCAGCTCTTCAGCTCTAGCAATACTCACATCCCTCGTGCCGTCCAGCGACACATCAAAGCTTATTATCAGCTTACCGCCAGGTGCCAACATTTCAGCAAAGCCTTCAATAATTTCCGCATAGCAATCAGTATGCTCCAAAACAGAGACACAATAAATCGCATCAAACATACCCGCTTTATAACCCAGCCGCCGGAGATCAGAATGCTTAAATTGTACCTGACCATTCTCCTCTTCGTTAATCCGTTTATAAACCTCTCCCAGTTTTGGGTCATAGTCAGCACAATGAATCTCTGCTTGAGGATATTTGGACAACAAATAATAAGGGAAAAAAGACACACCGGAGCCTGCATCAAGAATCACTGCTGAGCCATTCTTTTTCAATACTGGTGCTAGCCTCTCAAGAACAAAGGGGTACTCCCATTTTCGGCTCCATTGTCGCAGAGGGTTGGAAACCCACTTACTGGCATAACCCTTCAAGTTCTCATTGTTTTGGATCAAAAACTGAGATGAAAATTCATCCATATCCAGATACGCCCTGGACTCAACAAGCTTTTTATAATCACTTTCCTTCGGCACACCACTGGCCAAACATGCTTTCACCATAACTCCCCTACATTATCCTTTAACCAAACCGCCGACAAAAAATTCACTCTGAAGACACGACCTTTTCAAAGACAAAAAAATCAGCAGTTGAGCCTTCTTCGGCGCCCTTATAGGAATATCGATTTGGAATATATTCGACCTGTCGCCATTCCCTGGCATTATCATCTATCCAGCGAGTAAACTTTCGATGTTTCACATGTGGCGCCTGAACAGATGCCTGGTCATCAACATTACTTGAATAGACAACAATATACCTGCTAGCCGCCGAAAATAAACGCTGCATATATTCATCGAACACAGAATTCTCAACTAGATGGTAAATTACATCGAGCGACAATGCTAACTCTGCCTGAGACCCATCATATTCACACACCAGGTCAAACTGTTTATTCACATCACCCTTAAACAACTCTCTGCATCTTTTAATCACATCCGGGCTAACATCAAATCCGTGATAATGACTATACTGAGCCAATTCCAGCTGATTTCCATCACCACAACCAAACTCAATCACTGAACGAAGATCATTTTTTTTCACGAACTCATTGATTACACCAGCCTTAAATTCAGCCAACTTACTGTATGAACCCCGACCAGAACTGCCACCTTTTTTATAGCGGTCTTTCCAATACTCTTCAGAGCTGGAGAATCGCTTATTGAGTAACTTGACATAGAGCTTACCAACCAAATCCAGCAAAAAATTATTCCTCAATTTCTTATCCATAAAGCCATCAAAACTACGCCCAAAATTCACCATCCCCTGCTTAAATTACTAAGCTCCCTAACACTCGTATGCATGTATACTCAAAATATGACAGCCCTTTAAAATTAATTCTATTGCATTAAAAGCCTTATCATAGACATCTATAGCGCATGAACAACCAACCCGATAAACTCCGCACCGTCTTATCCAAATATCCCATATCCTACATACTGACCCTGATTATATCCGCCTTACTCATCGTCTACCTTTACGAAAGGTGGGACGAAATATCAACCTGGCTCGTGCTCCGCCCCGAAATCATCCTTGCCATTATTGCTCTGGCCTATCTATCCACGCTTCTCGGCGGTCAGCTAAATCAGATTATCACCTCGCACTTCAATCTTGATTTACCCAAGAACGAATGGGTTCCGTTAACATTTGTGGTTACGGCACTTAACACTATTCTGCCGTTTGGCTCAGGTGCAGCCGCTAGAGCAACCTACCTCAAAAAAAAATATAAATTCACCTTTACAAACTCCAGCAGCGGTTTTCTATTTAGCAATCTTATTGCCATTCTTACAAACGCATGCCTCGGGCTATGCCTGACCGTTATGGCAGCTGAACTGTCAGACAAAAATAACATTTTGTTTATGCTGACATTTACTGCAATCACGGTCATTACCTTTATCGTCATAGCTATGCCCAGCTTAAGTTTATTCAAATACAACAATCGTCTTTTAAACTTTGTGACACAAGTGCACGCTGGTCTCACCAGCCTAAAAAAACACAAAACCATCATCCTCCAGATAATAGGCCTAACTCTATCCAACACACTACTGTACGGCTTCAGGCTTTACCTCGCATTTTTGTGTATTGATCAACCTCCCAACCTAATTTATTGCCTCATAGGGGGAGTTCTAGCCTCACTTTCGCTGGCTTTCTCATTTACGCCCGGAGGAATTGGTCTAAGAGAATCTATATTAGTAATTGCCGGAATGGCTTTTGGCATCAATATTGAACATGCACTAATTGCTACAACCCTTGAACGTATTGTTACAACGGCAAGTATTTGGTTACTCATCCCCTTTTGCCTGCATCACCTGAAACTCAAACTATAAAATTCGCCTACTTAATTAAAGATTATCTATTTCAAGACGAAATAATAGAGGTATAGATTCAGACAACGACGTTTAAAGATAAATATACTCTTATGAACTCTTTCAGCTTAACCGGCTTAGCATTCAGGCTTGTAAACGATGGCCTCATCGATGAAGAGGCTATCCAAAAAGCGTCTTCTGAGGCCTCAGAAACCAAGACCCCGTTAGTCAGCCATCTTGTTAATAACAAGATTGTAAATGCACGCGACATTGCCATTTCTGCCGCCAATGAATTCGGCGCCCCGGTCTTTGACCTCGACGTCATGGACATGGAAATGGCTTCCACCTCCTTGGTTGATGAGAAATTAATCAAGAAACATAACGCGCTTCCTCTGACCAAGCGTGGCAGCCGGCTTTATGTCGCACTATCAGACCCGACTAATATTGAAGCATTAGACGAGATCAAATTCGCCACTGGGATAAACACCGAGGCGATTATTGTTGAGGATGACAAGCTTGCCAAGTTGATAGAAAAGACCCTTGAGGCCATGGATACCACCATGGAGGGGCTTGATGATGCTGACCTGGATGATCTGGATATAACAGGCGGCGATGATGATGCCGCAGGTGATGACGTCAATGAAAAGGAAACCGAAGAAGCACCGATTGTACGTTTTGTGAACAAGGTTCTGCTTGATGCCATTAATAAAGGCGCGTCTGACCTCCACTTCGAACCCTATGAAAAGACCTATCGGGTTCGATACCGCGTGGACGGTATGCTACAAGAGGTCGCAGCGCCACCAATCAGTTATGCAGGCAAGATTTCTGCCCGTGTAAAGGTTATGTCCCGTCTGGATATTTCAGAAAAACGCGTGCCGCAAGACGGGCGCATGAAAATGAAACTTTCCAAGACCCGCGCCATCGATTTTCGTGTCAGTACCTGCCCAACCCTGTTTGGTGAAAAAATCGTAATGCGTATTCTAGACCCCACCAGTGCGCAGTTGGGTATCGATGCCTTGGGTTACGACCCAGCTCAAAAAGATCTTTACATGGAGGCTCTACACAAACCTTACGGCATGATTCTAGTCACCGGCCCAACCGGTAGTGGTAAAACTGTTTCACTCTATACCGGCCTCAATATCCTCAACACAGCAGAACGGAATATTTCCACGGCAGAGGATCCGGCAGAAATCAATTTACCCGGCATCAACCAGGTCAATGTAAACCCCAAGGTTGGCCTTACTTTCTCGGCGGCACTGAAATCATTTCTGCGCCAGGATCCAGACATCATCATGGTGGGGGAGATTCGTGATCTGGAGACTGCAGAAATCGCCATTAAGGCAGCCCAGACAGGTCACATGGTACTTTCGACTCTGCACACCAATGACGCGCCACAAACTCTGTCGCGCATGATGAATATGGGGGTCGCCCCATTTAACATCGCCTCGGCGGTGTCCTTGATTATTGCTCAACGGCTTGGCCGGCGTCTCTGCTCACATTGTAAAGAGCCTGCCGACATACCTAAAGAAGCCTTGATTGAAGAAGGCTTTGGTGAAGATGAAGCCGATTCACTCAAAATATATAAAGCCGTTGGCTGTGAACAATGCACCGAAGGCTACAAGGGCCGTGTCGGCATTTATCAGGTAATGCCAATTTCGGAAGAAATGGGTAGAATCATCATGTCAGGTGGTAACGCTATCGATATTGCCGACCAGGCCAA
>CAMYNQ010000153.1 GCA_947259785.1 uncultured Chromatiaceae bacterium | reverse complement strand
GGCCTGGCTTAATCTCTCCGCCTCAACGTTCCACGGCAATAGTGCTTCGAAATTCTCAACGCTCTGTGCCGAGGGCAGCTGGCTTTAGCACCTCGTGGTGTGTCGCTGAACAACCAGTTCTTACGGCCGATGACGAAGGGGCGTATCGCGTTCTCGGCGATGTTGTTGTCGATGGCAAGGCGTCCGTCTTCGGTGTAGATGGTGAGTTTGGCCCAGTTCTTTTCCAGGTAGCCGAGCGCCCGACCCAGCGCACCCTTGGGCAGGACGCTGTGCAAGGTCTTGTCGAGCCAACTCCGAAACGCCTTGCGGATGGGCAGACTTTCCTCTTGACGAACGCGGTAGCGCACCTCGGGCGGTTCACCTTTGATGTGGCGCTCGATTCCGTAGAGCTTGCCGATGTAGTTGATCGCGATGTTGGACTTGCCGGTCTTGGCCTTTTTGCCCTTGGGTGCCGTGGCCTTTTGAGCCTCGACGAACTTGCGGCGCGCATGGGCCCAGCAGCCCAGGTGGGTGACATGGGTGGCCTTGCCCACGCTGTTGTAGCCGGCATAGTCGTCGGTCTGGAGATAGCCTTCAAAGTCCAACAGTAGATCTTTGTCCACTAGGCCGCTGCGGCTCGAAGCGTAGTCATAAAGCACGATCTTCTGGTCCGGCGGGCCACTGACGCGCACCCACATGTAGGATTTACTTTGCGGCGGTTTATCGGGTTCCCTGAGCACTTGGAGCGGGGTTTCATCGCAGTGAATGATGGGGCTGGCGGATATACTCTTCTAACCGCAAATTTTCTCTATTCCGTTAGACCGTTGACCTATTGTCGTCGATTTCGGGGTTTTTCAACAGGCTGCTAGGCCTTTGATGAGCCAGATCTTACCGGTGTTCTTGAATCTATCTCTTGATTAGTTTTGGCAACAGTCGTCCTGTAACTTCTTGATATTTCACATACTCATCACCAAACACTTCTACCAGTTGCTGTTCTTCACGATCGACGCGAAACAAATAGATCGCTGCGAACGCCACTATTCCAAAAGGTCCGGCTAGCCAGTTATCGATTAGCAATGCTTGACCAATAGCCCACATGTAAAACGATAGATACATGGGGTGCCTGATTCTTTGGTAAATCCCCGTTGTGATCAGACTATGCTTATTTCGGATAAACAAGGAGGGTGAAAAATTAGCTGCCAAGTCGAAATGTGACCGCCATAAAACTAATAGAGAGCCTATAAAAAGAAGCGCTCCCAATACTCTGAAAGTTGTAGCACTCTCATAATCAGCGAGGCTGATTGAATCAGTAAATATTGCAGCAAATGGCAACAAAAGAGCCACAGCCCATAAACCCATACCAATAAACACAATGGGGCTCTCATTTTTTGAATCGATGATATCTGTGCGCTTAAACCGAAAACCGTAATAGCTACGCAAGATCGATGCGGCAACCCACCCTATTACATAAGTTGTGTCGAATATATCCACTCTCGATTAGCGATCCTGTATGCCTTATGCGCTGTTTACGGTTTAGGCATTCTGACTGGCAGCCTGCGTGTTTCACCTATCTTCATCAACCAAACATTATCAGTCGAATACCCCGCTTCTTTAGCAGACTTACGAAATCTCCCGGGTGGTTCCCAAGGATCTTCGTCAGATAAGTCTATTGTTCCCCAGTGAATACCCAGTAGTGTTCTAGCGTTCACCTCTAGACCAATCGCAACCGCCTCTTCAGGCGTCGCATGGTTATTAATGCCGTATTTCCTGTTGCCATACGTACCGATAGTAAGCATTGCCAGGTCGAAAGAAGAATATTTTTCTCCAATTTCTTTAAATAGCGTTGGGGAGTAGGCTGAATCACCGAGAAAAAAGAGTTTTCCAGAGGGCGCATTGATCGCCCAGGAACACCATAATGTTTTATTCTTGTCCCCTAAGCCTCTTCCGGAATAATGCACCATTGGCTGGGCCGTAAATTGTATATTTCCTGACTCACCAGCCTGATACCAGTCCAATTCTTGAATATTGGTAAAACCACGCTCAGAGAAAAAGCCTCCCAGTTTAAATGGGACAAACACCTGAATCTTTTCTTTATTGGGAATGGCCTCAACAAAATCCTCATCCAGATGGTCGTAGTGATTATGGGATACAAGAATAATATCGATTGGCGGTAGGCTTTCAGCACTGATTCCAGGGTCAACATATCGGCTCGGCCCAACAATGAGCGGTGATGCCAGCTCTGAAAAATAGGGGTCGGTGAGTATCGTTACGCCATCAATTTTAATCAATAAGGTGCTTTGTCCTATCCAAGTTATGGTGTCCTCATCACGCAGCGTTTGATAAAGGTTGATGGCTTCATCTTCAGGAAGAACATGACTATCCGGTACTTCTGGATGGCTAAATGAAGATGTAAAACGTTTCCAGTAAAAATCAACACCCAAACTTGGAGGGTCTTCGATTATGGGATAGTTGCGAAAACCTTCATCTGCATGGTGCAATGGCCTTTGGCTCTCCTGTGCCATACCTGGCATGCACAAATGCATGCTTAGAAGACCTAACCATGCAAGCAATTTCATGTTTTTTCTAAAACGCTTCATACATTTTATAGCAACGTCTATTTCACCTTGTACTTTGTTATGACGTTGTTTGCGCATGGTTTTCAATATCGAGATATTTCATAATGAGTGTCGATGTATTGTTTCAAACGCCCTAACCAGTTATCTAATCCTTTCTCATCAAGAAAGAAATCAAAACCACAAGCGCCGCGTTGCAGATTCATTAGATCGATCAGAAAATCAAACACAGCATTAGTCGCGGTCTCTTCCGCTATCAAGGCGGCGTTTTGGGCATCGAGCAGATCGAGTATAGAGACCACACCACGAGAATAGGCTTCGGTCACCAAGTCGAGGTTCTTCTTGGCTGCAGTGGCTGCATCCTTGGAGAGCTGGATAGAAGGATAGGAAGCACCGATTTCATGTAGCGCCACGCGAATACGTTGTTCGACGCGCTTGCGCGTCGCATCACGCTGCGTTTGCAGTTGCCGCACGTTCATGCGACTGCCGGCCACTTTTGCACTACGCCCGCCACCCTCGAACAAAGCTAATGACAGGTTAACCCCCACCGACCAGTCCGTTCGATCCTCATCGGGCAACCCCGCCAGTCGTTGCTCATCCAGCACACGACTCACTTCTCCTTGAAAACTCACCGTAGGATGCCAATAGGCGCGTCGATTAGCGCTCAACTCCCGTTGAGAAGCGGACAACAAAGCATCCAATGCATACAGCTCCGGTGCTTTCTCAACCCCCTCCTTCAGCATAAATTCCCCAAGAAGTTGATAGGCGCGATCGTTGTTCACATAATCAAACAACTCTTTGCGACTAACGATGAGCCGGGGATCATCCAGGGTTGCAGGTTCGGCAATAAACGGCTCATCAAGCGGCCGGTGCAACAGGCGATTGAGTGCATCGCGGCTCTGATTCAATTGTGCGGCAGCCTCCAGCAAAACCTGGCGCGAGGTGGCTAGCTGGCTTTCCCAACGATAAACCTCGGCCGGATTGGCCACGCCGATCTTTTGCCGATCCCTGGCCAGCTCAAGGTTGGTACGACTCAATTCCATATTTTCGCGACGAATTTGAAGAAAGGTCTGCGCCTTAAGCAGATTGAGGTAGGTGACGCTGGCCTCCTGGATGATATCCAACTCTAACTGTTGTTTAAGCGCCTGCCTGTTCTGCTGCAGCGATTGTTGAATCGAAACATTGGCCTTGACCGCATCGGAATAGATCAGCTGGTTCAAGACAATTGCCGCCGAGGTACTCTGCTCAGCAGCCGCACCACTGACAACGGCACTGCTGTCATCATTCATGCGTTGATGGCCAACACGAGCATGCAGCTGCGGCCATAAACCGGCTTCAGCCTGTTCCACAACTGACTGCCCCACTTCCAGACCCTGCGATGCCGCAAGCAGGTCTAAGTTAGCAGCCACCGCTTCCTCCGCCACCGATGCCAGCGTGAGCAACCGACCTCGGGGTTGGGGCTGTTCGTGGATCTGGACTGCGTCATCGAGCAGATTAAAACGGGGCGATATGCCGATGGCACGCGCTGTGGCCATATTGATAATCAAACGGCGTTTCTCCTCCATAGTGACAGGCTGGTCTTCGGCCAATCCACCATGGATCACCTCATGCATATTCAACGCATTGCGCCGTGCCAATCTTCGCCAGTTTGTGGGCGGGGCTTCAGCCATCAGCAAACCTTGTTCCACCAATCCGGCATCCAACAAACTGTAACTGGGTAATCTTTTTTCAATCAGCGTCTCGATCACCACTTTCATTGCTGGCGTAGAAAGCTGGCCCTGGCCGCTGACCACCACGCAATCGATAGCTGGGGACAAACGTTGCGCAGGGTTATCATTCGCACCTCTAAATTGAATGAACTGCAATTCCACCCCAGCCGCCATTGTTACTTCATGCGCACGATTGATCAGCCCCGGCTGCGCTTCGTAATCGGCTTCACCCAAAAAGACTGCAATGTTGTGACATTGGGCCACGCTATTCATGACTTGCAGGTCACGAACAAAGTTTGCACCGCTGCTGAGGTAATTTAAATTCCTGACGCCACTGCCCCCAGATTCTCCCACTACCCCTAGTAGCTCAGCGTCCATAATAAATGGCGCAAACGTTGGTTTGTGCAAAGGCTGTTGCTGAGCGGCGATGGCGCTGGAGACATAACCCACTGCCAGCACCATATCGACTTCCGGGTCATCCTGGAGCTGTTTGTGGACCGCCGCAATACCTTGTGCCGACCAACCACCATCGAGTTGTTTTGCCTCAGGAAAACGCACATCGAAGTCGGCCTGGGTGAGTGCCAGCAGTTCCTTCTTAAACAACTCAGGCGACCAACTAGCGTGTTCCATTACTCCATCCGTCACGGTGCCGATATTAATGACTTTTGCCGCCTGAGCCGTAGTGGCCAAAAGCAGCGTTAGTATCAACAAACATGCTCGCATCAGCATTGTGTCACTTCCTTAGTTATAAATGCGTCAGTGTCACGGTCTTGCGAAAACGCAGCAAAGCCGCAGTAAAAAACAGACCGCCGATCACCGCGGTCGCCAGCAGATCGGCCCAGATAACATCCAGCCCGGCATCTCGAAACAGCACCGCCTGGGCCATGGAAACAAAATGGGTAGACGGCACCAGCTGCATCACCAGCTGCAAGCCCTCCGGCATGCTCTCCAAAGGCGTATGAGCACCTGATAGCAGTAGCATCATCACAAACACAATCATTGCCAACAGGCCAAATTGGGGCATGGAGCGCGCTAATGTCGCCAGGTAAATTCCCAGAGAAGTCACCGAGAAAAGATAGATGACCGTAACCAACAGATAGAGCGGAATGGAGCCGATGATCATTACCGCCAAGGCCCCCTGGATGACCAGATAGAGCGATAGTGCCGCCGCCACAACCACCACAAGACCGTTGGCCCACACTTTAGCCAACATTATCTCAATGGGACGCAGCGGCATCACCAACAGATGTTCGATGGTGCCGTGTTCTCGCTCGCGGATCAGCGCCGCACCAGTGAGCAGTATGGCCATCATGGTGATGTTGTTGGTCAGCGCCATCGCACCCTGAAAACCGATGGCCTCCAGGTTGGGATTAAACTTGGCGCGGGTCACCACTTTAATTGCTTCCCCGCCTTGATCATGATTGAAAAAGGCGTTCAGTTCATGGCCGATAATGTGTTGAATGTAACCGGCACCGGTTCCAGCCAGGGCCATGGCTGTGGCATCCACATTAAGCTGGATAACCGTTGGCCGTCCTGCCATCAGGTCGGCCTGAAAACTCGGCGGAATATCGATGACAAAGGCGTAGCGGGCTGTCTCCATACCGGCATCGATCTCCTCAACGGTGATCGACTGCGGTCGCTGAAATTGCGGTTGCATCAAGGCATCACCGATACGTCGCGACAGGTGCGAGCGATCTTCGTCAACAATCGCCACCGCCGCATTGACGACCGAAGTTGTCGCATTTTGCGCCTCCTCCATCACCGAAAAACTGAACATATAGGCGATGAGAAACAACATCACAGGGTCATAACGCAGACTGAACAACTCTTTGATGCCCAGATGACGGATATTGTCGAGACAACGTTTCATCCTCAGCGCTCCTGAGTTTTCAGTAATGTCAGGCTTAACACAAGATAGGCAATAATCATCAAGCTGATCGCCAGAAAACTACCCACCAACACCTCAAATCCCAATGATTTAGTAAACGTGCCCAAACCAATTATCTGGAACGAAGCACTGGGAAAGACATTACTGAACACTTGAGCACCCGGCGTCAGCGAGGCCACCGGCGCAAAAAATCCGGAAAAGCTTATAGCCGGTACCGTGGTAGCAATGGCGGTGCCGAAGATTGCAGCAATTTGCGTCTTCATAAACGAAGACATCAACAGACCCAAGCCGGTGGTAGCGATAACATACAGCAGCCCACCCACCATCAACGCAGCTACACTGCCCTTAATGGGAACCTGAAACAGCAACACCGCCAACAGCACCAGGGTGGCGAAGTTGATCAGCGCAATGATGATGTAGGGAACCTGCTTACCCAGTAGAAACTCCAACCCACTGACCGGTGTAGCGTAGAGGTTGGTGATGGAGCCCATCTCTTTTTCCCGCACCACCCCGGCAGCGGTCATCATGGCGGGAATCCAGATCAGCAGCATCATGATGGTACCTGGCACGATGGAGTAAACACTTTTGAAATCCTGGTTATAACGAAAGCGAGTTTCGATGGTGACAG
>CAMYNQ010000152.1 GCA_947259785.1 uncultured Chromatiaceae bacterium | reverse complement strand
TTGTAGGTTGACCCAACTCAGCAACATTCACTTGAGTCAGGTACGAGACTTGAGAATCAGTGGAGAATGACGACTTCTCGGCTTGTGCAGTGCTGATCAAACTAAAGCCCATAAGAACAGCGACTATATAGCGTTTTTTAATATATATCCTCATCCCCTGATATGACACGGCGTCTCACAAAATGTTCAATCTGAATGAGATTATGATCGATGTCACCCCTCTCAACTGCCAGCGACCCCTCTGGCAAGTAACATTGCCAAGATCGCAACCAGTAGCACGATGACCCACTTGAGATGGTGGGCAATGCTGCGCAGTAATCGTTTCGTTTCATCGTCCATGTTCAGTCCTTTTAACTTAGTCCTTGCCAGAGTATTTTTCAGATCAATTATGAAACATGACCCCAATACCAATATGAAACTGGGGCTCGCTGGAGTCGCCGCGTTTTTTCCAAAGGTGAAGTTGGTTTATCTTGAGAACCGGGTAGATGTATTCGGTTTCACCAATGTGGCCGCTACGTTTATCTTGCAGCGTTCCACTTATGCTAATTAAACGCCCTTGGGCATAATCACTAGCCTCCAGATAGCCCTCTTGGTGAGCCAGAAAACGCCCCAATGGAGGTTTGTCAGTATCTGGTCTTTGATCAGAAGTCAGTGGATAAGCCAAGATTTCAAACTGGGTCGTATCTTTTAGATTAGCACTGGAAATAATGACACCACCCCATAACACCTGAACACCCTGCAATGCTTTAGATTCCGCTACAGCCTGTTGCGGGCTAGTGCTGAGATCGATGCCGCTAGTATCAAACTTTGGGGTCGTGGCACATGCTGCCAAAACCACTGTGGCAAAAAACAGAAAAATAATATGGCATCTATTCTTCATAGCGGCATCTCCATAGTTAGTGGCGATACGGTGGGTGCGTCCTTGGATAAAAAGGCCGGGGATAATAAGGCCAAGGATCATAGTACCACCACGGCGGCGGGTAATATTCATGCCGTACAACGTCGGCCTTTTTCGGCCACAGATAAGAAGTGTTAACAGCGACCAGGGGGAACAAATAGTCATACTCGCCGATGGGACGTGTGGTTTCTCCTTCGATTTTTCCAACAACGGTTAGCAATTGCCCAGCACTGTATACAACAGGATCAACAAATCCCGGGAAACTGGCAATGAAGCGCCCACTGCTGCCGCTATCGACTCGCGGTTGACCATTTTTTTTCAACTCCCGGCTGACTACCTCAATCCATGTCTGCGAGGCCTTATTTTCCACCTTGGTAATCACTCCACCCCAGCGCACCTCCGAGCCGGCAAAACGGTCTGGCCCTGCACGTACCTCGGCCACTGTAAAGTTACCTACCGGAACCGTGCTGATAGGGGCTGGCACCTGAGTGGCGCAGCCGCTGAGTATTACCATCAGGATTAAACAGCATGTTTTGTTCATACCCTGCCTCACATAACAGATTTGCCAATTTAGAGTGGTGCCACTGCTCTCGACGAATTACAGGCCTGCGCTTACACCACAGATGCTAATCACACCGCTATAAAATAAATTATAGGCTGCTATCAGGTGCAGTACAGGGAATAATCATTTCCACTCTTACTAGCGTGAAAATGGCTTTCTCTTATTAACTAAAACACTTAATGCTGAGCAGCTTCGATCTGAGTAATAGTTGCAGTAATGTCAAGACCATAAAAGCAACACATGGACTATTCTTTAAATTGAAATATATTTGAAACGTACAGGGGAAAATCAATGCGTGACTGGAATGTTGTTGTTACGGTACATGAACATCACTTTTCACAGGCCTGCCGATTTCTGGAGGCCTATGGTCAGCTGGCTAAGTCTGATTTCTTTAATGTGCTGACGATGCGAGTATCAGATATCGGCCAGTTTCTGCATGATCTGCATCAACAATTGCAGGATGAGCCGGTGTTAGCAAAATGCGTCGCCCGCGTATTACCTGTCGGCAGCAGCTTTGTGTTTCAGTCCCCTGCAGAATTTGAACTAAAGGCACAGGCAGTTGTTGCTGTCTGGGTGGAGAAGCTATCCGGGACACGCTTCCACGTGCGCATGCATCGCCGCGGTTTCAAGGGACGCATGTCCAGCCAGGATGAGGAGCGTTTTATTGATCACTATCTGATGCAATGTTTATCCGAGCGCGGCGCCACGGCAGAAATGAATTTTGAAGATCCCGATTACATAATTGCCGTAGAGACCATCGGTCAGCAGGCCGGCATGTCGCTTTGGTCACGTGATGAGCTGCAACGCTACCCCCTGATCAAGCTTGATTGATAGCGCATGGTGGCAACAGAGCAAATGTTAGTCATCAACGGTGCCATGGGTGAAGGCGGTGGTCAGATCCTACGTTCAGCCCTGGCCCTGTCACTCTGCCTGGGGCGGCCGTTTCGTATTTCCAATATCCGCGCCACCAGACGCAGGCCAGGACTGATGCCGCAACACCTGGTCGCCGTTAAAGCAGCCGCTATCATTGGCGAAGCCGATGTGCAGGGCGCGGCGAAGGGCTGCTCTGATTTGGAGTTTATTCCACACACCATTAAACCAGACGAATATCATTTTGATATCGGTACTGCCGGCAGCACCACCCTGGTGTTGCAAACAATCTTGCCGGCACTATTAACAGCGTCTGGCCCATCACAGATCTACTTACAGGGTGGCACCCACAATCCCCTCGCCCCGCCCTTTGATTTTTTTGAACGCGCTTTTTTGCCACTGCTCAATCGTATGGGGCCACGCATACAGGCCCACCTGCAGCGGCCCGGTTTCTATCCCGTCGGCGGCGGAATCGTCGAGGTCTCAATAACGCCTACGCCGGCATTAAAACCTTTAACGCTGCTGGAGCGCGGTGAGATCGTCAGCCAACGCGCCTGGGCCATGCTCTCACGTCTGCCTGAGCATATTGCACAGCGGGAACTGAATGTAATTGGAAACCAGCTTGGCCTGCACAACAGCAACCTGGAAGTACGCCATGTCGAGGCCAAAGGCGCCGGCAATGCTGTCACGGTGTTAATTGAAAGTGAACACGTAACCGAGGTGTTTGGTGGCATTGGTGAGCGTGGTGTTACGGCCGAGACAGTGGCAGCAGGTGTGGTTACAGCTGTACGTCGCTACCTTACCGCCGCGGTGCCTGTGGGTGAATACCTGGCGGATCAACTGCTGTTGCCATTGGCTCTGACAGGCAGTGGTAGCTTTATCACCCTTAAACCTAGTCGCCATACCACCACTAATATAGCTGTAATTGAGCAGTTCACTGCTCACCGGATTAGCTGTAAGGAACTGGCTGCTGACCGCTGGCGCATCAGTTTCTAATAGCGTTATTGCTGCTTTTAATATCAAATTCACACATAATGTAAGTAAAGCCACAGCCATACAAACCGGGAGTCAAGCAAAACGGTGTTAATGCTATGAATGGCGAAAACCAACCACCTAAACAACCATCATCATGGGCCATGCTTGCCATGGTACTGGGCTTCATCATCCTCTCTTATCTGTTGTTGTCCCGTGCCCCACCAACTGAACTGAGCTATGAAATACCCTATAGCGAGTTCAATAGCCTGGTCAGGGAACGTGAAGTGGACGAGGTAGAACTGCGCGGTGACATCGTCAATGGAAAGCTATTTGTGCCACGGGCGATTGGACCACAAGGCCAGAAAGGGGCCATTTTTCGCAGTCGTATTCCCGCTTTTGGCGATGATTCATTACTACTCAACCTCGAAGATGCCGGCGTGGCCGTCACTGTCGTAGCGCCACATGAAGCAGGGCTGTTCACACAAATACTCCTCGCCACCCTGCCCTGGTTGCTGCTCTTAGGCCTTTTTCTCTGGCTCATGACCCGCGCGGCGCGCAACCTGGGACGCTTTGGCGGTCCCAAGGAACTCAGCGGTTTTCTCGAAGCGCCGGCCAAAGAGGCCGAGGTGCCGGAAGTGACCTTTGCCGATGTCGCCGGTCAGGAGAATGCAAAAAGAGAAATCACCGAACTGGTCGAGTACCTGAAAAATCCGGCGAAATTTCTTAAACTCGGCGCCGAGATACCGAAAGGTGTGCTGTTGATGGGAGCACCGGGCACAGGAAAAACCCTGCTGGCCAAAGCCCTGGCCGGCGAAGCCGGCGTGCCGTTTTTTTCCATCTCCGGTTCCGAGTTCATCGAGGTCTTTGTCGGTGTCGGTGCCTCACGGGTGCGCCACCTTTTCGAGGCAGCCAAAAAAAGTTCGCCCAGTATCGTCTTCATCGATGAGCTGGACAGTGTTGGCCGTACCCGCGGCACCGGGCTGGGCGGTGGTCACGACGAACGCGAGCAGACCCTCAACCAGATTCTAGCGGAGATGGATGGCTTTAGCGGGCGTGAAGCAGTGCTGATTTTGGCGGCCACCAATCGCCCCGATGTGCTCGACCCTGCCCTGTTACGGCCCGGCCGCTTTGACCGTCATGTGATGCTGGATCTGCCCGACCTCAATGACCGGGTCGCAATCTTAAAAGTACATGCGCGCAAGACACCACTGGCCGCTGATGTCGACATGGACAAGATCGCCCGCGGTACACCGGGCTTTTCCGGTGCCGAGCTCAAGAACCTGGTCAATGAGGCAGCGATCCTAGCGGCACGACAGGATGAGCAACAGCTGACCATGGCCGACTTTGATGAGGCACGTGACAAGGTGCTGATGGGCACTGAGCGCAGCCTGGCAATCGAACCCGATGAACGCCATCGCCTCGCCGTGCATGAGGCCGGCCATACCCTGGTAGCCCATTTTGCCGCCCATGCCGACACCCTCTACAAGGTCACCATAGTCCCGCGCGGTCGTGCCCTGGGGGGCACCCAGCAGCTACCTGAGCACGAGCGCCACACCATGCCCGAGGAGTATCTACAGGACCGTATCGCTGTGATCTTTGGCGGTCGGGCCGCTGAAAAAGAACTGCTCGGTACACTTAGCTCCGGTGCCGACGATGACATTCATCAGGCCACCACCATGGCCCGCGCCATGGTCTCGCGCTGGGGTATGTCTGAAGCGGTGGGGCCAGTTGATCTGCGCGAGAGCGAAGAACACCCCTTCCTTGGACGGGAAATGGCTCAGCCACGCCACTACAGTGAACACTCTGCCGAGGTGGTAGATGATGCCGTGCGTGAACTATTGATCAAGGCCGAGCTTCGTGCCAGCAATATCATCAAACAACACCGTGACAAGCTGAACAAACTAATCACGCTGCTGGAAAAAGAGGAAACCCTTTATCGTGAACAAATTGAAGAGTGCCTGGGAGCGGCGCTCGAAAAAAAATCCATCGTTGTTGTATCAGACAACCAAACATCATGATAGCCAATCTATGGGCCGACTCGCGCAGCCGCGCAGTATTAACAACCCTGAGCATAAAAGTTGATCAACCCAATAAAATAATAAAACACACGGATTAACCCTATCAACCGAGATTATTTCATTCACCAATGAACCCTCCATATTGGCGGACAGATAGTTTTCTCCCCAGCGCCTTGTTTCATACATTGACCTGATCTATATTTTTTACGGCTGCAAATAATATTTAACACCCCGAAAATTAATAAAGAGCATTACCGATATGGAAATCGGTGCTTAATTGTTCTCTATACCGTTCAAAATACCTGTTATGCCAAGGAGGCCATCATGACAATTATTATACGGGTTTCGAAGCATCATCCGCGCACTTGAAGACGGGGGTGCATGGTCTAGCATTCACTACATAAGCTTGTCTAAAAAAACACTCCCCGCCAGTGTGGCAAGATTGACTATAGTTTTTTTTAAACAATCTGGAGGAAAATTTCACTCAATGACTCACCAAACCAGGAAAGGGCTTACACCTTACTGACACAACACACCCACTCGATCTTTGATTGCATACAGTAAAAGGAGAAACTGTCATGAAAGTACGCGATGTAATGGAAAAAGATGTAAAAAGCTGTGGTCCCGATGACACCCTGGAATCGTTGGCAATGACGATGTGGAACAATAACTGTGGCTCGGTGCCTGTTACTGACTCAAGCGGAACACCTATTGGCATTATCACCGATCGCGATATAGCCATGTCGAGTGCCTTGAACCACAAACCGCTCTGGGAGCTTTGCAGCCGAGAAGTAACCAATAGTCGGCCGTTGTATACCTGCAACGAAAAAGATGACATACATGCCGCCTTAGAAGCCATGCAGGCTTATCAGGTGCGACGTTTACCGGTCATCGATGATAGTGGTCACCTAAAAGGCATCATCTCAATCGACGACATCGTGGCGTGCTCAGAAGAGACAACTCCAGGCATGTCTTATCTAGAGACGATGAATACACTGAAAGCAGTGTGCGTTCATCACTAATTGGCCGACAGTCGGAATGCATCGGAGGCAGAAGTGTTGGTGTGGAGACGCTGACATTTTACTAAACTGTTAACCCGCCTTGACCAACAAGCCGTAGCCTCTGGCGTCTTACTATTTAAATCGTTTCTCGGATGCTAATTGCACCAAGAAACCTGACAGGGTGGAGAACCAATGCAAGGATTACGCAAAGGCCATACCACCAAGCAAGTATCAGGGAGGATAGTTCCATGAAAATGACCATTGACTTACCCGTTGTTTCTGGCTGCAGCGTCAACGAATGTGCCTACAACGTTAAGGAGAAGTGTCACGCCCGGGCCATAACCATCGGCAACGGTGTACATCCTGACTGTGATACCTTCCTCAGCGCCTCAAGACATATCCGTGATAATCGGCGGGTTGCCGGTGTGGGCGCCTGTAAGGTGTCTGCTTGCAGACACAATGA
>CAMYNQ010000151.1 GCA_947259785.1 uncultured Chromatiaceae bacterium | reverse complement strand
TTTCTCTTTGGGTGCCACCTCCGCCGAGATAGTCGCACAGTGCGGCGAGCCCAACCTGAAAGAGCAGCGCTATGAAACGATCACACATAAAATAGCCGGTGGCAGAAAGCAAATCAGGGTAACGGTCGATGAATGGACGTTTAACCTCGGCCCATCCCGTTTCATGCGCACCCTGACATTTCGTAACGGTAATCTAGTTGACATAAAAACTAAGGAAAGGGGATTTAAATAAGCTTCACCTGACTAGGCCAGCTATTAAAGCCACTCTTGATTTAATTGAATAACCTGTATTTCCATGGTTTCTTCACATAGCTGCCTATATATTCAGCACAGCATAAATACTTGATTGCTCACCAGTGCAAATAGCAGGTAGGTATAACTACCCTGCAGCACAGCCATTCAGTCTTTTTATGATCATCAACCACATCACTCCGCAGACTGTAAGACCTGTTTGAACTTTTTCCCGACAAGCCGCTCCAATTAATAATGCGCAGTCTCATAGCAAGAATTCGATTCATGAAAGCTGTAAAGCTGTTTACATTATTGTTCTCAATTATGGCTCCGGCACTGGCCTGGGCCAATATTGATGGGGCTAGAATATTAGAGCTGCATCACCAGAAAATACAGCTCAATGCCTCTGAATCTTTCTTTAAACTTCCTTTCAATATTCACTCTAACGAAATAGATAACCGCCTCAGCGCAGATGTCTATAGCCTGATCAAGCGACCTTTTGATAATGTGGCAACGGCCCTGACCGACCCCGGCAGTTGGTGTGAATTTATGCCGCTTAATCTAAACATTAAATCCTGCACATCACAGCAGCAGTCCGGAAAAACCTTGCTAGCCTTTTATGCCGGGCGCAAATACTACCAAGCACCGGAGGCAGCCTTTCAATTAAATTACGATTACCAGGTAGCAACATTAGAAAACAACTACCTGAAGGTGGTGTTGGATGCCGAACAAGGCCCCTTTGGCACCAGCGATTACCGCATTATCGTTGAAGCGATTCCGCTCGAGGGTGCAACCTATGTGCGAATTCACTCTTCCTACCTGACCAGCTTTAGAAGCCGCCTCGGCACACAGGCCTATCTGGCAACACTAGGGCAGTCAAAGGTTGGATTCAGTCTGGAAAGCAATACCGCCGCAGGCACACCAAAATATATAAAGGGGATAAGAGGCATTATTGAGCGCAACGTCATGCGCTACTATCTGTCGCTAAGGGCCTTCCTCGATACCGCCCACCTTTCTTCTGGCGAACGTTTTGAAGCACGCATCAAGACCTGGTTTGACCTGACAGAGAATTACGCCACTCAGCTTCATGAACTTGAACGTGATGAATACCTGCAGGCAAAACGCCAGGAGTGGAACAATCAACGTCGACTACAACGCAATCTGCCACGACCAAAACTCTAGTGTCAATTCAAAGGGCCTGCTTTAAATCGGATGTACCTCATGGCCCAGGTCAGGCTCACCGCAGTGGCATAGAATTTCTTTACGTGCACCATCACGCAGTTTCACGGCAACTGCCCATCTGTTATCGCTTGCATTATCACTAAGCCTGTCCGGGTAAATAGCTTCGCCAAAGGTCACCGTAATCGCACCATGATGTGGAAACCAGGTATCCGAGCGTAAAATAGAACGGGTACCGCGGATGGTAACGGGGACAACCGGCAGCTTCGCCTCTGCTGCTGCGACAAAAGCACCCATATGAAAAGGCAGCAGGCCGGATACACGTGTAAAGGTGCCCTCAGGAAAAAACACAAGCGATCGTCCCTGCTGTGCAAGCGTGGCCAAGCGTTGAGCATCGATAATGCCCTTCTGCTGGTCAAATCGTTCGACGTACTCTGACTGGATACGGGTGAGAAAGATGCGTGAGATCGGATCATCTAGCAATTCCGCCTTGGCCACAAAACTGAACTGACGAGCGAGCGCCGCCACCAGCACCGGGCCGTCAAGATAACTGGCATGGTTGGCAACAAACACACATGGCTGGCCGGCTTGCGGCAGCTGTTCCTGACCCTGGACCTTGAAAGGTGTGCCTGTCACCCTTGCCAACAGCTGTGCACCTGTACGTATGGCAGCCCAGCGCCAGCCTATCGGTGGCAAGGTAGCTGCTGCCAGCCATACCAGCGGTGCAAGCAGCCAAAACATCAGGCGGGCATAAATGCCATACAGCCTGGTCAGCAAGGTCTGCCGCAAACGCCGCAGCTGGGGGCGCAACCCTGCCACAGCGACATGCACTATTTGTAACAGGTTCGATTTCTGTGTCTTGCCGATCTGTCCACGTTCGTAGAGTTCACGGCTTGCCGCACGACGAACCTTGCCGCTCGAAGTCTTGAGGACACTGTTCGGTGGCGCCAGCACTACATCATCGGCAGGCGTCTCTGTCAGGTCTGTGGCAATCACGTTGATCTGCCGACGCAACTCCTGCAACATAACGGGATCTTTTTGCCGCGTTTCCGCGACCACCACCAATCGTTCAGTCCCCGAGCCAATGCCAGTATCACGACTGGCAAAGGCGACCACCCGCCCCTTTCTTATCCCCTCCAGATTACCTACCACCTCCTCCAGCTCATCGGGATAGATATTGCGCCCGGCGCGAATAATGACATCCTTATTCCGACCGGTGATAAACAGATCACCATCGCACATATAACCCAGGTCACCACTATCCAACCACTCTTTATCAAACAGTCGCGCAGTTGCCTCAGGATTGCGAAAATAGCCGCTAGTGGCCGAAGGCCCACGAAACTGGATCCGCCCTTCTTGTCGATCTGGCAGCTCAAGCCCGGCCTGGTCAACGATGCGAATTTGATGGCCTGACAATGCCTGGCCACTAGAGATGAAACGCAGCGCCTTGGCATCATCTGCTGCCGTTGAAATAGCCCGACCGCTGCGCATAAAAGGCTCACGCTGGATGGGATCAATGATCATGGCCCGGCCATAGGGCGGGAAGGCCAGCCCGACAGAACATTCGGCTAAACCGTATACCGGCTTGAGCGATTCTTTACGCAGTCCATATTGCCGAAAGCGATCATGAAAATTCAGCATCGTGTCGGGGCTAACAGCCTCTGCGCCGTTAAACGCAGCGCGCCATGTGCCAAGATCAAGCCCTTCTATCTGGGCATCTTTTACTCTTTTTAAACACAACTCGTAACCGAAGTTTGGCGATGCCGCTAACGTGCCACCGTAACGGTGAATCGCCCACAGCCACGAATGCGGTCGCAGCAGGAATTCCAGCGGCGACATCACTACAAACAAGGCGGCATAATAAAGACTGCCAAGCCAGGCCCCGATCAGCCCCATGTCATGATAGAGCGGCAACCAACTGACAAAGACATCAGAGCTATCGGCCCTGACCACCTCACCCATGGCGCGAATATTGGCCAACAGATTGGCATGGCTTAACACCACCCCTTTCGGATCACCGGTGCTGCCAGAGGTGTATTGCAAAAAGGCAATGTCCTGCGGCCCCACTACTGGCATGATAAATTCATCCGTGCTCGAAGCAAGTTCATCGACACTGACAATATTCTTCAGCGTCTCCACCTGTACCTTGAGCAGCTGGGCAACACGCCTTGCCTCATGCACAGTGATCAGCATCGTGGCGCGGCAATTAGACAAAATAGAGGCATGGCGGCGCAGGTGTTCCTCAAGCTGAGAGCGTCGTGCCGGTGGATAGATGGGAACCGGAATACCACCGGCCAACAGGATGCCGAAGAAGCTGAAAAAATAACTGCGGCCGGTGGGCAGCATAATCGCGACCGCCTCACCTGCTTGTAAGCCACGCGCCTGTAGCCCGGCAGCCAGTCTCTCCGCCCCCTGCCATAACTGGGCATAGCTCAGGCTTTCACCCTCACCTTCATTGCTATAAAAACGAATATGGAGCCGGTCTGGATGGATCCGCACATGCCATTGCAACACCTCAATCAATGTGCTGGTACTACCAGGCACCACGTCCGCCGTAGCCAGATTTAACTCGGCAGTTTCAACAACCAGCTTCGATTGTGTTTGGGCAGCAGCACTTGACACGGCACGGAGTAAATCACGTGGTGTTTCTGCGTCAGCAAATAGCCGCTCGGGTAAGGTCACAGCGAAACGCTGCTCAATACGGGCAAGCAATTCAACCCGGGCCAGGCTATCCAGGCCAAGGTCACGCATTAATTCACTATCGAGTGTCACTGGCCGGCTGGCCAGTTGTTGCGAATGTAGCTCCGCAACCAACACCTGAACTACCTTAAGCAGTTCAACAGGCGCATCGCTAGTTGCTCGGCTATCATTCTTGTTAGCCAGTTGCTGCATAATATCCCCCGCTTTTCTATTGGAGGTGCATTAACAAAAGTTTAGTTCAAACCCTAAGCTATTATTATTTTTGATAAGTAAAACTTTCTTATTCAACGCAAACGACTAGCCACTTTTTTGTCAGTGCCAGCATCATCGCTAGAGACAATGGCAGCAAGCAAGGCTGCGTCGACACGTTCTGCATAAACGAACTCAAGTGACTGACGCACATGTTCTGGCAACTCGGTCAGATCTTTCTGGTTTTCCTGCGGCAGGATAATGCGGCGGATACCGGCGCGATGTGCTGCAAGCACTTTTTCTTTAACACCACCGACAGGCAGCACCAGGCCACTCAGAGTAATTTCGCCAGTCATAGCGGTATCGCTGCGGACCGGCTTGTCGAGGTAGAGCGATGCAAAAGCCGTGGCCATGGTGATGCCCGCCGAGGGACCGTCCTTAGGTACCGCGCCAGCAGGGACATGAATATGGACACCGGACTTACGAATTTTTTCTTGGTCTATGTTCAGCGCAGCCGCATGTGCCCAGACATAGCTTTGCGCCGTTTTGGCTGACTCCTGCATGACGTCACCGAGTTGCCCGGTTAGCGTCAACTCTTTGCCCTCAGCCAACAGCGCCGCTTCGACATAAAGCACATCGCCACCCGCCTCTGTCCAGGCCAATCCTGCCGCCACACCGGCTGCAAGTTGTTGTCGTGCCTGTTCGGCATAAAAGTGTGCCGGGCCTAATAGTTCCACCAACATATCAGGACTGACGGTCACTGCTGCGTCATCACCCCTGGCCACTCTGGTCGCAATCTTACGCGCAACACTACCTATAGTTCGTTCCAGTTCACGCACCCCTGCCTCGCGGGTATAGCGGCGAATAATATAACTGAGCGCATCATCGCTTATGCTCAATTGTTCGTTGTTAAGTCCGGCCTCATCCAGTCGCCGGGGAATCAGATAGAGCCGTGCGATCTGGGCCTTCTCTTCATCGCTGTAACCGGCCAGTCGCATCACCTCCATACGATCCAGCAACGGTTTAGGAATGTTATCTAAGGTATTGGCGGTAGTAATAAAAAACACCTTGGATAAATCAAAAGGCATGTCGAGATAGTTGTCATGGAACTCAAAGTTCTGCGCCGGGTCGAGTATTTCCATTAGCGCGGCGGCAGGGTCACCACGAAAATCTTTGCCGAGTTTGTCGATCTCATCCAGCATCAGCAGTGGGTTCCTGACAGCGGCACGACGGATGGCCTGCAGGATGCGACCAGGCATGGCACCGATATAGGTGCGACGATGGCCACGCAGTTCTGCCTCATCGTGCAAACCGCCCAGACTCATGCGCTCAAATTTACGCCCCATCGACCGGGCGATAGACTGGCCAACCGATGTTTTACCCACCCCCGGTGGGCCGACAAAACAGAGAATCGGCGCCTTGGCACTGGGGTTGAGCTTCATCACCGCCAAATGCTCGATAATGCGTTGTTTGATATCTTTGAGATCGAAGTGGTCTTCATCGAGGATTTGCTGGCTGCGATCCAGGTCAAGCATGTCGTCGGTAGTCTGAGTCCAGGGCAGCTCGATGGCCAGTTCAACATAGGTCCGGGTTAGTTGGTATTCAGGTGACACCGACGACATACGTTCAAGACGATTCAACTCTTTTTCAACTTCCTTGCGTACTGATTCAGGCAGTTCAGCCTTTTCCAGTTTCTGGCGCAATTCAGTCACATCGGCCTGTTCCGGCCGCTGCTCACCCAGTTCTTCCTGAATAGTGCGCATTTGTTGGCGCAATAAATATTCACGTTGATCATGTCCGAGCTTGGATTCAACCTGACTTGAAATCTGGTGCCGCAACTCCAGCACTTGGATTTCATGATTTAAATAGCCGTTCATAAGTTCAAACAGTTCATGCTGGCTTTCAGCAGACAATATTGATATCTCTTTTTCAACATCAAGTGATAACAAGGTGGCTAACAGATATGCCTGATTCACCGGCATCTCAACATCCGACAGGACAAAGCTCAGATTCATCTGCATCTGCGGTTTTACCAGGCCCAGCATCTTGTTGGCCAACTCGATCATCTCGCGGTGCAAGGCCTCAATCTCTGTGCTCGTATCAGATAGCTCGGGCAAATAATGCACATTGCTATTGAGATAGGGTTTTTCCAGCACCATGCCCTGATGTTTAATACGAGCAATACCATGCACCTCAAGATGAAAGCTATGATCAATGCGCACCATCTTTTTAATCACAGCCGCCGTGCCGATGGCATATAAGTCATTCTCGCCAGGCTCATCAACATCAGCACTTTTTTGCGTAAAAATCGCAATAGTCTTGTCTTCACTGCTTAAGGCAGCCTCAATCGCGGCCATTGAAGCAACACGAGTCACAACCATCGGCATACCTAAATAGGGAAACAACACACTATTTTTGATAGGTAAAACCGGTAGCGTTGTTTTTTCGGCATGTTCCATTAAGACTCTTCCTTCATTTGAAAACGGATGAATAACATACCGTCCTGGTAATCCGTCTGGATTGAGGCATCCTTTGCATC
>CAMYNQ010000150.1 GCA_947259785.1 uncultured Chromatiaceae bacterium | reverse complement strand
ACTCGAGGCCACGCACACACTGAAACAGCGCGCCATGTTATCCCTCTGTTATGCCTGCGGACTGCGAGTGTCGGAACTGGTGAACATCAAGGTAGCGGAAATTGATGGTGAACGCCATCTGTTGAGAATCACGCAGGGTAAAGGACACAAAGATCGGCAAGTTATCTTACCCGACAGTTTATTATATTTACTTCGACAATATTGGCTGCAATACCACCCGACCCCGTGGCTGTTTTACGGCGCAAACACCCAAAAGCCCATCAGCATCTCCACCGCGCAAAAATACTGAGCATCCCCCGATATATTAGACACCCAGTTAAGGTTTAATCTAGCTGAAGAGGTGGCATATGAAACGAAAAACTTACAATGCAGAGTTCAAAAAAGGAACAGCCTGCATTCAAGTCATAAGTGCATAACCGGTTATGCACTTATGACTTGAATGCAGGACATTCGCTACAATAAATCAGGGTAACGACCGGTCCATAGACATAAATGTCTTTCAGCGTGAAACGTTAGCTATTCCGCGTGGCCACAAACAAAGCCCAGGGGTAATCCATCAGGACCCAAAGAATACATTCTTTTATTATGAGACCGGATATATGACTGCAACTATCTTTTATCCAAAACAAGATTTCCCTTGCAACGCGGGATGAACCATATATGACTGACGGGGCGAGTAAGCAATTACGGCACTTTCTACGCTATGCTCCGAAAGATGCTGCAAGTTGCCCGGCCCCTACCGAGGGCTTGCGCTAGCTCGCTCGCTATTCGCATAGCTCTCCATGTACCGCGGCGATTTAACTTCAGCAATCCTGGCCTGCTTGAATAGAAATAGAGCAAAATGAATCAGCTGCTTTATCGAATAGCGGCTATGCGTGGCATATAAGGAATGGTGGTCGCGCGCTGTCTCAAGCATCCTACAATCGGTTATTGAGCCCCTACACTTCCTGCTGTCGTTCATCAAATATAGACCTTAATCCTATCCAGATGGCAGCATTGGAAGCTAGCTCAGCGCTGGAGGTGATTTTTGAATACAGTGTATGGCTGATCACTGCTCTATCAGACTCTTCAAGCCATTCTGAATTTACAGCACAAGATTCATTTTTTATATTGGTGAAATTCAGAGGGTGAGATGGCCGATGTTTCCGTTATATAAGCTCTTATCTCTTCATAACTTTGGTCGAGAGGCCGATAGTTGAGTATGAAATTTAACATGATTAGAGCTGTCTGTTTTTTGGCACCCCATAGCGAGTATTTTCTGCTCGGTGTTTATGATTCCTTAGAAGGGTGAATGCATGAATGATGTTTATAAATTAGGACTCCGGGGTAAAACTACGTTTGTATTGGGCGGGCTGATATTTCTTGTGCTGATTGTGACCAGTTTTACCAGTTACTGGCAGTCACAAAATGTCGCCGAACAAAAAGTCATCGAACTGGAACAGAGTAAGTTCTCGGTGCTTAAACATGAAATTGAAGGTGCGCTGAACAATCACCGTAAAAATCTTTTGTCGCTGCATGACGTGCCGCCTATCCAGGCTATCATTCGTGCCCGCGCCAACAACAGTATTGATCCGAAAAACGGCAATACACTGCAGGAGTGGCGTAACCGCTTAAAAACAATTTTCGGTGCTTTTCTGGCCAACCATCCCGAATATCAACAGATCCGATATATCGCTGCCGCTGGTGATGAACTGGTCAGGGTACAGGCAGGCGCTGATGGTGAAGTGATAGTGGTTGCCGACGACAAACTGCAAAACAAGTCTGACTCACTTTATGTCAGCGAAACCCTTAAGCTAAAAGCGGGTGAGGCCTACTATTCCGATGTCACCTTGAACCAGGAACATGGTGTCATTCAGGTGCCGCATCTGCCGGTATTGAGGCTGGCTAGCCCAGTCCACGACACCCATGGTCAGGTTGCTGCCCTGATTGTAATCAATCTCGCTACCGAACGGCTGTTCAATGATGTCGGCTCCGAAGCCAATGGCGTGCAGCGAAATATTGTCGATGAGGAGGGTTACTATATCAAACATTCCGATTCGGACAAGACATTCGGATTGGAGCGGGCGATTGACTACAGGTTTCAAACGGTTGAACCTGATCTGGCTGAAATAGCCACCCATCAAGATCACTTTATGCGACGTGATGATGACGATAAAGAGCTGGATGGTTTTCAGAAAATCTACTTTTCACCACAGGACCGTAGCCGTTACTGGTTGCTGACCCTGCATATTCCTGAAGATGTAGTCTTTGCTGGCGTCGCCAAGGCGCTCAATCAAATGCTGTTTTTCAGTCTTCTCATGGGCCTGTTCTCACTGCTACTTATTGTCTGGTTTATTTCAAGAAAAATACTGACACCAGTGGTGGATCTGGCAACTGCGGCAAGCCGGTTACAAGCGGGTGATTTGACGGTGCGTGTTGATGCGACATCGGCTCGTGATGAATTTCACACCCTGTATGCGGCGATCAACGCCTTTGCCGAGAATCAGCAGCTGGCTACCGCACAACTGGAGAATAAAGTTGCGGTGCAGACAAAACGACTCTCTGCAGTCATTGATAATATCGTAGATGGCATTATTACTATCAGTGAGCGTGGCACGGTTGAATCATTCAATCCGGCGGCAAGGCGGATCTTCGGTTATAGCGATGCAGAAGTGATCGGCCAGAATGTGAAGATGCTGATGCCCGAGCCTTATCACAGTGAGCATGATGGTTACCTGGAACACCACATTAAAACCGGCGAAAAAAAGGTGATCGGCATCGGGCGCGAGTTGATCGGTCGGCGCAAAGATGGCACCACCTTCCCGATGGAATTGGCGGTCAGTGAAGTGATTATTGATAGCGTCCGGCATTTTGTCGGTATTACTCGTGATATCAGCGAACGCAAAAAGGTGGAACAGATGAAGGCTGAATTTATCTCCACCGTCAGTCATGAGCTTCGGACACCGCTGACCTCAATCAGGGGCGCTTTGGGTCTCGTTCTGGGTAAGGCTGCAATGCAACTGCCGGAAAAGGCGCGACGCATGCTGGAAATGGCTGAACGCAATAGCGAGCGCCTAACCCTGTTGATTAACGATATCCTTGATCTGGAAAAGATCGAGGCGGGTCGTCTCGAATTTGACTTTCGCATTGTAGATCTGGCTGCCCTGGCAGCTCGCGCACTTGAAGACAATGAAGGTTACGCCAGCAAACATCAGGTGCGACTGGTGCTTGATAGGCAAGTCACTCAGGCGTCTGTGCGGGCTGATGAACACCGTCTTTTACAGGTTTTTTCTAATCTTATTTCCAATGCGGTGAAATATTCGCTCAAGGACAGTACGGTTGATGTTTGTGTGGCAGCGCATGGTTCAGGTTTCCGGGTCGCGGTGCGGGATTACGGCGCTGGCATTCCACAGGAGTTTCGCCGCCGGATCTTTCAGCGCTTTGCCCAGGCCGATAGTTCCGATACCCGGGACAAGGGCGGTACCGGTCTCGGCTTGAGCATCACCAAGGCTATCGTCGAACGTCACGACGGCGATATCGGTTACGAGACGGAAGTCGGCGTGGGCACGGTTTTTTATTTTGATCTGCCGGCCTGGCAAGCCGTGACAGAGAGCGATAAAGCTGTCCCCGGTATTCGGATATTGATCTGTGAAGATAACCCGGATGTCGCTCGAATTTTGGTTGATATGCTTGAACCGGAAGGACTGGTCTGTGATATCGCGGGCTCCGCCGCCGGCGCAAGAACATTGCTGGGGCAAAATGCCTACCGCTTGATGCTGTTGGATCTGACCTTGCCGGATGCCGACGGCTTGAAATTCCTACAGGAGTTGCGAGAAGACCCCGGCACCGCACAGCTACCTGTGATCGTCGTCTCTGGTCGGGCCCATGAAGGGCAAGCCGCTTTCAGTGGTGATGCCGTTGCCGTGATAGATTGGATACAAAAACCAGTGGATAAGAAACGTCTGGAGCAGGCGCTGCAGGAGGCCTTGCATCGTGTGGCACGGCCATGCATATTGCACGTTGAAGATGATCCGGACATTGTTCAGGTCACCGAGGTTCTGCTTGAAGAGTTGGCCGATGTCACACATGTTAGTAGCCTGTACGCTGCACGTCAGGTAATGGTAGATGAGAGTTTTGATTTGGTTATTCTCGACCTGGGACTGACGGATGGCTCCGGTCTGGACCTGCTGGATGAACTCAAGGGGCGTTGCCCGGTGGTGATCTTCTCGGCACAGATTCCTGACCGAACAGTCACCGATCAGGTGGTAGCAGCACTGACCAAGTCTGTCACCAGCAATGAGCAGCTACTCGCGACCATTAAACACAGCTTGAATATGAAAGAGGAAACAGATCGATGAGCAAGGATATACAGATTCTCTACGCCGAGGATGAGGCCGATATTCGTGCGGTGACAGAGTTTGCCCTTGAGGATGAAGGGTTTGAACTGATCGCCTGCGCCTCAGGTAATGAAGCTCTGGAGAGGGCAGCCAATCTCTCGCCAGACCTGATCCTGCTGGATGTCATGATGCCGGATATGGATGGCCCCACCACATTGCTGCGACTGCGTGAATTGCCTGGTCTGATCAACACCCCAGTGATATTCATGACGGCCAAGGTGCAGGCTGACGAGGTACAGCAGTATAAGGCCCTGGGGGCACTTGGCGTGATAGGCAAACCGTTTGATGCCATGACGCTGGCCACTGATATCCGCGCGATATTGGAGCGTCGCAGTGACTGATAAACAAATAACCAAGGTGGACAAACTTCGGGTACTGCAACAAGCCTTTGCTGTGCAACTGCCTGAGCGGCTGGCAACCATCCGGCACACATGGGAGGCTGTGCAGGATGGGGCCAATGAGACTGCGCGGTGTCAGGAGCTATATCGACTAGTCCACAGTCTGTCCGGCTCAGCCGGAACCTTTGGCTTTCCCCGTCTCGGTAAGGAGGCGCGACTGCTTGAAGCGTTTCTGGTGCAACTGGCCGATGCCGATTATTCCAACGTGGAGAACGCAGAAACCATCAATAACGCCCTGGCCCAATTCGATACCTTGGCCATCAGCGGGGCTGATAATGCTCACGAAGAGTCATCTGCAACCACTTTTCAACCGACAGCTCACGCCAGGACACTGGTGTATGTGTTAGAGGATGATCATCTGTTAGCACCAGAGATAGTCAGCCAACTGGAGCACTTTGGTTACGTTGCAGAGTCATTCCCCTCGACCGCTGATATTATGCAGGCTCAGGAAAAGTGCCCTGCAGATGCGCTCATTCTGGATATCGCACTGCCAGAGGGGGACATGGAAGGCCCTAGTATTGCGCCACAACTTCAAGCACTGGGTAAGTCGCATGTACCCTTGATCTTTATCTCGGCGCGAGATGATTGGGAGGCCCGTCTGGCTGCACTGCGCGCGGGTGGACGTGCTTACTTTAAAAAACCGCTGGATTTTACCGCCTTGGTGGAGAAGCTGGATTGTCTACGGGGCTTTGATGTGACGGAGCCCTTTCGGGTGCTGATTGTTGAGGATTCAGTGTTACTGGCAGAGCATTATTCGGCAGTCTTGCAGGCTGCCGGTATGAAAGTAGAGGTCATTAATGATCCTGCGCGGTTACTTGATAGCATGTCTGAATTTGGGCCTGAACTCGTTCTCATGGATCTTTACATGCCCGATTGTTCGGGGATTGAAGCCGCACAAATCATCCGGCAGCATCCAAGTTATCAGGGGCTGCCCATTGTCTATCTTTCTACCGAGAGCGGGTTAAGCCAGCAGCTCGATGCACTGAAAATGGGTGGTGATGATTTTCTACAAAAGCCCATCAGTGATGCCCACCTGGTGGCTGCAGTAAGTATCCGAGCGCAACGGTTTCGTGGTTTGAACACCCTAATGACATGCGACAGTCTTACTGGGCTATTGAATCACATCACCCTGAAGCTTACGTTGGAAAGTGAACTGGCGCTGCTACAGCGTCAAGAGGGGGTACTTAGCTTTGCCATGCTGGATATCGATTATTTTAAGTCAATCAACGACAATTATGGACATCCAGTGGGTGACCGGGTGATCAAAAGCCTGGCACATCTACTCCAGCAGCGGCTGCGAAAGTCGGATACGGTTGCTCGCTACGGTGGCGAGGAGTTCGCCGTTGTTTTTCCAAATACGTCTCCTGAAACAGCCCGTACATTGATCGATGGCCTGCGTCAGAGTTTTGCGAAAATTGCTTATACTCATGGGACTGTTGAATTCAACGTCACCTTCAGCGCCGGCATCGCCACGGCATCGCCATATAGTGATGTGGCAAGTCTGATCGAGGCGGCAGACAACGCTTTGTATGAAGCCAAGCATTGTGGCAGAAATCAAGCGGTGTTGATTAACACAGCATCGTGACTTTATACGTGAAGGTGCCTAAGGTGACACTTCGCCAGAGTTTTTTGAAGAAGTGCGCTTGAAATTCAATAGGCGCATAACTGCCAATGGAACGGATTTTTATATGCTGAACTGCATCGAACTGCTCAGAAAGGATGCTAGCTTCTTCATGTCGAGAGTCGCCGGGTATAACTACATTATCTTGCATCGGAACTAATACACCATCGAGTGAAGCTGCCAATGTTGCCGCTTCCTTTGGTATTTTAAATTGCTCTCGCATCGATAGCTCAATTTCATCACGTCTTTTTTCCCACTGGCGACTTAACTTTTTAGGTAATCGATCCAAACTGCTTTTTGACGGCTGCATTGCGCCAAGTTCCTTGAATAAATGTGCCGCTTCATAGGGTGTCAGTTGTGAAACAACCAACAGCGCTTGTTTTGCAGCGTTTGAACTCCAATGCTTTTCTACGATACCCGCACGTAATTCCAGAAAAGGGGTCAAAAAGGGGTCA
>CAMYNQ010000149.1 GCA_947259785.1 uncultured Chromatiaceae bacterium | reverse complement strand
AACGACCATAGAGAAGCGCTTTATCATTACGAAATAGCTGCTTACGATGCCGATATTATCCTGAATAAAGAATCTGCGTACCACACAATTTTAATTACCAGTCGCTTGCACCAGGCCCAGCAAGAGAGTGCCGATAAATTAAAACTTCTGGATAAACATATTAAATATGCAACCCTCTACAGCCAACTCTACCCTAATGATCAACGTTCGCCCAACATAGTGACGCATGCAGCAGAATTGGCCTTCTCAGCACAGCTATACAGTAGTGCTATTGAACTGACGAAGACAATTCCAGATACTGCTGACTCCACCAGTTTTGAAAATGCGCTTATTATTCGCGGCCACTCATACTTAGAACTTAAACAATATAAAAACGCTGAAAGTGTCTATCTATCTATTCTAAACTCAGCCAATCCAACATATAGAACCCAATACCAAATCAGGGAAAAACTTGCTTTTTCTATCTACCAACAAGCAAACATAGAAAAAAATAGTGGGAATATACTAGATGCAATTCAGGACTTTAGACGTATCGCTCAGGTCGCTCCTGAATCAGACACTGCTGCCATCGGTATGGACGAGGCGATAAAGCTAAGCATAAGTAATTTGATGTGGGATGA
Source organism: uncultured Chromatiaceae bacterium (assembly GCA_947259785.1). Classification (GTDB taxonomy): domain Bacteria; phylum Pseudomonadota; class Gammaproteobacteria; order Tenderiales; family Tenderiaceae; genus Tenderia. The sequence continues at coordinate 6,245 of CAMYNQ010000149.1, read as the reverse complement.
TTCCATCAATATGATAAAAGACTTCCAGGCGCTCTTCCCCCGTCACGAACTTAACCGTGAGATGAGCAAAAAGCTTTCGCTAGCTTATTTAAAAGTTGGCCATGACATTGCAGCTGCGCAAGAATATGTAAAAATGTCTAAGTCTGAAGATGACCCAACAATAATAAATGCGGCATTATGGAAAGCTGCTGAACTCTATGAATCCAATGGCGAGAACCAATTAGCTATTAACGCATACTCAGAATTCGCAGAAGCCCCCCGCCAGCTACACGTTCAACATATGGAGGCCATGCACAAGCTTACGAACCTATATCTCGCCATAAACGAACCATATAATGCCAATCTATGGCGACACAAAGTATTAAACGCCGATCAAAATGTAACCAGGGAAGAGAAAACTGACCGAACAAAATTTATCGCCTCTTCAACCGCTCTATCCCTGGCAAAAAATGAATATAAAATTTATAAACAATTGAAACTCACATTGCCATTGAAAGTAAGTTTAAAGAAGAAGAAAAAGTCCATGCAACAGGCCGTCAAATTATTTGGCCATGCCTCTGTATATGGGGTAAAAGAAACTACAACCGAGGCGACACATGGCATCGCCGAAATATACAGAACATTTAGCCAAGCCTTGCTTAGCTCCGAACGCCCTCATCAGCTAAATGATGATGAACTTGAACAATACGAAATATTAATTGAGGATCAGGCATTTCCTTTTGAGGAAAAAGCTATCGAGTTTTTTGAAGTAAACCTCTCTTATATTAAAGATGGGCTTTATGATACCTGGGTTCGTCAAAGTCACAATCAGTTGAAAATTTTATTCCCCGCCAGATACCAACGAGAAGCAAAAGCAGATGCCTACATCAATGTATTACATTAGCATTTTGATTATATTCAGCTTATTCTCACTCTCAGGTTGCAGCCAACAAAGTCGGCCTGACTATATTGATAATTCTGTGGCAACGAAGGAAGTCACCAATAACCCCGAGTTTGAAATTCAGTTATATCAACAGGCCATCACTCACATTAACGACAATGAATTTAATATGGCTGAGCAGATTTTGCTCGACTTTACCAAAAAGCGGCCACAACTCGCCGGTCCATGGGCTAACCTAGGCCTGATTCAGCTTAAACGTGACAATATTGACAAAGCTGAAGATTTATTAAAAACAGCCTTGGAAAAAAGCCCAGCAATGGCCCAAACACACAACCTACTTGGCCTCATCGAAATCAAAAAGGGAAATATAAAACAAGCGGAGTTTCGCTATCTACAAGCACTTCACTACAAAGACGACTACGCCCTTGCACACCACAACCTCGGTCTGCTCTATGACATCTATTTACAAAACATAGAAAAGGCCGTCAACCACTATCAACGCTACCTGGAGTTGATAGACTATAGCGATGAAACAACGGCTAACTGGGTAGAAGAGCTAAAACTTTCACTTGAAATAAAAACCTCATGAAAATAATAAACCCACTAAACGTGACATTCGCTCTATTGTTTGTAGCCACAAATATTCAGGCCCAAGAATCTCTTGAACTCGAAACCACAATTATCAAGGGAAACAAAGAAGTACCACAGATTTTGTATATGGTGCCTTGGCAAGAAACAAACACCTCGACTAAAAAAGAAGAGCAAAAACTAATACTGCACAGTTTATTTGGCGATTTATTTGACCCAATATTGCCTAGTGAGCCAGGACATTCTGACATAACACAAAGATAGAGCTAGCTGTTGATTAGCAGAGTTAGGCCCTCACCTGCCAGCCTAACGGATAATATTCTCGAACAAGCTGAAATTGACTGTGTTAGCATTCCTTGATGATTTAATGCATTATTTTATTTAATAACAGATGGTTACGGCCGCTTATTGAGAATTCACCTATGAAAACAAAAGAACGGTTGCTAGCGTGTAACAAGCCCCTGACTAATAAGGCGTTACCCGCATGAGAGTGCCTATACGTCTCGACAAGCATTTGGTTAAGTTGATCCACTGTTCCCGTGGTGATGCTCAAAAATATATTGAAGGTGGCTGGGTACTGGTCGATGGCGAAATCATTGATCAACCGCAGTTTATGATATTGGAGCAAAAGGTTGAGTTACATGCAGATGCCACGCTGGCCCCCCTTGCATTGATGACCATACTGCTCCACCTGCCTGCTGGCATTGATGTAAACGACCCTGCCGCCCAGTTGCAACTAATCACCCCGGCCACGCGTTCGCCTAACGACAGCTCCGACATTCGCACACTCAAACGTCACTTTGCCAGACTAAAGCCGACTGCCCCGCTAGAAGTTGGCGCCACTGGGTTGGTGGTGTTTTCCCAGGATGGCCGGGTGGTGAGCCGTTTAATTGAGGATGCCAGCAAGAATGAGCAAGAGTACAGCGTTGAAGTGAATGGTGAGATCGAGCCTAATGGACTTGAGCGGCTTAATAGCAAGATGATGCGTGATGGCTGGATACTGCCTGCCACCAAGGTTAGTTGGCAAAGTGAAACCCATATGCGCTTTGCACTGAAGAATGTGCGGCCTGGTCAGATTGAGTTTATGTGCAACAGCGTTGGACTAACAGTGGTGTCGATGAAGCGTCTTCGTATTGGCCGTGTGCCAATGGGCAAACTACAGCCGGGGCAGTGGCGTTACCTGCCGGTAGGCGTATTATTTTGATGCAGCATGCTTATACAGTTTTATCACCGGCCCCGATAACATTCTGATGGACAACAAGGCAGCTGAATATCAGGCGTTGGTGAGGCACTATGCCAGCCAGGTCGACAAGACGGTGATTGCCGGCTTGCCCTGTTACGAAGATCATGGCCGTGAAGTGGCTTTGGTGGATGATCACAACCTCAATCACGCGGTGTACGACTTGCTTCAGGCCCGCTACTTGGGCTTTGATACGGAATCAAAGCCTAACTTTAAGAAGGGTGAAAAAAGCAACGGCATTTCTATCATTCAGATCAGCTCAAGTTCCAAATGTTACATTTTTCAAATGCAAAAAATCACCGATACCACCGCGTTGGCTGAACTTGTGATGCATAAAAATAGTATAAAGATTGGTGTAGGTCTTAAAGATGACCTCAACAAGCTGAGAAGCGACTATCGATTTTATCCCGCTGGATTTGTTGATTTAGGGACAATTTTTCGTGCCTTTGGCCGTAGAAACAGCGTTGGCTCCAAACAGTTAGTTGCCTTGGTCTTGAATCAAAAACTACGCAAGAGTAAACGTGCTACGACGTCCAACTGGGCGGTAGAAAAGCTATCACCGTTGCAGCTTGAGTATGCCAGTGATGATGCCTTTTCCAGTGTTGATATTTACCTAAAGCTCAGAGCGGTGTTTAAGCCATACACAGCACTGTTGGATAAACGTGTTTTGAAGTTGCTGGATTTCCCCGACACAGAGCACTAACTATTCTTGCTCACGCGCTTCTTGTTCGCGGCGACGGCGATCCATTTCCTCTGCCTCAGCGGCACTGATTACCTTTAATACATCGTCAACATCAGCGGCGACCGTGCTCTCTGAAAACTTACCGGTAAGTTTGATGTCGGGGTGAAGCGTGCCTGCCTCATAGTAACTCCATATTTCTTTAGCGTAAGCACTACTGAGCAGCTCAGGGGCATAGCGACCAAAGTAGGTGCTCATGTTATTGACATCGCGCGCCAGCATCATCGGCGCATTGTTGTTGCCAGCGGCATTCACCGCTTGAGGCAGATCGATGATGACGGGGCCATGCGGGTCAACCAGCACATTGAATTCAGAAAGATCACCGTGTACCAGGCCGGCGCTAAGCATCCGCACCACGTCGCTGATGAGACGGTCATGATATTCCAGCGCCAGCTCAGGGCTAAAGCTGACCTCACTGAGACGCGGTGCCGCATGGCCTTCGCTGTCAGTGATAAGCTCCATTAATAACACGCCATCAACAAAACCATAGGGTTGGGGCACACGCACACCGGCGGCGGCAAGCTGATAGAGGGCATCCACTTCGGCGCTGAGCCAAGCCTGTTCACTCTCTTTTTGACCATAACTGGTACGCTTTTGCATGGCGCGGTTACGGCGGCTATTGCGGGCACTTCGGCCCTCCTGATACTGCACAGCCTGCTTAAAGCTACGTTTGTTGGCCTCTTTATAGACCTTGGCACAGCGCACGATTCCGCCACAGCGAACCATGTAGACCTGGGCCTCTTTGCCACTCTGCAACTGACAGATGATTTTATCGATCAAGCCGTCTTCGACAAGTGGATGTAATCTCTTTGGTATCTTCATTGGGTTCTTTGTTTATCGTCAGGTGCCATTATAACAAGCTGGACTAGCTTGGATTAGTACGATCAGATATACTTTTTGGCTGCGAATCATCCGATTATAAATGTGACTCAATTCCGCTCAAATACTATGCTGCTTTTTGTGCTTATCACCGCATTCCTAACAATGCAGTGGACAGCGGCGCATATCCACTTAGCCGAACATCATGACCATGATGGCAGCCACCACCAGCATAGTATTGAGGCCCACAGCCATCAGCTCGCTGGCCACCACACAGATACGATTGATTCCCCCCTGCAAAGCGAAGATTTAAGCGTTGTAGAACTTGACCACGAATACAATCTAGCAAGTGGAAAAAAGAAAACACCCGCCACGGCTGCTATTTCCTCTGTCCTCCAACAGCTAAGCCTGTTTCAACCTATCGACACGGAGTTACCGGTCATTCTCAATACCAAGCTGAGTTATCTTGATCGATCAACAATCTATCTCCGCGCCCCACCCTGCCTCTCGTAATACTTCACAATTCTAATAAATATTAGGACGTCACTTGGCGTCTTAAACAACACATTATCGAGGTATTTATGTTATCTGTGATTAAACAATCACGCTGGCTCTTGGCCGTCGTAGCGACGCTGGTGGCAAGTCAAGCCTTTGGGCATGGCATGTCAGAAGCTGAGAAACAATCAATCATCGAGGGTGGAAATCTACGTTACCTGTGGATTGGCGCCACCCATATGTTATCTGGCTATGACCATTTACTGTTTGTATTCGGCATCATCTTTTTCCTTACCCGGTTTAAAGATATTGTTAAATACATTACCGCATTCACTCTAGGGCACAGTGCCACCCTAATCTTTGCCACCTTTAATGGCATTCAAGTCAATTACTTCTTAATTGATGCGGTGATTGCCTTAAGTGTCTGTTACATCGCCTTTGCCAATCTGGGGGGATTTAAGAAATATCTGGATATTAAACCACCCAACATGCTGGTAATGATCACTAGCCTAGGCTTGATTCACGGCCTTGGTTTGTCGACGCGACTGCAGCAATTGCCCTTGAGTGAAGATCAGCTGCTGATGAATATCATCTCTTTCAACATAGGCATTGAGGTGGGACAGATAATGGCCTTGGCTGCAATGTTGTTGATATTGGCCGGTTGGCGCAAGGCTGATTCATTTACACCCTTCAGTGTGATCTCAAATTACGGACTGATCTTTGCCGGACTATTTCTGTTCATGATGCAGATGCATGGTTATTCACACGTAACCGATCCAGATGAATTCGGATTTAGTGCCGACAACCACATTCATGAACATATAAAAATGAATGAAGAACTAACTGCCAAAATCATCAAAGAATCAACTCACGACTCAATTGAATAAAGGAGTACACTAATGCGGAAATTATTTTTAACATTGGCAGCGAGTTTTATGCTGATTTCAATATCGGCCTGTTCAGATCATGGCCATTCCCATGATGAGGGATCGAATACGCACGACGGACCACAACATCACGACTCAATCAACTAAACATATCTGGAGGGTTTATGAAAATTTTAACTACAACACTATTATTGTCGGCGCTACTATTTGGCGCACCTGTTATGGCGGGTTCCGGGCATAGCCATGATGCTGATGGCGGACATTCACTCGCGCCGATTTCCAGTGACGAGGCTGTTACCAAAGCATCAAAGAAAGTAAAGCAACTTTCAGATACAGGAAAAATAGACGCCACATGGTCGGGGGTAACAGCTGCCAGCGTAGAGCAGAAAAGCTACTCCAAGGGACCAGAATGGGTTATTACATATAAAAATAACAAAGTAAGCGATCAGACAAAGCAAACCTTGTATTTGTTTTTTAGTCTGGATGGCCACTACATCGCGGCCAATTACACAGGAAATTAAACCATCGAGGTGGGTACGAAAAGTCGTATCCACCTTAACTCGCTACCTCAATCGTTACAGTGACAGATATTCTGGA
>CAMYNQ010000148.1 GCA_947259785.1 uncultured Chromatiaceae bacterium | reverse complement strand
GTCACCCCGGCGGGCACTGTCCAGCTAGTTGTTGCAGCATGCCAGAGGTTATCACCTAATAGAGTGGTTTCAGACCAGATCACATAACTGGTGCCGGTTGTGTCGACCATTTCAACCTCCATAGTGTTTTTAACTGGGGCGCCACCACCTCCGTTAGTTTTCTTTTTGTAGTTTAGGTCCAGGTTGATAGATTGGCCTGCCGTGAGGGTGATGAAAGGTGGTGCCGTGTCTGTTTCCCGATATCCTGTATAGATGGCACCGTTTGTATTGCTGGTTCTGGCGCGTAGGCCGCCACCGGCGATTGAGTTGTTTCCCTGATTGTTGGTGATCACTTCGGTCGGCCAATCGGCCAACGAGCTCATTGGATTCGAATAGAGTGGTCCGCCCAGATCTACGGTGGCAGTGACTGTGCGGCTGACGCTGCCACCCACGGTAGGCACGGTTGCAGTGCTGCTGATCTGCGCCTGGGTTGCAGACAGGATCACCGGTGCCGCAACGGTAAAGCTGCCATTGCCAAAGCTGACCGGGCCTTCACCGCCATAGGTGGCAGGTGCCAGGCTCCATTCCCTGATGCCGCGCTCCAGGCCTGATTCCCCCAGGATAAATGCCTCATTCGCCGCAAGCTCATCGACAGCGTTATGGGTGTTGGTGATTGACATAAAACTGATGGCCACACCCATAAAGCCCAGTACCAATATCATCATGATGGTGACAATCATGAGTGAGCCGCGCTGACGCTGGTAGGTTTTCATTAGAAAGCCCTCGGGTGCAGTGTATTGCGCAGACTGTAGTTTGAGCCATTAAGGCTGACATCCAGATTGATGCTGATGTAGGAAACATCACTGGCCACTGCCGCCGTAGTGATGCCGTCGGACTGTATATAATGAAAGGTCAGGCCGGTTACGCCATCGGCAAGCGCTGTGCCATTGCGAGTCAGGATTGTGCCTGCACGGGCATAGGTGATGACATTGGCATTGTTGTCGGTGAAGGTGATCTGATTGGTCGCCATCACCAGGTCGCCTGCCGTTGCCGAGCGCACATGGCGCAATTCACGCATGATGCGCTGCATGGCGTATCGACCCTGCCATTCAGCATTGATAATGTCACGACCGGTAAAGTAGGCATTGAAACCGTTACCCAGCATCTGGCTGCCGACAGCGGCAATGATAGACAGGATGATGATTACCAGAACCAGCTCAATGAGTGAAAACCCGCCTTGTCTCTGCTTGACAGTGGCCATCTTAATAATCCGCTACAAGGGCCGTCAGGGTTGCCGTGGCTGTCCCGCTGACACTGACGGTAACGACTTTGTAATTGGTGTCGGCACCCCAGTTATCATCAATCGTTGAGTCGACGGTATAGCTGCCTGGAATATTGCTACAGGCAAGTTGTGCCGAACCCATCTTGCAAGGGTCGGCATTGGGAAGGCTGAACGAGGTAAAGCCCAGTACCTGCCGTTGTGGCAGGATCAACTCCATGCGTTCAACAGCCAACCGCATGGCCTGGGTGGCACTGCTGGTTTGTGCGGGGCCGAGCAAGGCGGATGAAAATACCGCAAACAGGGCCGCGGACAGCAAGCTGGTTATGACAATGAAAATGACCAGCTCGATCAGAGAAAAACCTTTTTGAGATGATTTTCTCATAGCTTGATCACCCGGCCGGTTTCAGGGCTTATGCGAATGGTTCGTGTGTCACCCGTTGCCGATAGCGTGATGACGGCATCAGCTGCCAGCGCAGTGCCTGGCGTCAAGGCATTGGTGTAGGGCTTGCCCAGGCCATCAAACACTAAAAACGCATGGGGGCTGCTTAAGGTGATACCTGTGTCGAGAAAAATGGTCGTGCCGCCACTGGCCGGGTGGTTGTAGAGCGTGGTGCCATCGGCATCGCTGATCCAGTAACGGTCGTTGTTGAAGTTAATTCGGTAACGTTGGCCGCGATTGATGGCGAGTGACTGGGTGTGGCGGATATCGGCCATGATCTGATCCGCCTGGGTGGAAAGATTGATTGAACCACCAGGAAACTGTATGACAGCGTAAGTGGCCATAATGGCGGTAATAAGAAGGACGAGTACCAGTTCAATAAGAGTGAAACCGCGATGGCTGTGGATCGAATGTTTCATGCTGTAGCGTAATTTGGCTGTTTACCCAGAGAGGATCAATGTATCTCCTTTTAGCTTAACAGGCTGTTGAAATGCTATTGCGCTTGAAAATTCGTTGTTAAGAACCGGCTAAAAATGCTCATTTACGCAGTCTGATCTGCGCTTTTTCGCCGGTTTTTGCCCAGACGTTTCTGTGCTCATGACGTTTTTCAACAGCCTGTTAAACAAAAAAGGATGTATGCATATCTCATGTCATACATCCTTATTGATTTGAAATATGATGGTGCTATTTGGTGCCGGTCAAAATAAACGTGGCTGTTTTGCTTGTGTCATCATTGCTTGTCACAGTGCAAGTTACATTGTCACCGACGTTTGTAAGGGTGCCACTTGCAGTTGAGACATTGTACGCGCCTGCGTCGGTAGCATGAAACGTTGTTCCATCAACCAGGTTGCCTGCTAATGCTGCGGAGCAGCTTCCCGATGTGTCAATGACCGAGGTGGTTGCGCTGGCAGTAGCTAGGGCGGCTCCATTGACCTGACCCTTGGCAATGGAGGCGGCATAATTGACGGCGCTGCTTGAACCAAGCCCACCTGCAACCCCTGTTACTGCGGCTGCCCTGGCATCTCCAGTTGTGTCAATGAATTTTGGTAATGCAACAGCCGATAATATGCCGAGAATTACGATCACCATGACCAGTTCAATTAATGTGAATCCTTGTTGCTGCTTCATTTATTGTGCCTCGTTATTTAGATGTCTCAACGTCCTAGAAAGATTGTTCTGGCTGACCGTCACATTCATACAGGACTCACTCATTATTTCGGGTCATCTGCTGTAAAACTTTAGCCAATTCAAACGATAATATATTGTTGTTTTAGCGCCCCATGGCGGCCCCGGCCAGATCCCACATGGGCAGGAAAACACCCAGTGCCAATATCAAAACCATGACACCCACACAGGTCAGTAGGATAGGTTCGATGGAAGCACTCAGGTTTTTGATCTGGTATTCGACTTCGCGCTCGTAATATTCAGCCACTTCGGAAAGTAAAGTGTCGAGCGAACCGGTCTGTTCGCCGACGCGAATCATCTGTAGCACGATAGTGGGGAACAGCCTGGATGCGGTGGCGGCATGGGTGATAGTGATGCCTTTCTCCACATCTTCGCGCATTTTAAGTACGTGACCGCGAACATAGGTGTTGTCTACCGCGTTACTGACCACAGACATGGCCTGACCCCAGGGTACGCCGGACTTGACGCAAATCGCCATGGCGAGTGAAAAGCGCCCCATGGTGGCGCGATAAAGGATGCCGCCAATCACCGGCAGCCTGAGCTTTATACGGTCCCAATTCAATCGCCCTGTTTCTTTTGCTAGATAAAAATGAATGACGAAAGGCAGGGCTACAAAAAACGCAACGACTATATACCAGTAATTAACGGTGAAATTAGATGTGGCGATAAGAATTTGTGTCGGCAATGGAAGGTCTGCCCCAAACTGCTTAAACACACTGGCAAATGCGGGTATGACAAAAATATTTATGATCAACATGGCGGCGGCGATGGCACCAATGACCATGATCGGGTAACGCATGGCGGACTTTACCCGCTCACGGGTTTCGCGCTCAAGTTCCAGATAATTGACTAGTTTCAAAAAGCTTTCCGGCAGGGTGCCACTGGTCTCACCCACTTCGACAATGCTAATGTACAGGCTCGTGAATACTTCGGGATGATGTCTCATTGCAGTGCTTAATTCTTCGCCTGAATCCAGCCCATCGCGCAATTCGCCAATGATATCCGCTAGGTGTTCACTGGGCCTGGATTCTCTCAAGCCCTGTAATGCTTCCCGTATGGGTACCCCGGTACGCATCAGGGTATACATTTGACGAGAGAAAAAGATTAAATCAAACAGGGCGACTTTTTTCTTGCCGCGCTTGAGTTTCAGCGGTTTTTTGAACGATAGCTTATCCGTCTGAATATTGATTTCGAGCGGTATGATGTTTGTACCGATGAGATGGCTGGCAACAGCGTCCTCGGAGTCGGCCTCGAGCTGGCCGTTAACCAGCTGCCCTTGTTGATTACGGCCCTGATAACTAAAGATGCTCACGATCAGAATTCCATGCCATAGCCGACGCGCACTACTTCATCCACGGTGGTGACACCCTGGACCGCAAGTTCGTAGGCGGATTGTTTTAGGGATTTAAAGCCGGGGCGTGTTTTGGCCTTTTTAGAGAACTCAATCAGGTCGCCGTTGTGCAGGGTTTCAACCAGCTCGGCATCCATTTCAAGAAACTCGTAGATGCCGATACGCCCCTGATAGCCGGTGGCATTACAGTTGCGGCAGCCCCGTCCGCGCTTGAAAGTGACGCCTTCCACTTCCTCGCCCATATCTTCAAGTAATAGAGTCGTGGCAGTATCGAGTGAATCGGTTTCAGCGCAGCTTGTACATATTCGTCGAATCAGGCGCTGTGCCAATACACAGCGCAGGGCCCCTGCAATCAGATAGGGTTCGGCACCCATGTCGATCAATCGCAGCGCACTGGAAATGGCATCATTGGTATGCAGGGTGGACATCACAAAGTGGCCCGTCATGGATGCACGCAACCCGATTTCTATGGTCTCCTTGTCGCGCATTTCGCCAATCAGAACCACGTCCGGATCCTGACGCAGCACAGAGCGCAACACCTTACTGAAAGTCAACTCGACCTTCGGATTAACCTGCACCTGGTTGACGCCACTCAGGCGATACTCCACTGGATCTTCCACCGTAATGATCTTGACCTCGGGATTGTTCAACTCGCTTAGCAGGGCATACAGGGTGGTTGTTTTACCGCTGCCGGTGGGGCCGGTGACCAACATCAGGCCATGAGGGCTATGGGTGATTTTTCTGACGTTGTCGACCAACGTTTTCGGCATGCCGAGTTCATCGACACCGATAATGCCGGCTGACCGATTGAGCAGGCGCATTACGGCCGACTCACCGCTGGGCATCGGTAGTGTGGACAGGCGCACATCAATCTGGTGGCCGTGTACTTCTAGGTGAAAGCGACCATCCTGTGGCAGGCGTTTTTCCGAAATATCAAGGCCAGACATCAGCTTCAGCCTTGATATCAACGCACCAGCAATGCGTAAATCGGTGGTGGTCTGAACCCGCAGCGTACCATCTATGCGAAAGCGGATGCGCAAATCATTAATGTCGGGCTCAATGTGAATATCTGATGCATTTACTTGAACCGCATCCTCAAGCATGGTTTGTAACAGCTTGACAACGGGTGCATCAGCTAGCCCTTCATTGATGTTGTGGTCTGCAGCGGCCCCTTCGGAAGCAGTGATTTGTTGGCCCAGTTCAGCGGCGAAGTTACTGATTTCTGCAGTGCGGCGATAGACCGAGTCGATGGTGCTGAGTAAGTCCTCTTCTTTTACGACTGCTACTTTGACGGGTTTGCCAATGAGCTTTGACAGATCATCATAAGCAAAGATGTTGGTTGGATCTGCCATGCCAACCAGAATATGGTTCTCTTCTTCTGCAAGGGCGATGGCACGGAATCGGCGCGCCTGAACCTCAGGAATCCGCTTTACGACTTCAGGGGTAATGGAATAGTCGCGGATATCGATGAAATCAATATTAAGTTGGCGGGCCAGAATGCTGACCAGCTGGTCTTCTGTCAGGTAACCACTTTCAATGAGTTCACGGCCGAGCTTGTTGCTAGTCTGTTTCTGGGCATTAAGTGCCGCCATCAGCTGATCTTCAGTGATGACATTTTGCTCAACCAGCATGTCACCGAGACGTATCTTTTTCGGGCGTTGTATCGCCATGTGAAAATTCCTACTTTTCGACCAAATCCATAATGTTTTGATTGAGAGGCCGGTTGCCAATGGTTTAACTGTACTAGAGCATTTAACGGTTCCGTTCGCTGAAGCTTTATTTGTTCGAAAGAAACCTCGTTAGTAGCGCTTTGACAGTGTAGGTTGTTGAGCGGTGTTCGCCATGTTCAGTGATTCAGAAGATTTCTAGTTATCTACATGAACTATAAGAAAATTGTTATGTGCCGATGTTCTAGCTGTGAAGCTTGTTATTGGGAGTTGATCTCCCTGTTGTATCACCGTTGATGTAGTTTGGAAGGACGACGAAACATTGCATGGAGCGAGGACAAGTCGGTGTGCTTAGGGAAGCTTTGCACAAGTCTCCAAATTTGAGATGCGTGGTTGGCGTATGTAAGAAACCTGGGCATTGAAAGAGAGAATATTGTCATTGAGATCACGGAAAGTCTCTTGCTTAATGCAGATACGGATGTGGTCGCCAATCTGGATAAATTCCACCATGCTAATATGCAGGTCGCCATTGATGACTTTGGTACAGGCTATTTATCTCTTTCGTATCTGAAAAAGTTTGATATCGATTATCTAAAAATTGATCAGTCGTTCACCCGAAATATCGAAAATAGCGACAGCGATATGGCCCTATCCGAGGCCATTAATGTCATGTCTCACAAGCTGGACTTGAATGTCATCGCTGAAGGGGTGGAAACAGAAGGGCAGAAAAGGCTTCTTGCCGAAGCTGGTTGCGATTTTGCCCAGGGCTACCTCTATTCACACCCGGTTCCGCCCCAGGAATTCGAAGCAAAACTAAAAGATGATTGTGATGAAGACTAGGGCGCCTTTGTGAGAGTAGTGCTAGGCACACATAAAATCACCGGCACGTAATTGTTTTTCCAAGCGTTCGGCAGAAACCGCGCGGCTGTATAAATAGCCCTGACCCTCGTCACAGCCTTGCATGACCAAGAAATTGCGCTGGTCTTCAGTCTCCACACCTTCAGCAATCACTTTAAGATCCAGGCTCTTGGCCAG